>JAHBWW010000005.1 GCA_019636795.1 Phycisphaeraceae bacterium
ATTGTGTCGTGTCATCGAGGGATTGTGTCGTGTCATCGAAGGGTTTTAGAGTTCCCGCGACGGGACACTGAGCACGATCCTTGGGTTTTCTCCTGGGTCCGGCGGGCGGGGGGTCGTTTGCGGACGCGTGGGCTGATCGTGGCCATGCAGAGCCATGGCCACGGCACCCGGCTGATTCGTGCCCGGCGGGGGGCGGTGCGTTTGCGGACGCATGGACTGATCGTGGCCATGCTGAGCCATGGCTGCGGCACCCGGTCGGGGCGGCAGATCGGGCGGGTGCGGGCGTAGGATCGCCCATGACGTCGTGGCCCACCGCGATCACCGAGATTGCCCCCAACCGCGTGCGGGTGCGCGGGCAGGATATTGCCGCGTTGATGGGGAGCGTGTCGTTCGGCGAGGCGGTACACCTGATTCTGCTGGGCCGGTTGCCGACGGCGGAGGTCGGGCGGCTCTTCGAGGCGATGCTGGTCTCGAGCATCGACCACGGCGCGACGCCGCCCAGCGCCCTGGCTGCGCGCACGGTCGCGAGCACTGGGGCGAGCCTCAGCGCGAGTGTGGCGGCGGGGATCATGAGCATCAACGCTCATCACGGCGGGGCGATCGAGGCTTGTGCGCGGACGCTGGGGCAGGTGCTGGCGCTGGCCGGGGCCGGGAGCACGCTCGACGAGGCGGCGGCGAGCGTGATTGCTCAAGCAAAGACGCGCGGCGAGAAACTGGCCGGCTTTGGTCATCGCGTCCACACCGCCGACCCGAGGACGGCGCGGCTGTTTGAACTGGCGCGCCAGGCCGGGCTCGACGAGACGCGCGGGCACATCGCGGCGGCCCGGGCGATCGAGGCGGCGTTTGCGGCCAGCGGCAAGGCGCTGCCGATCAATGTCGATGGAGCGATCGGGGCCATCGCGGCCGATCTCGGGGTTGACTGCGCGATCATGAACGGGCTGTTCATGATCGCGCGGGTTCCGGGGCTGGTCGCGCACGTCGCCGAGGAAAAGGCGCGCATGAAGCCGATGCGACCGATCACGCCGGGGGCGGCGGTCTATGACGGGCCCGGGGCGGCCCCGGCCGACGGCGGGACAGGCAAAGCCGAAGGCGGGACAGACACATCCGAGGGCAAGGCATAAATGACCGGGGCTGCTCCGCTCGAAGCCGTGGTGATCGAGACAGCGCGGCTGCGGCTGCGCAGGCTCGCCGAGCGCGACATCGCAGGGTTTGCGGCTCTGGCCGATGACCCGCTGGTGTACGCCACCACGCTGCGCCTGCCGAGCCCGTATCGCGCCGAGCACGCCAGAGCGTACATGGAGATGCAGCGTGCGGGGCTGGCGGCGGGCGACCACCTGCTGCTGACGATCGCGCTCAAGGATGAAGACACGGCCATCGGCTCGATCGGGCTGACGATCGACCACGGCAACAACAGAGCGGAGATCGGGTTCTGGATCGGAACGCCGTACTGGAATCGCGGGCTGACGACCGAAGCAGCCGCGGCGCTCGTGGGCTATGGCTTTGAGCGGCTTGGTCTCAACCGGATCTGGGGCGGGCATTTCGCGGGCAACGAGGCGTCGGGGAGAGTCCAGCGCAAGATCGGGATGAAACCGGAGGGAATCCTGCGCCAGTGCCTGTGCAAGAACGGAACCTATCACGATGATGTCGTGCATGCGGTGCTGCGCGAGGAGTTTGAGCCGCGTGTGGCATGGAGCGCGAAGCCAGCGGATGAAGCAGCTGGCGGGCGCAGAGGAGGATGAGCGATGGCGATGAACGTGAGCGACGTGGCAGAACTGTTTCCCAACCTGATGGACATCGGCGATGCGGCTTTGCGCCAGAAGGTCGCGGCGGTGTGGGATGAAGCGATCAGGACCGGGTGCGGCGGTAAGGGCTGGAGCGTTGAAGAACTGCGGGCTGTGCCGTTCACGCTGCTGGCCGGGGAGATCGACCTGCGGTATATCGAGCACCTGAACTCGTGCGCGAAACAATGCATCGCGATCGCGGCGGTGCTGAGCGAAGTCTTCGGCGAGCGGGTGCCGATCAACCGGGATTACCTGATCGCCGGGGCGCTTCTGGCCGATGTGGGCAAGCCCCTCGAGTTTGACAAGGACGCCGGGGGCAAGGTCATCAAGGGACACTTCGGGGACATGCTGCGCCACCCGTTCAGCGGGGTGGCGCTGTGCTATAAGCATGGGATTCCGGCCGAGGTGATGCACATCGTCGCGACGCACAGCCACGAAGGCGACAAGGTGCAGCGGTCGATCGAGAGCATTATCTTTCACCACGCCGACTTCGTGGATTTTGACATTGCCAAATATCTGGGCAAGAAGGCTTAGACGCGCCGCGCCCGCAGGCGGATGAAGAACGAGAAGAGGTAGACGGCGATGAACCACGCGATCGAGAGTTCGCGCAGTTCGGATTCGTCGAGTCGCTCGCCGAGCAGGCCGGGCATGACATAGGGAGCCACGCGCACGACGAGGTAGGCTCCAGCGGCCGACCAGCACATGGCATCGGCCAGGATCCACGCGCCGGGAGCGTCGTCATCGAGGGGCTTGCCGCTGCGGAGGCGCGCGACAACGGGGACGATGAGGCCCGCGACGATGATGAAGACTTCGACAAGGGTGCGGGGCTTCTGATCGAGCCACGAACTCATGTTGTGCAGGTTCGTTTCGTTCTGATCGTTGCGGGCGGCGAAGACTTCGGGCGTCTCCCACTGGAAGTGCCACTGGCCCCACGAGATCTCCTCGCCCGCAAGATAGATGGCCGCCAGGGCCCAGAGGATGATCCAGACGCGCAGCGGCCACCACGGCAGACGTTTTCCCCAGCGCAGGGCGGCGAAGATCGCCAGCGGGATCGCGGGCAGCAGGACAAGCACGGTCATGTTCTCGACAAGCCCCGCGCCGTCGTAGGAATCCTTGCGATGCAGCTCGTGCCAGAGGTCTTCACTGCTCAGGGCGACGATGACAAGGGCGATGGCAGAGAGTGCGGTCAGGATGTGAAAGACCCACGGAGCGACGACGGCCAGGCGCGAGCGGGATGATGCGGTCATCGAGTGGGTTCCTTGCGTAGCGGGCATGGTACCGCAGATCTAGAGCGCGTGCCCGCAGAGGCGGACTTTGATGCCGAGTTCGCAAGCAAGGGCAGCCTTGGCGGCCAGGGCGGCGTCGGCGGTCTTTGCGTCCGGGGCGTAAACGACCTGGATGTGGTTGGACTGGTGCGCAGCCATGAGCTGGTCGCGCGAGACGTTATGGAGGACGGCGTGCATGATCGGCCACTGACTCGTGGTCGCGTCCCAGCGGCGCTGGGTTTCTTCGGGCGGGAGGCTGATGGCGTTGAGGCGGCCGATGTCCATCACGAGTTTGCCCCCGGGCATGCCGGCGAGGCCATCGACGAAGATGCGGCTCCAGACGACGTGGCCGGGCTTGCTGACGCCTTTGACGGTGCTGCCACCTCTGGCGAAGTACATCGCGGGTTGGCGCTCGCCGACGGCGTCGGCCCAGCCTCGGGCAAAATGCGACGCGGGCACGGCGCCGGAGATCTCAAAGACCCAGACCTCGGCATCGGTCGTGCCCGAGTGGTCGCGGTCGGACCAGCGGATGTCGTGGAGCGTGTTGTCGGAGGCCAGGCCAAGGGCGGACCAGACGCGATCGGTCAGCAGCGCGTCGAGGCCGGCACATTCATCGACTTCGTTGAAGTGGGGGATGGGGCGGCCTTCGGCGATGAGGGCGCCGGCGTTGGGGCCGTCCACAGCACGCACGGGCGGACGAAGCGAACAGTTGAGCATGCCTTCGACGAGGTCGCTGGCGGCGCAGGAACCGGTGAGGCCGAGCTGGTACTGGATGCCGACAGCGTCGCAGCCGAAGCGATCGGCGAGGCGCGCGGCGGCGATGTACATGCTGCACTGTTCGAGGATCTGTCGCTCGGTCAGTTCGGTGGCTTCGTCGGTGCCGAGGTTGAAGCGCATGCCGTGGCTGGTGAGCCAGTCATAGACGCCGCGGGCGTCGGCGGCCGAGACTTCATGCATCGCGGCGACGAGGGCGGACTGGCTGAGGCGTTCCTTGTAGACGCTGCAGGCATGGAGCAGGTGATCGGGGATGATGGCGTTGAACATGCCCATGCACCCTTCGTCGAAGACGCCCATGATCGCGGGACGGAGGCGGAGTTCGGCTGCCAGGCGCGAGGCGAGCGAGCGGGCGTTGTCGGGCAGGCGCGCCGGGTCGAGCGGGGCGACGTGGGAGAGGTCGTGCGTGATGGAGCCGGTGTCGCACCACTGGCGGAGTTTGGTCAGGAAGAGTGGATCGGAGAAGTTGCCGCTCCAGAGCAGGGAGTGGCGGACGCCGGCTTTGGTGAGTGAGCCGCGGAGGTTGAGAGCGCCGACAAGCCCGGGCCACTGCCCGGACCAGTTGGCGAGAATAAGGATTGGTCCGCGGTGGCGGATGAGCCCGGCCAGAACGTGCTGTGAATACTGCCAGACTGCTTCGACGACGATGAGGGGCGCATCGGGATGTATGTTCTCGAAGACGTCGCGGCCGTGGGCCTGGCTGAAGATGAAGCCGTGGGGCTCGAGGTCGGACCAGCGTTCGGGGCTGCCGCGCTGGACGGACCATCCAACCGTTGCCAGGGCGCGAGCGGCATCGTGTTCGAGATGCTGCTGGGCGGCCCAGCATGCGAGGTTGGCGCTGAGACGACTGTCGCCGCTGGCGATCATGACGGCGGTACGAGGCGGGAATGGCTGAACGGGCGTGGTCATGGGGTTCCCCTGCGTGCAATGTGGAGGCTAGACGGTACGCGGGGGCGGGGGCGTGGGGACGGGTTGCGTTGCTACGATGGGTGCGATGAGCCGAGTCTTGCTTTGCCCGGGTCAGGGCGCACAGGTTGTGGGGATGGGTCGAGCGTGGGCCGGCGCGAGCGCCGAAGCCCTGCGTGTGTTTGAGGAAGCGGATGCGATTCTGGGCGATCGGCTCGGGGCAAGCATTTCTTGCTTGTGCTTTGATGGACCGGTCGAACGGCTCAACCAGACGGATGTGAGCCAGCCGGCGATTTTCGTGTCGTCGATGGCGTCGCTGGCTGGGTTGTGTGCAGCGTGGGGTGTGAGCCCGGGGGAACTGAATCTTGCGGCCACGGCGGGGTTGAGTCTGGGCGAGTACACGGCGTTGTGCGCCGCCGGAGCGATGAGTTTCGAGGCGGGGCTGGAACTTGTGACGCTGCGCGGGCGGGCGATGCAGGACGCGGCCGAGGCGCAGGCGAGCGGGATGGTGGCGTTGATCGGGGCTGAGGAAAAGCACGCGGTGATCCTGTGCGAACGAGCGAGCGGGGGAGAAGTGCTGGTGCCCGCGAACTTCAACGCGCCGGGGCAGGTCGTGGTGAGCGGAACCGCGGGGGCGTGTGATCGGGCGGAAAAGGTTGCGGCGGAGATGGGACTGCGCGCGGCGCGGCTGGCGGTCGCGGGGGCGTTTCACAGCCCGCTGATGGCACCGGCAGCCAAGCGGCTTGCTGAAGCGCTCGAACAGACAGAAATCATTGCGCCTCGGTGCACGGTGCTGTCGAATGTGACGGGGCGGCCGCATGAAGCGGAAGCGGGTTCTACGATTGCAGAGTCGATCCGCAGGCGTCTGGTGGAGCAGTTGACCCATTCGGTTCGCTGGGCGGACGATTGTGTGTGGCTTGCCGGGGAGCGTGCGGGGAGCGAGTTTCATGAACTTTCTCCGGGCAAGACGCTGGCGGGCCTGATGAGACGAATCGATCGAAACGTGAAAGTGGAGACCCATGATGAGCCTTCATAAGAGGATTGCGAGCGCGGTTTCGATCGCGACGATCGGGTTGCAGATGTGCATGCCTTTGGCACTTGGTGCGGGGGCTCTGGCGTTGTTGACGTCGTGCAAGAAGGAGGAGCCACCACCACCGCCGCCGCCTCCACCACCGCCGCCTCCGCGCGACCCGGACCCTGTGAGTTTTGACGCCGTGATGCGAGAGGTGTCGCTTGATGCGCGCGTGCAGTTGGCGCAGGAGGGGCTGGAGGTCTGGGACTGGTCGCTGGCCAAGGCCGGGCTTGAGTTTGCGAGCGTATTTGCGTCGGGCGATGAGACGGCAGTTGGAGCAATGCTCTCGCGTGCATCGCAGCAGACGCTTGATGAACTGGTCGGCAGCGGGGACTGGTACGAAGCGGTTGAAGAGATCGAAGCGGTGAGGGTCGTGCACTTTCAGCAAGAGCCGACGGTGAGCGAGTCGGCGGTCCGCGGGTTGATGTTCATCGCGGTGCAGGAGCCTGGCTCGTCGTATGTTCTGGCGTGGGATGCTGCCAAGGGCGTTACGGGTGATTGGGTGTGGTCGCAGGCGTGGTCGACGCCGATGGTTCGGGCGCGGGCGTCGGACTGGGACGGGGCGTCGCTGACTGATCTTTTGGCGGATATTGAAGAGACGGGCGGGGGTTCGCGCGTTGCGGGGCTTGACTACGCACAATCGCCCGACGCGGTGTACATCGGTATCGAGCTGAGCCGAAAGCTGATGGAGCGCATGGGCGCTCCGGCGATGGGGCTCGATGCGTTGATGCCGATGATGGCGGCGCAGTTTGGCATGGATGCGGCGCAGTTGCGGTCGGCCTATGACCGTGGCAAGCAGCAGGTGGAAGCGGCATCGACCCTCGAAGCCAAGATCTCGGGCGAGACGCTCGGGATGATGATGGCGGGTTTCAGAGAGCAGATGAGCATGATGGCGTCGTTCCCCGGGGCGGCGGACATGCTCAATGAAAGTGTCGTGTACGAGATTCTCGCGGAGATTCTGAGTTCGACACCCGAAGCGGTGCGCGAACTGGCGGAGAAGCACGCTCCATGACACCAGTGCAATCGAGCGAGAAGCGTGTGGCGATCGTGACAGGTGCGAGCCGTGGTATCGGGCGGGCGATCGCACTTCGGCTGGCGCTGTCGGGCCAGAGGCATGTGGTGCTTGTGAGTCGATCGGCCGGGCCTCTGAATGATCTCAAAGCCGAGATCGAGGCGCAGGGTGGTTCGGCGAGCGTGCGCGCGGTGGATGTGGGTGACGGCAAGTCGCTGGCATCGATGATTGATTCAGTGGTCGAAGAACTCGGACGGCTTGATATTCTCGTCAACAACGCGGGTGTGACGCGCGACAATCTTGTCTTGCGCATGAGCGACGAGGAATGGGACGAAGTGCTCAGCACAAACCTGCGGTCGGCATTTGTGGCAATTCGTGCGGCGGCCAGGCCGATGATGAAGGGGCGCTTTGGGCGCATCTGCAGCATCGCTTCGACCTCGGGTGTGATCGGGAACGCGGGCCAGGCGAACTACGCAGCGTCAAAGGCCGGGCTGATCGGGCTGAGCAAGTCTGTGGCGCGGGAGCTTGGGGGCAAGGGCATTACATGCAACGTGATCGCGCCCGGGTTTGTGCAGACAGACATGACGGCGAGTTTGCCCGCGCCAGTGATTGAGCACATCAAGAGCGCGATGAGTGTGCGCGAATTGGGCACGCCTGAAGACATCGCAGCTGCGGTTGCGTATGTCACGAGTGACGACGCGGGATACCTGACGGGTCAGGTGATCTGCGTTGATGGCGGGCTGACGATGTGCTGAATGTGTTGTGGGTCGATCAAGACAAAGAGGGCTGCACGGAACGTCGTGCAGCCCTTGTTCATTTTGAGTCTGGAGTGTGACCGAGCCTCAGGGGCAGCCGGCGGAGAAGAGATTGAGATAGGCCTGAACGTCGAAGAAGTCGAAGACATTGTCGCCGTTGAGGTCGGCATTGGGATCGTGTGCAGAGAAGGCCGAAAGGAAGTGCTGGACATCGAAGAAATCGAGCACTCCGTCGCCGTTACGATCAGCAAGGCAGGGTTTGTCGGCTTCGCAGGCGTCGAACTGCCCGTTGCCATTGGCATCTTCGCAAATGGTTCCGTGACCGGCATAGGTGCCGCCGGTGCCGCCGCATTGTGCCTGCGAGAGGACGAGACAGAACCCGTTGGGGAAGCAGCATGCACCAGTTGGTGTGGGGCAGTTGACGGTGGCGCAGGCTGAACCATCGCCCTGATAGGTTCCGCCGATGGCATTACATTCGAAGTCGAAGAGCTGGGCACAGGTTCCATCGAGTTTGCAACAGGCTCCGAAGCCTTCGATGCAACTGAGGCTGGACCATGTTGCAGCGATGGCCCAGTCGCCGCTTGGCGTGCACAGGCCGAGATTGCTGAACGTGTTCCAACCGGCAGCGCACCCGAAAGAGCCGCAGTTGAGGGCGAAGAGCCAGTTGCCAGTGGGTGAAGCGAGCCCATCGCGGTCAGTCGCGGGGAATGCGTTTCGGTTGGAAGGTGGTGCGGTGAGGCAGGGGTTGGCGGTCTGGCTGTTGTGGCGGTCGATGCGGAAGCCGATGGTGAAGCGATTTGAGCCGCCTGCGTTGGTGATGATGATTTGCTCGGGGTCGCCCGGATCAACCGAGACTTCGATGAGCGTGCCGTTGGTGCCTGGAGGCATGACGAGGTGGGGCAGGATGATGTTGTCGGAGGAGTAGGAGGCGACCAGTGTGCCGTTGTTTGGAGTTCCTTCCCAGACGAGGATGCTCCACTCAGTGGTGGTGACTTCGATGGCGTTGAGCGTGAGGAAGAGGCAACGCATGACGCCGATCTTGATGGGGAAGGCCGAAGCGGGGAGGGTATAGGTCGCGGCGGCGATTTCCTGCTGCGCGAAGCCGGCCTGCATGGTCCATTGCGTCGCGCCAAAGGTGGGATCAGTGTGCGAAGCGTCATTGATGCATGATCGCGGATCGAAGCCTGCGAACTCAGCTTCGTGGATGACCTGGCCGAGCGTGCTCACACTCATGATCTCGAACGCATCAAGTGTGACGGGGAGAGGTTGATTGCGGGAGTCGGCGACAGGCATCGCCTGTGCTGAGGCGAGTCCGGCAGCGAGCATGGCAGAAGTTACAGCGAAGCGTGCGGCATGACTGATCATGAACAATTCTCCCTCGGGCGAAATTCTTTGGCGGCTTTCTCTCTCTAACGCTGCGCAGCGTGAACTCGCGCACGAACCCAGCATAGCAGAAAAACAGAAATGGCGGGTCATCAGAATTGAAAACCTGCTGAGTCTGCAAGCCGATCCGCAGGAAAGTTGTCTGCGGATTCATCAATTCAGCATTGGGGGTGTTGAAGTACCGGCGGGGTTCATGCCCGATAAGCGCGCCATACCAGGCGGTGGCTGGCAATGATTGCCCCGAGACACTCAGGAGTTTGCCCGGTCTCGGGCCGATCGTTCGGCGCGGCGGCGAGTGCCTTCGTCGAGGATGGCCTTGCGCAGGCGCACAACGCGGGGTGTGAGTTCGACGAGTTCGTCATCTTCGATATATTCGAGGGCCTGTTCGAGGCTCAGTTCGCGCGGGGCCTTGAGAGTGACGGTCGCTTCCTTGTTGGCGTTACGAACGTTGGAGAGGTGCTTGAGTCGGCAGATGTTGACGGGGATGTCGGTGTCGCGGTTGTGTTCGCCGACGACCTGGCCGGCGTAGACCTGATCGCCGGGGCGTACGAAGAGGACGCCGCGTTCATGCAGGAGTTCGCAGGCGTAGTGTGTGACCTGTCCGCCTTCGGTGGCGATCATGACGCCATTGATGCGGCGAAGTCGCTCTGATGAAACAGGCTCGAAGCGTTCGAAGGTGTGGTGCATGATGGCTTCGCCCTGCGTCGCGTTGAGAACGCGTCCGCGCAGGCCGATGAGCGATCGGCTGGTCATTTCAAAGACGCAATGTGCGATGCCGTCGGTTCGGCTTTCCATCTTGCGCAGGTTTCCCTTGCGTTCGCCGACGAGCTGCATGACCGAGCCGACGGTGGCTTCGGGGCAGTCGACGACGACTTCTTCGACGGGTTCGCAGAGGACGCCATCGATCTCGCGTTCGATGACGATGGGTCGCCCGATGGAGAGTTCGAATCCTTCGCGTCGCATGGTTTCGAGAAGGATGCCCAGGTGGAGAACGCCGCGACCCGAGACGACGAACTCGTCGGACCCGCGGCCCGGCGCGACGCGCAGTGCGACGTTGTGTTCGAGTTCACGTTCGAGGCGAGCACGGATCTGGCGGCTGGTGACATATTGGCCGTCCTTGCCGCTCAGCGGGGAGTCGTTGATGCGGAAAGTCATGGAGATGGTGGGCTCGTCGACGATGACTGCGTCCATCGGATCCGGATGATCGGGGTCGCAGATGGTGTCGCCGATGTCGAGGTCGTCGATGCCTGAGAGGGCACAGAGGTCGCCTGCCTCGATGCGGTTGCGATCGACCTTGGACAGGCCGCTGAAGCCTTGGAGCGTCACGATCTTGGCGCGCGCGGTTGTGGTGGATCCATCGGGCTGATGCTTGATGACCACGATGGGCTCGCCGACACGGATTGTGCCTTGATACACGCGTCCGACGCCGATTCGTCCGACATAGTCGGAGTAGTCGAGCGTGGTGATCTGCATGCGGAGGGGCTTTTCGATGTAGACATCGGGATGAGGGACGTGCTTGACGATGGCTTCGAAGACGGGGCGGAGATCGACCTTCTCGGTTGCGGGCCAGGTGTTGGAGGACCAGCCGTCGCGAGCCGAGGCATAGACGACGGGAAAGTCGAGGATGGAGTCGTCTTCAGCACCGAGGGCGATGAGGAGGTCGAGAACTTCGCTGACGACGCGGTCGGGGTCGCCGTCGGGTCTATCGCATTTGTTGACGAGAACGACGGGCTTGAGTCCGGCTGCGAGGGCTTTGCCGAGCACGAAGCGAGTCTGTGGCATGGGGCCTTCGTAGGCGTCCACGACAAGGAGGCAACCGTCTGCCATATGCAGGACGCGCTCGACTTCGCCGCCGAAGTCGGCGTGGCCGGGGGTGTCGATGATGTTGATTCGGTACGGTCGGCCGTCTTCGGCTACATATGTGACGGCGCAGTTTTTGGCAAGAATGGTGATGCCGCGTTCGCGTTCGAGGGGGTTGGAATCCATGATGAGGTCGTGCTGACCCCCGGCGAGTTTTTCGAGCTCGCCTGCGCGAAAGTTACCGGACTGCTTGAGCAGTTGGTCCACAAGCGATGTTTTGCCGTGGTCGACGTGCGCGATAATGGCGACATTGCGCAGCGATGAAACAGTGTCCGGGGTGGCAGGCATGAATGGGGCTCGCGAGTTTCAGTTTCGGCCGGGGGTGCGGGGAAGGGCAGGCCGAACGGGAGTATAGGACGATCACTGAGGGTGAGCGAGTTTCCCAGATTCCCCGATCATCACGGGCATCGCCGGGGGATAGATGGAATTTGTCATTCGGTGGCATGCTTGCCGGGCAGAGGGTCTGTTGTCGGGGTGCAAATGGGCCAGGAACCCGTTGCGCTACTAGACACGGAGAATCTGAGATGAAGCACGTCGTTCTTGCAGGACTGGTGAGCGCGGTTACATCAGTGGCATCGGCCGATATCGTGAACTTTTACTCGAACGACTTCGAGTCAGCATCGAAAGTCGGGCCAGAGTGGGTCTCCAACCCCGTCTGGAACACCACCACCAACTTCAGCGGATTCATAGGGCGCTTTACGCAAGAGACGCATGTGCTACAGCTAGCGGCGCTGCACCCGCACAAGCCGAACGGTGGCGGGGACCAGGGTGGCGGCAATGGAGGTGATCCGGGTGATGGTGGCTCGGGCAATGGTGGAGATCAGGGCGGCGGGCCTGGCGGTTCGGGAGGCAGCGGAGGCCCGCTTGGCGGCGGGCGCACAGCGACGACGCGCTACACCCTCGAGTTTGATCTCTACCTGATTGATTCGTGGGACGGCGGGTTTGCGGGTGCATACGGGCCAGATTATTTCGGCGTGCGGGTCAATGGCGACCTATTGCTCTGGGAGACGTTTCACAGCGTCAAGATTGAGCAGAACTTCATACAGCCGACACTGGGACCGGTGCATCTTGGGTTCAACAGTGCGTACAAGGACTCGATCTTCAGGAATATCGCGCTGGAATTCGAACTGTCGCGCGATGTGGACGTGATTCGAATCGAGTTCATCGGCGCGCCATCGAGCAATAACCTCAATGACGAGTCGTGGGCGATTGACAACGTGCATGTCGGGGCCCATATGGTGCCGGCACCGGGGGTGCTTGCGATTGGGGCTGGTGTGCTCGGGCTGGGGCTTCGTCGTCGACGTGGTTGAACCGAACCCGCTGCGGCGAGTTCGGTACGACGAGGGTCAGCCGAACGACGATAAACCCTGAGCGATGCCGAATCCGACGCCAACGAGGATCAGAATTGACGCGATCAGCAAGCCATCGGTTGTGATCTCGAGGCAGGCGCGATTTGGATCGACCGGGTCAAAATGCACCTGGACACTGTCGCCGACCGCGTAGGGTGCGATTTTCGCCTCGGACCAATCCTTGACGGAATAGCCGGTATCTGCGACGGGCGAGATCTTCTTGCCGGTGTAAAGCAGGCCATTGACTTCGTAGTCGTATTCGATCGCGGGCATCCAGACTCCGCCGGGCTCGCTGCCTGGAGATGGGCTCCAGACGAGTTCTGCGCGCCGGATGATGCCGAGCGTCGTCGGCCAGTGTCGGGCGGCTTGTGCCAGGTACATGATGCGCGCGAACAAGACGACGCCCGTCCCGCCAAAGATCAGTGCGATCGCTGCTGGCATGTACGCTCTGAGAAACTCATGCACCGCATCGAAGTCCATGCCAGCAACATCGGACGTTCGCAGTCCCGGGTACGTTGGGAGTGTGTGCGGATCATCTTCTTGCCCACCTGAGCGAGCGCACAGTCGGCATGGCCTCTCACAAGCGAGAACAAGTGTTGAGATTCGAGCGTTATCGGCTCGCCAGATTAAACGGCTGCGGGAGTGTCGGCGAGCGAAGCGTGAACTTCATCGCTGACATCCGCGATCGCGCGGAACATGAACTCTGCGCCTGCGACGACCGAAGCCCAATGGGGCTGGGGAACTGCATCGAGCGCCTCGCGGAAGGCTGCCCACTTGGCGGGCTGCCCTTCGCCGTATGGGTCGAAGTAGGACAGGCCGGGGAGCGCGGGGGAGAGTTGAAGGGCCTTTGACAGAGCGCGAGCGATGAAGCGGTTGCCGTTCATGCTGCCTTCGAGGACGTACAGCGAGCCCGCAGCGGTTGCAGGATCGCGCTGGGCGTTCTGGTGCAGCGTTGCGATGAGCGCCTGCGTGCCCGGCATCGGTGCCCGCGAGCCATCGGGATCGAGCACGGCGACATCGTTACTCAATCGACCTGAGTGCTGAGCGGTGTGCTGTGCCAGCGGAGCGATGGCTTCATGGTTTGCGTGAGTGCCGATGGCATCTTCGAGGGCCTTGTGAATGTGCGCGAGCTGCGACAGGTAGGAAGCCAGTCGGGTGCGTGTCGTTCGGCCGGTGACGAACTCGACTTGGAGGGGTCGTTTTTCGGCATATGTGTGCAGTTCGCGGGTGTCTTCGCGGAGCATTTGCGGCAGGGCCATGAATGTACCTCTATAGCGTGGAGACGGAGACCTCACCGGGCATTGGTGCAACTGAGTCTCATTCTCGCTGATATGGTAGTCTCGGTGCCCAAACGGTCAAGGCGGGCTCGGGGACTCTGTACACTCACGCAGCGGCGAGCCAAATGTGTCGAACCGCAAAGGGGAATCAGGCAATGAGGAATATCTCTTGGTCGGGGATTGCGCAGATGGCGGTGCTCTTTGCAGCTGTGTTGTGCGGGTCGTCGGCGAGCGCCCAGATTGTGGCAGAGACATTGCGATGCGAGTATCTGACCGATCCGCTGGCGATTGAAGAGCCCAAGCCCCGACTGAGTTGGACGCTTCGTGCGCACGATCGCGGGCAATGGCAGACCGCCTATCGCGTGGTTGTTGCTTCAAGCAAGGAGAACCTGGCGGGCGGCAACTGGGACGTGTGGGACTCGGGTCGAGTCGAATCGAGCCAGACTGCGCATGTCGAGTTTGGCGGGCGGGTTCTGGTCTCGCGCGAACGTTGTTTCTGGAAGGTGATGGCGTGGGATCGTGACGGCGCGGCGGGGCCTTGGAGCGAGGTCGCGTTTTGGGAGATGGGTTTGCTGCGGCCAGAAGACTGGGTCGCGCAATGGATCGAAGCGGAGCCTCGCGCGATCGATATCGAAATCGTCAAGGCGGAGTACTGCACGCTCGATGGCAGCGTTCGGCGCGATGTGACGGCGTTGGTCGCCTCGCTGGTTGCCAAAGGCGAGTCATGGACGGCGAGCAACGAGGCGCTGGGCGGAGATCCGGCGTATGGCGTGCGCAAGCGGCTGGAAGTGAGGTGTCGAATCGGTGAGGCCGAGGTTATTGCACATTGCGCGGAGAACGCGCGCGTCATGTTGCCGCAACATCGGTATCCATATTTGCGCAGGACGTTTGAGGTGGATCGTTCGGTGCGCAGCGCGAGGTTGTACGCTACGGCGCTGGGTGTCTATGAGATGCAGATCAACGGCCAGCGTGTCGGCGATCATCACCTTGCGCCGGGCTGGACCGACTACCGCAAGCGAGTGCGATATCAGGTGTTTGATGTGACGGAACAGTTGAAGACAGGTGACAACGTGATTGGCGCAATGGTTGGCCCGGGGTGGTTCGCGGGGCGAGCGGGGCTGTTTCACGCTCGGGCTTTCTATGGCTCGACTCCTGCACTGCTGGCTCAACTGGAAGTGACTTATGAGGACGGCTCAGTCGAACGTGTGGTCACTGACGGCTTGTGGCGTCGTCACGACGGCCCTCTACTGGCTGCCGACCTTATGGATGGCGAGACGCATGATGCGACGGCGGAGATTGTCGAGTGGTCGACGCCAGCGGTGAGCGATGCAGCGTGGGAGACTGTGCAGACGCGCGAGGAGAACCGCACGCTCGTGACTGAGGTCGATCAGCCGGTGCGAGTGGTGGCGTTGCTGCCGGCGAGATCGGTGACTGAACCGATTGCGGGGCGGTATACGTTTGATCTGGGGCAGAATATGGTCGGCGTCGTGCGGCTGCGTGTTACTGCGCCGCGTGGGACTGTGATCACGATTCGACATGCGGAGATGCTCAATCCAGACGGAACGATCTATACCGCTAACCTGCGTGGTGCCGCGGCTACGGATGTGTATATCTGTCGTGGTGATGGTGTCGAGGAGTGGCAGCCTCGGTTCACGTTTCACGGGTTTCGCTATGTTGAGTTGGAGGGCCTGCCCACCGAGCCTGGGCTCGGCACAGTGACGGGCATGGTGCTTGCCACCGATCTGCCGGAGGCTGGAACATTTGCGTGCTCGGATGACGCTTTGAATCAGCTGCACTCAAATATTGTGTGGGGGTTCAGGGGCAATGCGTTGAGTATTCCGACGGACTGTCCGCAGCGAGACGAACGTATGGGATGGATGGGTGATGCCCAGGTCTTTGCGCCCACGGCTGCGTACATCACCGATGTGGCAGCCTTCATGTCCAAGTGGATGACGGACGTGCGCGATGCACAGCGTGCGGATGGTGCGCATGCTGATGTAGCGCCAGTGATGCATGGGCTCAACTACGGCACACCTGCGTGGGGCGACGCGGGCACCATTGTGCCCTGGTCTGTGTATCAGGCCTTTGGTGACACTCGCATTCTGGAACGCAATATCGAGTCGATGGTCCGCTGGGTCGAATGGAGTCATCAGAACAGTACGGATCTCATTCGCGACAAGGCGCGTGGCAATGACTATGGCGACTGGCTGAGCGTCAATGCGAATACGCCTAAGGACCTGATCGGTACCGCGTACTTCGCTCACTCGACCGACATTACGGCTCGTGCGCTGCGTGTGCTCGGGCGCGATGCTGAGGCTGAGGAGCATGAGCAACTCTTCGACTCGATTCGTGCAGCGTTTGCAAGACGCTACATCGACAGCGACGGTCGCGTAGCGGGGCAGACGCAGTGCGGGTATCTGCTTGCGCTGCGATTCGGGCTTGTGCCTCAAGATTTGCGCGAGGCGGCATTCGGTCATCTTGTGCACGACCTTGAGTCTCGTGACTGGCATCTATCGACGGGTTTTGTCGGCGTATCGCACCTGCTTGCGGTGCTGTCCGAGGGCGGGCGCGATGATCTTGCGTATCGCCTGTTGATGCAGGATACATTTCCGTCGTGGCTCTTCTCGGTTCGGCATGGTGCGACAACGATCTGGGAGCGGTGGGACGGCTGGACGCCGGAGGGGGGAGTCCATCCGGATCCTGGAATGAACTCGTTCAATCACTTCGCGTTCGGCTCTTGTGGCGCGTGGATGTATGAGGCGGTGGGGGGCATCGCGCGCCCGAGCGGAGAGGCAGGTTTTGCTCGCCTTGAGGTTCGGCCGCGCGTGGAAGGGCCATTGGATTGGGTGCGCGCGAGTCACAATTCGATTCAGGGCCGAATCGAGACAGAATGGCGGCGCGATGGAGAGCGACTGATGCTCAGCGTGACTGTGCCGGTGAACACGACAGCGCGCGTGCTGATTCCTGCCGATGCGGCGAGCGATGTGCTCGAATCAGGTGTAGCGCTCGTCGATGCGCCGGGTGTCGAGATGCTTGGGCGCGAGGCTGGCGCGGTCGTGGTGCGTGTCGGGTCGGGGCGGTACGACTTCGTTTCGCGGATTCGATGAGTTCGGCAGTCCGTTGGGTGTGCGAGGCTGAACATCCTCGAACAGCATGCGCATCGGTGGGGTATCGAGGTCGTCGTACTGGCCCTGCCTGAGCGACCAGATACAAGCGACAAGCGCTGCGATGCCCAGGAGAAGCGCAAGCGGGATGAGCAGAAAAAGCACGCTCATGGGGTGCTCCGCGAGAGTGGGGGGTCGATGTCGAGCGTGCGCGTGACGCGTGCGCCAGCGCGTGATGCGATGGCCACGACTGTGAGTGAACTGATCGGCATCAGGATTGCAGCGAGTAAGGCGGTGAGATGTCCGGCCATGGCAATCGAGGCCGCGATGAAGTTGTACGTCAGCGATACGCCCATGCAGATGAGGATTGTGCGACGTGTGCATGAGGCGAGGTCAATCGCGGCGAGGATGGGGCCGAGCCCGGGGCGCGCGAGGTAGACATCTGCGGCTTCGAGGCTTGCTTCAGCGCCACCATGCACGGCGATGCCAACATCGGCAGCTGCGAGTGCAGCCGCATCATTTACACCGTCCCCGACCATGACTACGGGGCGTGTGAACTCCTGAATGTGACGGAGTTTTTCTTCGGGGGAGACGCTGCCGATGGCGTGCTGGTGGTCAATGCCGACAAGGGAGGCGACATACTGCGTGACGTGCTCATCGTCCCCGGAGAGCATCGACAGGCTCCAGCCGCGAGAGGCAAGTTCGCGGATGGTCGAAGCCGAATCATCGCGCACCCGGTCGGCAAGCACGGCGACGGCCTGCAAGGTGCCGTCGCGTGCGATGGCAATGGGGGTCTGGCCGCGACGCGCAGCGCTGTCGGCAGCGGCCTCGAGTGTCGTATTGGAATGCAGGCAATGGTTCAGAACATACGACGGAGAGCCAATGAGAAAAAGCGAGCCATCGATTTCGGCCGCGATGCCAGCACCGGGTGTGTGCTTGATGTTCGAGATCATCATGGTGTCTGCGGGCGGTGAAACATCAGCCAGCGCGCGCGCAACGGGATGAGACGAAGTTCGCTCGATCGCGGCAACGTGCGGCCTGATCGATGCATTGCCGATCCAATCTACAACCTGGAGCGATCCTTCGGTGATGGTGCCGGTTTTATCGAGGATGAGGCAACTGGGGCGGGAGAGTCGCTCGAGCGCATCGCCGCCTTTGATCATGATGCCGTGGCGGGCGGCACGACCGATCGCGGCTGTCATGGCCATCGGGGTTGCGAGCCCTAGAGCGCATGGGCAGGTCACGATGAGCAGCGCGATGGCATGTTCAACCGCACCGTCCAGACCTTGCGAAGACCAGATCGCGAATGTCAGGGTTGCGAGGAAGAGCACGACGATCGTGAAGACTATCGCGATGCGATTGGCAAGTGTGACAATCGGTGCCCTGCGTTCGGCTGCGTCTGCGACAAGTCTCATGAGGCGCGCGATGCGAGTTCCATCGCCTGTTGCCAGCGCACGCACACGAATCGGGGAGGTGAGGTTGATCGTTCCTGCGGTGACCATGGTCCCTGCCTCGGCCGCGATGGCTCGCGATTCACCGGTCATGAGCGAAGTGTCGATGTCGGATCGTCCTTCAACGATCTCGCCGTCAACGGCGATGGATTCGTTCGCGCGCACTTCGATCAGGTCACCAATGCGCAGGGCCTGTATCGGAACCGTGCGTGTGCGATCGACCTCGACGAGATGGGCATTCGAGGGTGTATGCGCGAACAGCAACTCAACATGATCGGCAGCGACGGCCTGCTGACGCATCTGTATAAATCGCCCGACGAGAAGCAGAAAAACAAGGACCGTGAGTGAATCGAAGAAGATCTCGCCCGTGCCACGCACGGTATTGACAATCCCCCACAAGCCACCGAATGACAGCGCGATGGCGATGGGCAGGTCGAGGTGAGGAACGCGCGCCCTGAGCGAGGCAATCGCGCCGCGGTAAAACACGCTTCCAGGCCAGGCGAGAGATACACAGGCGATGAGCATGCTCAAGACTCGAAAGACCTGTTCGAAGCGAGGTTCAATGGCGTCGACCTGTCCGCCATACAGCGCGAATGCGAGCAGCATGACATTGCCTGCGCAGAAGCCTGCGATGGCGATGCGCGAGAGCATGCGGCGTTGTTCGCGTCGTTGCGATTCTCGCGCGTTGACGCCTCGCGCGGGGTGAGGTTGATAGCCAAGACGATTGAGCGTGGAGGCAATGCGTGAGAGATGCACCGCATCGGGTTGCCAGCAGACTTCAAGCTCTTTGCGTCGCAGATTCAGCCGAGCATCGAGAACTCCGGGGACAATGTGCGGTAATCGCTCGACAAGCCAGACGCACGCAGCACAATGGACGTTTTCGAGGAGCAACTCGATGCGTCGCGAATCTCCGATCGTGCGCACATAGACCGCGTGGAAGGCGGAATCGTCAAACTCAGCAAAGGCATGATCCGCAACGTCCGAACGCACTCGGACGTCCGTCGTGGTATCGCGCAAGCGATAGTAATCGGCCAGGCCGCACGATTGAATCGTCGAAAAGACCGTCTCGCACCCGTGGCAGCAGAACTGATGCTCGAGACCTTCTCGCACAAGCGAGGGCGACACGGTCAGCCCGCAGTGTGCGCATAGGACTCGCGATGACATTTGACGATCAGGAATGGATCGGATCGCAGCAGTGCTCATGGTTCAGCAGCTCCGCGTTCATGCCATGGGTCACGCTGATCTTCGGATTCGATCGCTCGTGCCGACTTATGCAACGCAGTTGGAATAGAGCGAGCAAGGGATTCGCGCGTCATCACCGGGAGTTGAAGGCGGCCAAAGATCGTTGCGACTCCGACCACGACGATGACCAGTGACGCGACAAGGGGCACATGCTTGCGAAACGGTCCCGAAAGAAATCGCAACGACGCGCCGAGCGAAACCATCACGGGCAGGGTCCCGACCCAGAAAATAGCCATCGTGACCAGGCCCCAAAAGGGACTCGCCGTGCCCGCTGCGGTGATTGCAAAGGCATAGAGCCACCCACATGGAAGGAGCGTGGTCAGCAGACCGACCACAAGTGCGCGTTGGGCGGGCTCAAGATCGAATGCGAAGCGATGACCCGCTTGTATGATTCGTTGGAGAATCTTTGGCGGGCGAAGCGATCCGACTGGTTTGTTGAGAACACGGGCGAGCGTGAGCGCGCCAAACGCAATCATCAGCGTGCCAGCCAGTATTGCCGCTGCCCGCTGCACGCCGAGCATTGTGCCGCCGAATTCCAGCGCCTGACCGAGCGCCCCCGCGACGACTCCGAGCAGCGAATAGGTCACGAGTCGACCCGCATGGTACGCAGCATGGATTGAAACGTGTCCACGTTTGGAGACCTGATCGTGTGTTGAAGTGGCAAACAACAGAAACGGGCCGCACATTCCGGCGCAGTGCAGGCTACCGAGCAGACTCGCGAGAAAGACTGCCATGATGAGTGCGAACACTTCAGTCACGAGTAGCTCTTGAATATTCGACGGTGGTCGACGTGGTGTATTGCTGCTGATTGAAAACAAAGCTCAGTTGAACTTCCCAAATCCCCTCACGCTGCAGCGGCACTTCGGAGGCAAATGTCCCGCTCGTGGCACTGGTCATGATCAGAGGCACTCGCTCGCTGGCGCGGGCGTGGTGGAACATGAATCCTTCGATCACCGATGGCACCACAGGTTCTCCATCAGCATTCATCAGCGTCATGGAGACTGATTCCGGGCCAAGCAACTTTGATGGCGGCATGATGCTGATTGAAAGTTTGATCCCGTCGCTTATCGGATCACGAAAGGTAGCGCGTGTCCAATCCCATGCGAGCCCTTTCTCGTAGTAGTTCGGCTCGACAGAGTGCGAAGGATCGCGTGTCGCAACGAGCACCACGAGCGTGAGCATTGTGGCCTGTCCGCCGAGGAGCAACACGACGAGTGCGGGCCAGATAAGACCGCGAGAGGGACGTACGGGAGCGATCGATTCGGTCATGGGCGTGCCTCTTTCATGATCGGGCCGTGCAGAGTGAATGTTCGGATCGTTTTGAATCCGTCTGATCCGACGACGCGAACCTGAATTGTTCGTGGGGATGATGTGAAGAATGAAGGCTCAGCGATGATGCGCACCTGAAGCGACTCCATCACGTTCGGAAGGATCTCGATTTCGATCGGGACTGAACTCAATGAAACGCCTGGCGCATCGATCACGTCCGCGGAGTATGTCACACTCTTGCGTGTGCGGTTGGTAATGCGGATGCGAGCCTGATTGACAACGGACCCATCATCAAGCACGCTGAACAGCGCACCTCCACGATGGCGCACAACGCCCACATCGGCTTCGTCCTTTGATGAAAGCACAAGTATGAATGCGCCGAGAAGGACTGCCAGCAACATCGGATACAGGATGATGCGTGGGCGAATGAATCGGCGAGTGTTGGATTCAAGACCGTCCTGCGAAGAGTATCGAATGAGACCCCGGGGCTTACCGATTTTGTCCATCACCGCATCACAAGCGTCGATGCACTGGGCGCAGTGGATGCACTCGAGCTGAAGTCCATCGCGGATATCGATACCTGTTGGGCAGGTCTGAACGCACAACGTACAATCGATGCAGTCGCCGAGCGACTGATCGAGCACTTTGAGCGAGACATCGTTTGCCGGCTTGCGTCGTTTCAGTTTGCCGCGAGGCTCTCCGCGTTTGCGGTCGTAGCCGACGATAAGCGATGCCCGGTCGAGCATGACAGATTGAAATCGGCCGTAGGGGCAGGCGACAATGCACAGCTGCTCGCGAAAAAAGCCGAAATCAAAGAGCATCAGGCCTGTAACAGCGACGACGACAAGAAACGCGATCGGATGTTCGAGTGGCGAGTGGAAGATCCAGAGTCGCAGATTGGCGACGCCGACGAAGTAACTCAGAAAAGTATGAGCCAGAATCGCCGAGAGTGTCACATAGATCAAGGCCTTGAGTACCACTCGCATTCCCTTGGCCTTGCTGGTCATCCGATCGAGGAGTTTCTCGATCGGGCGATAGACAAACTCGAGGTACACAGTCTGCGGACACGCCCATCCACACCAGACGCGCCCGACGATCGCTGTGAGCATGAAGATCGTCACGAACACGATCATCATGAACAATGAGAGCAGCAGCGTGTCCGTTGCGAACAGGGTCTTGCCGAAGAACGTGAACTCGCGATGAATGATGTCGAGCAGAATTGCGGGCTTGTCGTTGATCGAGATGAATGGCAAGGCAGTGAATATGGCAATCAGGGAGTAGGCGACAACGCGGCGCAAGTGCCAGAACCGACCATGCGAAGTTCTGGGCTTGAGCCATCGCCTCGACCCATCCTGATTCAGCGTCGAGAGAACTCGTTCCTCGGGCTGAAGCAGTGTCTCCATGTCAACCGTGCCTTTCTGAACTCCGTTGGCGACCAGCAGGCGCCCGGCGGGGCCAAAGCAAGTATGAATCAATCAGGTGTCTTGGCGCGTTGTACTTCAGGCCATGAGTCAATCAAATCGCCCTCAGGTTGCCTGCCGGGAATGTTGGCTCCGCGCATGGTTGCGACATATGCGCTGACGACTTCGATCTGACCGGCATTCAGCAAGGACTTCTGTGGCGGCATGAGGCCGTTGGCAGCACCGTCGGTGACAACTGTAACAAAATCAGTCAAGGTTCGTACGTTCTTGTAGTAATCATCGGTCATGTTGGGACCGACGAGTCCCTCGCCGCTCACGCCGTGGCACAGTGCACAGCGTGTCGAGTAGATCGCCTTGCCCGCGTCGAGCCACTTTTCATCGGTCATGAGCATGAGCATTTTGTCGTTGTCAAGGGGAATGCTCGCGAGCGACCCGAAGCGTTTCTGCATTTCCCGTTGCGATCGCTCTGCAATGGCCTGCTGGGGCGAGAGAACAAATGGCGAAAAGTGATATATCGGAAAGTACAGCAAACTGAACACGATCGTGCCGAAAAAAATCAGATGCCACCAACCTGGGGTCGGATTGTCGTATTCCGTGATCCCGTCATAGACATGATCAGTCAGGACACTTTCAGTGGGCGTTGAGAGGTTCTCTTGAGCCATGGGTCACGCTCCTTTGGATTTCTCTGTGGGGTCTTCGAGCAATGGCACCTGAGCCGCCTCAGCCATTGCCGACCGCGAAGAGCACAAGGCTCGAATGGCCACCGCGACAAACGCGATCAGAAAGAGCGCCATTCCGATTGTCGGAAAAATATCGAGTTTCAACCCCGACATCACGTCAGTCAGCATTGTTCATCCCTCCACTTTCAGGCAGAGGCTTGTAGATGTCTGTGCCAAGCCGCTTCATGTAGGCAATGAGCGCGATGACGGCTTGATCGCGAATATCCGCAGCTGGGGGGCCTCCAGCGTCTTCGATTTCCTGGGCGATCTCTGCCGCCTGCGCCCGTGCGAGTTCGGCGGCGCGACCCTCGAGCACAGCCTGACCGTATGGAACACCAAGCATGGCCATGGTCCGTACTCGCGACTGAATCTGCTCATAGTTCAACTGATCTGTGAAGAGCCACGGATAGGCCGGCATGACAGAACGGTCGTTGACCTGACGTGGATCAAGGAAGTGCTGGTAATGCCAAAGTGCGTTGGGATTGCTTTGACCCTCGCGTGCAAGGTCCGGCCCAATGCGACGGCTGCCCCATTGGAACGGATGGTCATAAACAAACTCGCCCGCCTTCGAGTATTCACCGTAGCGTTTTACTTCTGCAAAGATCGGCCTGATCATCTGCGAGTGACAGTTGTAGCATCCCTCGGCTATATAGATGTCTCGCCCCGCCAGTTCGAGCGGGGAGTACGGCTCGACCGTGGCAATGCTCGGCACATTGGCGCGAATCAGAAACATCGGCACAGCCTCGACGATGCCGCCAAGCGCCACAGCAATCAACACCCACACCATGAACTTGATCGGCCTTCCTTCGAGTTTGCGGTGCCATCGTGCCTGTAGAAACTTGTCCCCAGCGTGACCAAGGTTGGTATTCGCGTGCAGACGCGATTCGGACGCGGGATATTGATCGTTGCCTCGATGGCGCACGAGCGCTGGCGCCGAGTGTACCACCTCGACGTACGACTTAGGCCGGTTCGCCCAGGTCATGATGAAGTTGATCAGCAGGAGAACAGTTCCGCCCAGGAACATCAGGCCACCGAGCGCGCGAATCCAGTACAGCGGCATGAGCACGACCACCGTTTCGACGAAGTCCGGAAAGGCGAGATTGCCTTGCGCGTCGAACGCCCGCCACATCAGGCCCTGTGCGACGCCTGCGCCGTACATCGAGAGTATGTACAACAGGATGCCGATGGTTCCGATCCAGAAGTGCATGTTGGCGAGGCTTTTGCTCCAGAGTTCGGTCTGGAACAGCCTTGGCAGGAGCCAGTAAATCATGCCGAATGTCATGAATCCATTCCACCCAAGCGCGCCGGCATGCACATGGGCGATGGTCCAGTCGGTGTAATGGCTCAACGCATTGACGGACTTCACACTCAGAAGCGGTCCTTCAAACGTCGCCATGCCGTAGAACGTGATCCCTACGACGAAGAACTTGAGGACCGGGTCTTTCGTGACCTTGTGCCATGCTCCGCGCAGCGTCAGCAGACCATTGATCATCCCGCCCCACGATGGCATCCAGAGCATGACACTGAACAGCATGCCCAGCGTGCTCGCCCAAGCTGCCAGTGCGGTGTAGTGCAGATGGTGCGGGCCTGCCCAGATATAAATGAAGACCAGCGACCAGAAGTGGATGATCGACAGGCGGTAACTGAAGACCGGTCTCTCGGCAGCCTTCGGGAGAAAGTAGTACATCAGACCAAGAAATGGAGTCGTCAGGAAAAAGGCAACCGCGTTGTGCCCGTACCACCACTGAACCAGAGCATCCTGGACCCCCGCGTAGACAGAGTAACTCTTGAAGAGACCGGCGGGGATCGCAAGACTGTTGAACACATGCAGCATCGCAACCGTGACGATCGTGGCGATGTAGAACCACAGCGCGACGTACATGTGCTTCTCGCGGCGGCGGATCAGCGTGCCGAAAAAGTTCACACCAAAGAACCCCACCCAGACCACCGCAATCGCGATGTCGATCGGCCACTCGAGCTCGGCGTACTCCTTGCCTTGCGTAAACCCGAGCGGAAGCGTCACCGCAGCTGCCAGGATAATGGCCTGCCAGCCCCAGAAGTGCAGACTGCTCAATGTGTCGCTGAACATGCGCGCCTTGCACAGACGTTGTGTCGAGTAGTAAATCGCGGCGAAGATTGCGTTGCCTGCAAACGCAAATATGGCGGCATTCGTGTGCAAGGGCCTCAGACGTCCGAACGATGTGAAGGACAACCCCAGGTTCAATGCCGGGAATGCCAACTGGAGCGCGATCACCACGCCCACAAGCATGGCGACGACTCCCCAGATGACTGTTGCCAAAGCAAACTTTCTCACGATCGCGTCGTCGTAGACGAACTGTTCGATCGGGCCGATTGGGGCGTGAGTGGAAGCGGAATCGATCGGCAACGGCTCAATAGGTGAGTCAGTGGTCATCTGATCAGTTCCTTGACTGGCATAAGTGGTTTCAGGATGCGGGTGGTTGAGAGCCGAGGCAGCGAGTTACCAGCAGATAAGATGATAAGTATATCTCCAATACAACTGCTCCCGGGCTTTTGGAGCACCAAAAAGCTCGAATTCAGTCGAAGTGAGTAAAAATCCCTATTATTGACGCGACTGCAACCGCGAAAGGTGATATACTGATATACTTCTCTGGTAATCGAATCACCACAATGCTGAGCCAAGCCGCCGGATATGCCGCGACAGCGCTGGGGTACATTGAGACCATGGGTGGAAAGCCTGTCCTTGTGAAGGACATTGCCCATGCGTGCCAGATTCCCGCTCCGTATCTCTCCAAAATCATCCACACTCTGGGCCGTCATGGGATTGTCATTACGCAGCGCGGCGTAGGAGGCGGAGTTGTCCTTGCCCGCCCCGCGAGCGAGATCTCGCTGTTGCGTCTTTGCGAAGCGCTGGGCGATCACGCTGTCGTACCACGGTGCATGCTTGGCACAGCCGAATGTTCGGAAGAACGCGCATGTCCCGCCCACGACTTCTGGCGCGCTCAGCGGGGACGCATGGTGGAGTTTCTCGCAAACACCTTTGTTTCCGACATCGCCGCGTTCCAGTCGCGCAATGAGCAAGGCTGAGTTCGCAGGGCTCGCCATGCTGAACAAACTCCGGCATTCCGCAGGGCAGCACCGTCACGCGTGATCACGCTGCACTAGCATTGACAGCACATGTCCTGTCTGGGGCGGCAAGGGAGATCTGTGATGAATGCACGAGTTCTCATCGTCGGGGCGATTCTGCTGGTTGGTGTTGTAGTGGCTGCCGATCACAGCTTGGCCAAGTCACACATCGCCAAAGCAGAATCACAGTCAGCCGAATTCACGGTCGATCCGTCGCATTCCGTGATCCTGTTCAAGATCCGACACTTCGGCGTGACCAATTTCTACGGGCGTGTCAATAATCCTACGGGCAAGTTTCTGCTCGTCGACGAACCCGGCGCGAGCTTTGTCGAAATCGAAGTGCAGACCAAGTTCATCGATGGTGGCAACGACGCGCGCAACAAGTTCCTGGCAGGACCCGACTTCTTCAACCCTCGCGAGCATCCGACCGCAACGTTCAAGAGCCGCGAGATCAAACGCATCGACGAATCCACCTGGGAAGCGGTCGGCACGTTCAAGATGCGCGGCGTTGATGTGCCCCTCACGGTGCAGTTGCGACAGTACGCCGAGGTCTCGACGAGCCGCTTTGGCTATCGCGCGGGGTTTGAAGCCACATTTGTCGTCAGTCGCAGCACATTTGGCATGACCACACATCTTGAAGAAAACATGCTCAGCGATGCTGTGGAAATCACGGTCTCGGTCGCGGGCGCGCGAGCTTCGTGACAGGCGTCTGATCGGTCATGGATGACATCTCGCGACATCTCGTGTATGGGGTTCTGTTGCCTTTGTGTGTGGCCAGCGCGGCCGTGCTCTTGCCGCGTGGGGCATGGCTTCGCGCCCGCACTCGGCTGGCGTCAGTGATCGGAATGGCAGCGGTCGCGGTGCCCATGCCGATCGCCTTCGCGCTCATCAATGGCTCGCCCAGCGAGAAATGGGAGCGACTCATCGCCATGACTCTCGTCGGGGCGATCGCGGCCAGCGTCGTCCTGTGCGGCAAGGATCGGCAATGGCGAGCTTGGGCGGCGGGGATGCTGGCCGCCGCGACAGCAACCGCGATCGTCTGGCCGATCTTCCAGCCAGCCGACACCGTTGCCGAGCGGCTGCTTCCAGGTGCGTGCATCATGTTCCTGATAGCCGGGCTTGAACCACTCGCCAGGCGCGACAACGGTGCGGTGGTTCCGATCAGTCTCTGGATAGCAGCGATGGGTACGGGTATCGGCGTTCTATGGATGGGTCAATTGCCCTTCGCAGCAGCTGTCGCACCAATCGGCGCGTCGATGCTGGCGCTTGGAGTTGCTTCCGGCTTTGGCAGGCCCGTGGCAACGCGGGGCATCGTCGCGGCAGGTGCACCTGCGCTTCTCATGGCTTCGGCGCTGGCCTATCTCTGGATGAGCGCACTGGGCGCGAACTATCCCATAGGCTTAACGCTTGTGCCCGCGGTCGCGGCATTGGCGGCCTGGGTAGTTCGAGTGCCTTGGGTCAAGCGGCGTCAACGTTGGATGCAATGCGGGCTGGGTTGGCTCGCTGTCGCATTGATCTGCGCAGGGGCTGTGCTCGGCATGACTCTGCTCGATCAACAAGGCTCAAATCAGGACTTCGACTACGACCTGCCAGACTTCATGCGCATGCCTGGTGATTGATCGCATGTCGCACATGGTCACGGGCAGCCTTCGCTGAATGCTGCGAGGAAGAGCGACACGTCAAAGAAGTCATGCTCGCCATCACCGTTGAGGTCGGCTTCGGGCAGTTCATTGCTGAATGCATCGAGGAAAGCCGCGACGTCGAAGAAGTCAACTTCGCCATCGCCATTGAAGTCGCCCGCGCATGGCGGCGAACCATTGATCGCGAACAGCATATCCGTGTCATCAAATCCGGAGTTGTTGTCGGCATCGCGCACCACGATGCGCACGACGGCCTGAGTGGTCGCAACGTCGGGCACGGTCCAGTTGTAAAGCCCGCCAGGCGCGCTGACGTTCGCGGCAATCACAGTCGGGAAGGTCTGTCCGCCATCGGTCGAGAGCAGCAGATCGGCGGTCGTCGCGCCCACATCGTCATCGGTGAGCCAACGAATTTCCTGCTGGGTGCCGGGGTCGAGCGCAGTGCCATCGTTCAAGGTCGTGATGTAAGCCGTCGGCGAAGTTCCGCCCGCGGCTGCTGGAATGTGCATGATAATGCAGTGCAGCACACCCGCCGAAGTGACGATCGCCTGGGAGTTGATCTGCCGAATTGTCTTGTCGGGATAGGCGCTTTGCCAGACCGCTAGAGCGGTCGCGTTGTGTGGGGATGCGGTGCCGTTGGTGTAACTTGGAATGAGCACGAGATCGTTGCAGATCACGGCATTGGTGAATGTGTAGTGCGTGCCGCCGAAGCGCACCGCAGGCACGCGGTAGACGGTGAACCCGCGGGCAGCAAAAGCAGCAGCCGCGTTGTCGCTCGTGATTGCCCATGAAGCGGCCGGCTCGTTGACCCACTGCGAGATCATGACCTTGTTGTCATCGAGCAGGATCATCCACATGTCAATGTGCTGCGTGGAATCCACAGCAGTGGGGTATGGCGTGTACAGAGTTGTTTCAAGATTGAGGTAGTCGCGCCAGTAATCGATGATCTGCGATGCGTCAAGCAATGGGTTCTCGTTGACGATTAGATTCGTTGCGTGCCCCACGCCTTCTGGATTCCCTGATTCGAGGTGGTAGTTCCCTCCGCCATGAATCAGAGGCAACAGAAAGACAGGCTGGTTACGCAGGTTTGCCCAGTACGCCGGGATGGCATTGTCATTGAGTCTGGGGCGGTTGTAGGTGTGATCGACAATCGCGCGTACGCCTCCCGAACCGTCAGGCTGCGTGCCCATCATGATGTAGCGCGGGCCGTAATCACGAATCCAGATCGTGTCAGTCGTGCGCACACGAAACTCGACCTTGGCCATGTTTGCGCCGGCATTCGCGATCGAGGTTGCAGCGGTTGTCTGCTCGCTGGCGGTGTCGACCCACACAATGACGCGGGCATCACCAAGCGTCGTGATTTCGCGCGCCATGTTTGCCAGAATATCAAGCCATGTGGACGTGCCTTCCCATGCGATCATGATTGCCTCGCACGGGTCATACTCAGCCGGCGTGCGCACAAGACCTGGAGGTGCGACGCGCAGGTTCCCAGCCACGAGAGGGTCGCGTTTGAGGATTTCAGCCTCTTCTGGGGTGAGCGAACGCGGGATGGGCACGCCCTCGGGGTAACGGTCGAGCGGCTGCTCGCGAGTCTGAAGAGTCTGAGAAAGCGCGGGGGTCGCCAATCCTGCAATGAGGCAGGCTGTGAAGAGATACCGCCGACCAGCACCGTTTCGCGTGCGTTGACAACTCAACATGATTCCTGGCCCCTCCGTCAATTCCTGCCGATTCCCCAACAGTCATTCGGGCGCGATAGGCTCGCGGCTGCGAGGAACTCAACATTTTCTACATGTCCAGCATACCACATCGACCTGTCCTCCGCGAGTGAAAGTTTGGTCATTCTTCGCCCGGTGGGTGTTTGGTGGAACGGTTTTGATCTCAAGGCGACTTGGGCACTCGGCCAAGGATTTCTCGGATTGCTAGGATCCCACCGCATCGCGTCCGCGCAGCCTGCGATG
The DNA here is from genome assembly GCA_019636795.1 of Phycisphaeraceae bacterium. Classification (NCBI taxonomy): domain Bacteria; kingdom Pseudomonadati; phylum Planctomycetota; class Phycisphaerae; order Phycisphaerales; family Phycisphaeraceae; species Phycisphaeraceae bacterium. The sequence continues at coordinate 29,341 of JAHBWW010000005.1, forward strand.
GCAGGAGGCAGATCGTTCTGACGCTCAGGAGCCCTGACGCACATGGCAATTATCATCGATGAAACCAAGCGAGTCATCGTTCAGGGAATTACCGGTCGCGAAGGTCAGGCCCGCGCTGCGCTCATGCTCGGTTACGGGACCAATGTCGTCGCAGGATGCACCCCTGGCAAGGGTGGTCATGACGTGCTGGGCGTACCGGTGTTCGATTCGGTTCACGAAGCCCAGCAGCACAGCCACTCGACGACGGGCGGAGATGTTGACATTTCCGTTGTGCTCGTACCGGCTCGATTCGTCAAGGGAGCGGCGATCGAGGCGCTGGAACAGGGCGTCAAGTTGTTGGTGATTGTTCCCGATCGCGTGCCGGTGTGGGATGCGATGGAAATCGCGGCATGTGCGCGCACAAATGGTGGAACTTTCGTAGGCCCCAACACACTCGGTGTCATCAGTCCAGGTCGAGGGGTTGTCGGCATGATCGGCGGACGGGCAGAGAGCGCACGGGCATGGTTCAAGCCTGGCTCGGTCGGGGTTATTTCCCGCTCGGGGGGTATGAGCAGTTCAACCGCGTACTACCTCGGACAAGCCGGCATCGGGACCAGCACGATCTGCCATGTCGGTGGCGACAGTATCCTCGGCTTGCGCTTTCCTGATGTCGCGCTCATGTTCGAGGGTGACGCTCAGACCGAAGCGATTGTCATTTTCGGCGAGATCGGTGGCTCAATGGAAGAAGACCTGGCGCAACTGATGAGCGAGGGTAAAGTCACAAAGCCAGTCGTTGCATACATCGGGGGTAAGGCGGCCAAGGAGGGCACTCGATTCAGTCACGCGGGCGCGATTATCGAAAGCGGTCGAGGGACGCACGCTGGCAAGGTCAAAGCCCTGACAGAAGCGGGGGCGACGGTCGTAGACAATTTCGGAGACCTGCCGGCAGCGACGGCTCGTGTGCTCGGGCTGGCATCTTGAGAAGAGTCGCGGATCACGCGCCTCGATATTCGGTGGGCACCTGGCCGTGGTCGGCGCGAATGACGCTGCGGATCCCGCCTCGCCCGCGCCAGTCGGTGCGCACCTGAAGCCAGACTGGGTTCATCAGTGCGACGAGGTCATCGCGAATGGTGTTTGTGACAGCCTCATAGAAGATGCCCTGATTGCGAAAACTATGGAAGTAGAGTTTGAGGCTCTTGAGTTCGACACACGTACCGCCCTTGGCTCGCGGGCGAGGCTCAAACCGAATCGTCACGTCGCCGAAGTCGGGGTGCCCGGTTTTCGGACAGACAGACGTGAACTCGGTGCAGATGTGTTCGATGACAAATGGAGCGTCAGTGGGGGATTCGAACGCTTCGAGAAGTTCCGCATTGGGCATAAGGCCCGATCATAGGTGGCGTTTGTGCGGCGATGTTCACCGGCCATAGCGTCGGACGAGCTCAACGATGCGAGGCTGCGAGGGCTGGATCTGAAGCGAACGCTGGAGTGACGCCATCGCCTGATCGCGGGCGAATGTGTCCTTTTGCTCGCTCCAGAGGTAGCGGTTCAGGTGACACACCCCCAGCCCGTTGTATGCTGGGAAGTAGGAAGGATCCATTTCGATGGCGCGGCTGAAGGCGTCCATCGACGAGTCATAGCGCCGAAGTTTGAACATGGCCTTGCCCATGCGCTCGTAGGCAGCTGGCGATGGCGAGATGCGCAGCAACTGGTCGAGTGTGGACGCCATTTCGCCGAAGCGTTCGAGGAATCCAAGCGAGTCGGCCAGATTCAGGAGCAGTTCCGGACTCAGGTCCATCAGTTCGGCTGCTTGTTGATACTCGATCACAGCGGCCTCGTGGCGGTTGAGTGCGGCATAAACGGCTGCGAGATTCGCGCGCCCCGGTCCTGCATTTGGACGCAGTGCGACCGAGCGCTGCGCGTAAGGCAGCGCCTGCACGGGCTCTTCGAGTTGCAAGTAGGCGGCTGCGAGATTCAGGTTCGCGTCAAAGTCGTTGGGCCTGATCGCGAGCGCGCGCAGGTAGGCGCGCACCGATTCGTTGACGCGGTTGAGCAGCTGCAGGGTCAGGCCATGAAAGTAATGGGCGTCAAAATTTCGGGGTTCGATTCGCGCAGCTTGGGCGTACCGCGCTTCAGCACTGACAAAGTCGCCCGATTCGCGATAGATGTCGCCCGCGCCCATATAGGCGACCGTGACGAGTGGGTTGGTTTCGATCACACGCTCGAACTCAGCCAGTGCCTTTTCGAGGTCGCCCGCGTGTCGGGCTGCTTCTGCTTTGACCAGACCCTCAGTCACAGCAGCGGATGGTGCTTCGGTTGCAATGGGAGTGGTTGCCCGTCCGTTCGAACGGGTGTGCGAAGTTCGGGAGCCTTCGTTACTCGCGCATCCCGCCAGCAACACCAAGGCCAGAGTCGAAGCGGTCAACAGTCGTGCGGACACCATGCAAAATCTCCTCGGGCCTTTCGCGGCATGGCGGGTACGCACCCACACCCACGCCGGTTCGAGCCTGGAGATAAGCGTATCGGTCCTGAACCCCCCGCGCACTCCACGTTTTGGGGGCTTGTTCAGCCGGGAGCGGGTCCGGACCGGTTCGGATCACGTCTACCATCGCTGACTATGACAGATTTGGCAAGCCGAATTGCAATCGTGACCGGTGCCAGCGCCGGAATCGGGGAGGCCATCGCCCACGATCTCGCCCGAGCGGGTGCCCGAGTGGTCATCAACGCCCGTCGTGAGGCGGTCTTGGCCGATGTTGCACGCGCGATCAATCAAGGTCGACTGAGCCAAGTCGCAGTCACAGTTGCCGGGGATTGTGCTCAGGACTCTGTCATCGACCAGTTGTTCGTCGTTGCACGGGAAAAGTTCGGTGCGACTGCCGATCTCATTGTGGTCAATGCGGGTCGTGGACTGAGCGGGTCGGTGGCGACTTCGGATCCGGCCGAGTGGGAAGCGATGATTCGAACGAATCTGCTTGGGGCAGCGCTTCTCATGCGCAAAGCGGCAGCCGCACTGGAACCCGCAGCCGCGCAGAAGCGACCTTGCGACATAATTGTTATCGGATCGAACGTGGGGCGGAATGTCTCGCCATTCAGTTCGATGTATGGCTCGACAAAGTTTGCGGTGCATGCGCTTGCGGAAGGGCTGCGGCGCGAAGTCGGGCCAAAGGGGATTCGCGTGACCGTCATCGCGCCCGGGTTTGTCAAGACCGAGTTTCAAGGGGTCGCGGGGTACGACCCGCAATGGGTCGCAGGCGTGTTTGATCGCATCGGTCCAGTGCTTGACCCTGCTGATGTGGCGCGTGTTGTGACATTTGTTGCCCAACAGCCGCCGCATGTGCACGTTAATGAGATCATGATTCGTCCGACGAGGCAGGATTATCCGTGACAGTCACGTCGGAGTGTCATTGACGCTGTGGTCGAGCGCTCTGACTTCAATCCCGGCGGTGGTCAGTGTGTGACGCACGAGTTGCGCGATTTCGACAGCATCTGGAGTGTCGGCGTGAATGCACAGCGCCTGCGCGCTGATTGCGATCATTGAGCCAGAGGTGCTTTCGACCTGGCTGCGAGTTGCGATCGCAAGTGCTTGTCGGGCTGCGCGCTCGGGTGATGTTATGAGGGCGCCTGCGAGGGTGCGCGCGCGGAGTCGGCCATCGGGCTCATACGCGCGATCGACGAAGGCCTCGGCCGTCACGGTCGCGCCCCACGCCCGCCACCAGTCGAGAGCCTTCGACCCTGCCATTCCGACGAGTCTGAGGTGAGGATCGCACGAGCGGGCGGCGTCAAAGATTGCGCGTGCGATGTGCTGGTCGTTCGATGCGTCGTGGTAGAGTGAGCCGTGTGGCTTGACGTGCGACAGACGCACGCCAATCTGCTCGGTGAGGCGACTGAGGGCAGCAATTTGACTGGCCAGACTTGAGAGAAGGGCGTCTGGCGCGGTGTGGACTCGCCGCCGACCAAAGTGCTCGCGATCGGGGTAGGACGGATGCGCCCCTATTGCACAGCCTCTTGCCTTGGCAAGCGTGAGGGCGTGACGCATCGAGTTCTCATCGCCCGCGTGTCCGCCACACGCGATGTTGACGGAAGTGACGATCTCGATCAATGCTGCTTCGATCGCACATTCAGCAGGCGTGACTCCTTCGCCGATGTCGGCGTTGATGTCGATGGTGTGGCTTGATCTCGACGTTCGATGACGAGGGAGTAAAGTATCGAGCGTTTCTTCCTGCTCGCGGTAGAGGCTGCGCGCGTGTTCGGGAGTCACCATTTCGAATCGAATCTGTTCGCGAGGTCTGATCGTGCCGACGATGTGCAGATCGGCGGCAATCACGCACGCGATCATCGGATAGCCGCCGGTGGTGGGGCGATCGACGCCGAGGATGATCGGCTGGCTGTCACCCGGGATCTGAATCGCGCCAGTGGCGGTGCCTTCGGACGCCAGTTCAGCGGCTTCAGGCGGCACGGCAAGCGCTTGCCCACCCAGTCGCACACCCACGCGATTCGATCGATCGGACACAACGAACGCGGCACTCGTGAACGTTGCAAGGGCGGATGGATCGAACAGAATTGTGTGCAACGATGGTGTGACTCGCAGTGTGCGACGCGCGAGATTGCCTGCAAGCCAGCGTGAAATGTGGCGTGGCTCTGGGACATTTGGCAAATCAAACGTCCGTGACGCGATGGGCACTTCATCATTTGCACACAGCGCTCGGCCGAGATGCCCGCCGATTGAGGCTGAGATGAGCGTGGATCGGCTGTCGAGGACTCTTGGGACAGCGAAACCGCCATCAATTGCAAGGTAGCCGCGTGCTCCAGTAGCAAGACTGCCGATGTGTATGACCTCGCCCGCCCGCACGATCGTCGGTATGCAGGGGGGGAGAGGTCTTCTTTTTCGCCCATCGTGGATCATCGCAGCGGGACATGCGCCCCCTGTGATGCAGATCGTGGCGTCGCGTGTGAATGCCAGTGTTGGACCGACAAGCGTGAACTCGAGCACGGCTACGGCGTCGGTGTTCCCAAGTAAGCGGTTGGCAACACGCATCGACAGCGCGTCGGCTGCGCCCGATGGAGGAACGCCTAGCGCAGCACAGCCGATGCGACCTTGATCCTGCACCGTCGTCATCATGCCTGGCTCGATGATCCTGGCACAGTGCATGTCAATCTCGCGCCGAAGAGTTTGATGAACGTGAGATCGATTCAAACTCGCCGCGATGGATGGCGAGGAAGCGCACTTGATCTCCAGCTTGGAGCAATGACACAGGGGTGCGATTGGTATCGAAGATGTGCACCGGCGTTGCGCCGATCAATCGCCACCCACCAGGCGTGCTTTGCGGATAGATGCAGGTGCGTGTGCCGGCAATACCGACGCTGCCAGCTCGCACACGGGGCCGGGGCGACGCGAGCCTGGGTCCGTGCAGGGCCTTGGGCAAGCCTGCAATATACGCAAAACCGGGTGAGAATCCGAGAAATCGCACGGTGTACAAAACGCTCGTGTGCATTGATACAGTCGCTTCAATCGATAACCCAGCTCTGGCGGCGACTGCGTCAAGATCAGGCGCAAGATCGGCGTCGTAGCAGACTGGGATCGTGACGATGCGCTTCGGTTGCATCACTTGAGTGCGCTCGCCACACTTTCCGACGATTTCCAACGCTTGCGCGGCTATTTCGTCCGGATTGCGTGCCAGAGGATCGAGCAGTATCGCAATGGTGGTCGATGCAGGCGTGAGATCGATGACCTCTTCGAGGGCGGCGGATCGGAGCGCCTCGGCAGCTCGGGTGATCCGCTCGCCAGCATCATCGCCATCATCTTGAGCCAGCACGACATGAAATGATCTTTCGCTCGACCAGACGACGCGAGGGGTCATTGCGGTGGCCCGCAGACGCTACACGGTTCAAATCGGCCTCGCGCTTCATCAAGAGGGAGTGCAGTCGCGCCCGAACGAACAAATCGGCAAGATGCGATGTGATAGCGTGTGCCGAAGCCGGTGACATAAACCATATTGGCACCGGCCGCCACTGCTCCGTCAGCAGGATCGTCAACTCCGAGGACCGCACCATCGAAACTCATCGCAAATCGCTTACGTTCGAGGACATCCTGCACTTCACGCGGCAGTTCCCAGAAAAAATCGATGCCGGTCCAGTTCTCGATCGTGCGCACGCTGACGATGTAATCATCGAGTGGGCCGTGTGGCTCATCAGGATCATGCTCGAACAGGAACGCAATGATGGCGATGCCGTCGTCGGTGTCTCGGCCGACGATCTTGTAGAACATCGACGGAATGCTGACGCGGCCTGCGTTCTTGAGCGTCCGCGGGTTATCGCGCAGCACAGGCCCGCACATCATCCAGACTTCGCCATGTGTCTGCGCCCACGCAATGACTTGCCGTTCGAGAGTGGCCCAGATGCCGTTGTTGAACGCCTGGGTCTGCGGAGCGGCATTGGCAAGGTACATCCCTTGGCGTTCGCAGTCTTCGCTCCGACCATACAGCGTCGCCTGCATGGCCTGATGTCCGCGTGAGTAGCCGGAGTTTGTGTAATCTGCGTCTCGCGCGCCAATGCCAGCCAGTTCCGGGTCGGTTCGCCACGAGATGCGTTCGCGCGCGATCGCGGGCGCGGCGTCAACCCACTGCCGTGTGATTTTCTGTGAAACCCAACGCGGGAGGCGGTGTGTGTTGTCGTGCACAACGGTGTACCCCTCGCGGCGGATCGCAAGGTACAACGCTGGGTCATCGAATCTATAAAAAGGATACGAAATGAACTCGTGCTGCTCATCGATGGCGCGGGCAGCCCGAATTGCCTCCCCGCCTCCGAGCAGAATCGCTCGCAGAGTCGTGATTTCGGCTTCAATGGCGAGAGTGCGCTGCTGAGTCTGCGCCAACTCTGATTCAAGCTCGCGCAGGCGATCGGCAACCGAGTCCTGTGCCAGAGAACCACCCGCCAGACTGCATGCAATGGCGATTGCGATAAAGTAGACTCGGGTTCGTCGCATGGGTTACCTCGTTGCACGAGCAGGTACAGCATACTCCAAAAGGCAATTTGAATGCAAGTCCACAGGGCCGCGTCAAGCCCACTCAAGCGATTCATGGCAGAAGCGGGCATGCCTACCCGGTCGCCGCATCATTCCGGCCAGCCGTCCTCGGATTCGTCGGCGTACTGCACGTCGATCGTTCGGCCCACTGCAGGAACAACGACAGACTGTGTCTTGCCGTTTGGCCAAAGAATCGCCACGGTTACAGGTCCGGTGAATGAGCCGAGGCCGAAGTGCAAGATGGGGCTATTGGCGTTGCCTTCCCCGGTTCCGAGTTCGACTTGTCGCGACAGAATCTGTCCATCAGGGAGCGCGATTCGAGCCTGGGCGCCAACCGCCTGCTTGTTGATCGTCGTGCCGTCGCCCTGGAGCCGCACACCAAGATACTGAGCATCGCTCGTGCCGACATTCATGTACAGCCGCCCGGCGGTCACCAGATCGAGTCGGCCATCACCATCAACGTCGGCCCATGCGGCCTGGTAGGTCGGCGGAAGTTTTTCTAGCCCCGAGCCATCCGTCACGTCGGCAAACGACCATGCGTCGTCTCCCGAAGTGTTGCGATACAGCACGGGGTAGTTTTTGTGTCCGAAACTCGCATCCGCATAGACAGTCGTGAAGAAAAGATCGAGGCGGGTGTCATTATCAAAGTCGGCGCACGCGGGGCTTGCGTAACTTTCCTGATACCACACCCCGCACTCGGCCAAGTCTTCGAACGTCCAACCGTGAGTGGGGCCTCGACTGCGCAGGAAGCGGTTCTTGGGTTGGTCGCCGCGCGAATCCACATGCGCGAAGTTGCCGGCAAAAAGATCAAAGTGACCGTCGTTGTCGAAGTCACCCCAGCACGCGCCGATCGAGTGCCCGCCTCGAAAGGCTTCGCTCGTGGCGATGACGTTGAAGTGTTCAGCCTTGTCAGAAAAGTCGCCAGAACCATCGTTGACCCAGAGCAGATTCGGTTGAAGTCGGTAGTTTGAGACGTATATGTCAAGGTCGCCGTCTTCATCAAAGTCGCAGGCCGTAACGCCACGCGAGCGATGTTCGCTTGTCATGATTCTCAATGAGAATCCGGCGCCTTGTGTGCTGAGCAGCATGAAACTCGGATAGGTGACTTGCTTCTCCCAGTTTTCGTATCCGCCAAAATAGACATCAAGGAAGCCGTCGTTGTTGAAATCTCCGACTACCGCACCGCGGCAGACGGTCTCCGGCAGCTCGGGTAGCGCAAGCTTGTCGAATCGCATGCCGTCTTCGCCCAAGTGACCGATGTAGATCGCAATCGGCGAAATAGAGACAAGGTCGCCGATGCCGTCGTTGTTCAGATCGGCTATGAGGCCGTTGCCCGGCGCGGCGATGCGAGTGAACGCTGGGGGCGTATTGCCGTTCATTCCAAGGTTGTTGATCCACACAGCACCACCCGCGTAGAGGTCGGGCCAGCCGTCGTTGTTGATATCGCCCCATGCGACCGGGCCGCTTCCGATCGTCAGGCCGAAGTCTGCGGTGCGGTCAACGAAGACTGGTCGCCGTTCCGGGGCGGGGTTCAGACTTTCTCCTGCAGCCGGTGCGACTTGGGTGGTGGCTGCTTCTTGTGCCACAGAGGGAGTAAGCAAGACAGCCAAGGAGAATACGGCCGCGATACTGCCGCCAAAACCGGGCACAACGTGCCACAAGTGTCGGCGTTTCAGGCACATCCATCCATTGTACTTGGTCATGGGAGAAGAATACGGCAAGTCCTTTGAGCGGGCATCCGAAATTTATGCGCTCGTCATCCGTGATGTACACTCCGCAGCATCGCTTGAGGCAAGGACTGAACGTCAGATCACACAGCTCACATGGAGCGCATTCATGAACCTCCTCCGAATCATCCTGTCGATTCTGGTCGCCACTGCGCTGATGGGTTGCCGGACGCCGCCCAAGGTCGGGCCCTTCGCCGAGGCGTCATCGAGTCTGAATCTGGTGATCGACCAGACCGGCAAAGCCTTTGCTGCCGAACTGGCACTCATCGGGAGCGACTCGGAACAGACATCCGCAGACTTCGAGTCACTCTGGGCACCGCGTGTCCGAGTCGCTTCGGCCATTGCCGATTATGCTCATCGACTTGTCGAAGTGGTCAGCGCCGCAGAGAACAGTGCCAGTCAAGCCCGGGAAGTCTTCGAGAGTGGACAAAAACTCCTGGCATCGGTCAATACATTTCCCGGCGGGGATGCAGCCCTGAAACTGACAGCCGACGCATTCACGATCGTCTACGAGCGCTACGCGAATCAGCGAGCAGCCGTCACGGTCGATCGGGCGGTCCACGACGCCGACCCGATGATCCGCGATATCGCCAAGGTGTTTTCAGCCGACCTCCAGCGTTTGCGAAAAACACTGCCCGCGATGCGTTCAAATGCCATAACCAATCTCACAACACCCTATGCAGCGGAGGGGACTCGTCCGCTTGCTGCGCTCAATGACTTGCGCGACGAGCGGCAGGCGATTGCGGAGTATGTGTTGGGGCTATCGCTTGATGAGCAGTTGAGCGATCAGAACTTCGAGAAACTCAAAGTGCTGGCACTTCGAGAGCAGATGCTGCGTTCGTTCATCGAGACCGAGCAGAACAGTGAGTGGCACCAAAAACTCCAGCGCGAGCGAACCGAACTCAATGCCCGCTTCGATCAGATGGATGCGACCCTTGTTCGTGCTGCGGCGCTGACTGAAGCATGGGCCGCATCGCACTCCAACCTAGTTGATGCCGTTCGTTCCGGCCGCTCGCCCGACTACCGATTGCTGGTGCATATGACAGAGCAACTCCTCAGCGCGTACACCGAGTACGAGAAGGCTAGACCATGATCGACTGGAGAAAACTGGATAAGCGTTCGCCGCTCGCGTGGACGGCACTGGCCGACCAACTCATTGCAAAGTCTCAATTCTTCATATCCGCCGAATCGGTCGATCAGGGCGGCGTCGATGAAGCGATCCGAGACATGTCGGAGTTCGTCCAGAACGCCAACACCATCTGCCCGGTCGAAGCCATCGAAGCCGTGCGACGGGCGTCGAACCAGTTGACCAAAGCGCAGGCAGCTGCTGCAATTGCCGATCTTGCCACGCGCTCGGCTCGACTCGATGCGATCTCGGCCCGACTGAGTTCAGCCTCCAACGAACTCAAAGCAGACGCCGCCCGCCTACGACTCGAACCGGTCCGCAAAGCACTCGGGGCCGCATCAACCGCGCTGGCCAAGGTAAAGGAAGTTGAAGCAAGCGTGGCCAATCTCTCGAAGAACGACATTGCAGGCCGCGCTACCGAGATTGCTAAGGTGCTCGAATCGCTGATCAAAGAACTCGAATCCGCAGCGACATGACCGGTGATGCCCGATCAACCATAATCACTGGACTCAAGCGAAGCGGGATTCGGGTTATGCCATGTGGTCTATCCACGCTCGGACAATCGCTTCCAGCGCGGGTTGCTTCACTCTCACGTCGGCCTCATCCTCGAACACTCCAGCATTGGACAATTGCCTGACGTGCGAAGAGTTGGACGCGCAGCAAGTCATCGCATTAGCGATGGTTTGCCGTGGTCAAAATCGGGGTGACAGGATGCCAGTGGAACTCTTCGTGGCCGGAATACGGGCCTGGGAGCCTTGAATCCGGGTTATCTTACCGTGAAACCGTGAAACGACGGCCGACTGCGCAATCCGAGCAGGAGCGTCAGATCAGCGTCGCAAGCAGGCGCTGGACGAATTCGTGAAATGCGACAACATCCGCCTTGGTGTATGCGGCTGGTGGCACAGATCACGCGCCTGTGTCTCTGGCCGTGCCACCGCTCGCCGATTCCTCCGGCGATCGGTGCAGGGGAAGTGCGCGAATGGCGTTCATGAGTTCAGGCTCGGAGTCGAGTTGTTCGCGCACGAAGGCATCGCGCTCGTCGGAAGCCAGGTCGTGCGACTCGAGGTAGACACGCTGGACGAGTGCGAATTGGGTTGGGGTGAGATTGGACGTGGTAAGAGGTCCGCTCTCCGGTCAGTTTACCAAGTTCGCGGATGAGTGCGTTCATGAACAGAAACTCTGTTCGCTTCGCAAATGAGACTCGGATTGAGGCTGGATGCGTGGCGACTAGCGGCGGTTCTTGGCAACATCTCGCGCGAATCGATCGTACGTCGTGGCCTGCTTTCGAGCAGCATTGTACGAATCACCTGGAAACGTCCCTGATGGTTTATAATAAACTTCATTGTTCACCCACCACCCTTTTGACCAGTCCCATTTCCAGGGCACCTTTCCAGCCCGGTGCATGTTCTCGTGTAGGATCGACCCGCCGAGATCGTCCGAACCCTTGCCCAGTGAGTCGGGGTTGATTCGAACTTCGTCACCACAGCCCCATATGTTGCACGAGACCTGCGCGCCGGCGGGGCCGCCGCTCAGCCCGTTGTCGACAACGTAGTTTCCACTGTCGATCTTTGACTTTCCGATTTCATAGTCCTTGATAAGCTGGTCAACCTTGGCGTCGTACTTCGGATCATTCGGATCGAGTTTGAAGTGCCTCGACACGCGCTCCTGAGCTTCCGGGTCGCCCCCCTTGGCGAGCTCTAGTTCGATGACTGAGCCATCTGCAAGCTCGCCAGCTTCCTGCTTCGCAGACTCGATTTGCTGCTCTGGAGTTTGCGACTGCGCCGCTGACGCCCCATTCGGGTCTTCGCACATCTGCCCCTCATCCGCGCTTGCTTGGCACATCTGACCGTCCTCAGCAGGCGGTTCGCACGATTGATGCTCCGGATCGCATCCCAACGCGTGATCCTCATCCGCTGCGCCTTCCGAACTTTGTGCAGCAGATTCGTCGCAGGCCTGCTCGGAAGGGTTCTCATTGTTCGACTGATCTGACGCCTTCTGTGCCTCCACCTTTGCGGCATCATCATCCTCTCCCATGCTCGAGATCGCGACGGGCATTCCTGTCGTGCCTATGCGGACGTTCTGCACTGTCGGCTTCAGAAGCGTCTGCCCTCCCACACCGGTGCATAACGCCGTGTGGTCCTCGCCCGTGACAGCCAGGCCCTCTGCGATGACAGTCGGGTTTGCCGTGTTCACAGGCCCGCCCACATGTGGCGTAGACCCATTGAACAGAGGGCATGCCTGCACATCGTTCAATCGCCCAACGGTCAGCCCGCCAGCGAGTGTTTTGGCTGCTGTCGCCGTCAGCACGCCGCCGTGGTCGGTCGGGCTGGTGTTGTGGGCGATGGCGATCCCCGAGCTGCGGGCCTTGCCCATCACATACTCGCGGGCTTGATCGAGCGTGCTCGCATCGGAACCGGGCGCTGCAGGGCTCGAGGGGCTGAGGACTGCTTCCATCAGTGCCGATTGCGCGTGACTCTGCAGTTCGCCCATGAGTTTCTGGGTCGCCATGTGGGCGAGATGTTCACCGGTCGACGATTCGTCGTCCACCGCCCACGCTGACATCGCCAAGCCTGCGATTTTGTCGAATCCCATTCCGATCAGCGTGCTCGACCCGATCGAAGCGAGCCCACCAAGAAGCCCGGACATCGAGAGACCGCCGAATGCGCCGATGCCGCTGCCCGACTGGAGCACCGAAGCGAAACCCTGCATCGCGACTCCCTGTGCGATCTGAGAACCTTTGCCATGCGACGACCAAAACGATGACCCCTCAGCTTCCGCACTGGCATCGTCCCCTTGGCCGAACGCGGCAAACTCTGCATGCACGGCATCACGCAGTGTCGCCGCCAGGCCTGGAGGAATATTGATTGCTGGCCCGCCACTCTCGGCCAAACCATCGCTCAAAGCGACGAAACCCCCGCTTAGGCCTGCTGCAGTCCGCGCGTCATGTGGGTAAGGCCGTAGTGATGTCATCCCATCCCGCGTTAATGACACGACAAACCTGTTGCCTTGCGAGTCCATCAATACCGGCCTTGCCATCGGACGCGGACTGGGAGGAAGACCTTCCCATGTTCTTCCGCGGCTCACGGTCTCGAGCCAACGCTGGGCCCGACGGGCATCCCGTCGCAGTGCCGATGCAGCGCGGAGGTCGTACCCCGCGAGTCGATATGTGCCATGCGTGATGTTTGCGGTTGTCAACATTGATGGCTCTCCTCTGCGTCAGTGCGGGCCAATCAGCAGTTCAGTTTGACATTGGCGCCATTCACGGCTGCGTCGCCGCTTGCCTCGATCTCAACCATGCCGCCAGAGCCGACATGTGCGAGCGTGCCGCCCTCCATCCGGTTCACGATGCCCGCTGAGATGTTGAGCGCGCCGGTCTGTGTCAGCATGGCTGCGCCAGCGATGTTGGTAAGCGGGGCAGCGACGTTGCAGTTGACAGCTCCGGCCATGGTGACAACCACCCCGCTGATCGTGATAAAGCCTGCTTGATTCATATGAATCGTGCTTGCTCCGCACTTGAGGGTGATGCTTGTCCCTGCGTCGATGATGATGTTCTGCCCGACGCTGATCTGCTGATTCTCGCCCACCTGGCGAGTTTCGTTTACGCCGATGACTACCAGTTCGTTGTTGCCGACTTTGCGGGAGCGGTCCACGCCGACTTCTCGCGTCTCGTTGTTGCCGACCGTATCGAGGCGGTCGTTAAGCACATTGTGCACTTCATCCTTCTGAGCGCGGATGAACAGCTTTTCCTTTTCTCCCTCATCGTGCATCGTGATCTCGTTGTGGCCGCCGCTGTGACCAAGGCTGTTCGAACGCAGCGTCAACTGCATGGCAGCGGCTTTCATGTTCGGCGGGGCTGTTTCCCCCTTGGATGCATCGCGTCCGGCGTTGCTGACCGGAGGCATGCTCGCGCCGTTGTAGACGCGGCCCGTTATGATCGGGCGATCGGGGTTGCCTTCGAGGAAATCGACGATGACTTCCTGCCCGATGCGTGGGATCTGGATGCCGCCCCAGCCTTTTCCTGCCCATGGCTGGCTCGAACGGATCCAGCAAGAACTCTCCTGATCGTGTTGCCCGTAGCGATCCCAATGGAACTGAACTTTCACTCGGCCGTGCTTGTCTGTGTAGATCTCCTGATCGGCTGGACCTACGACCATCGCTGTCTGCGGGCCTTGAACGATCGGTCGTGATGAGCTGATTGCAGGCCGGAAGCGGCGTGTCGCTTCGATCGCATCGATTGATGATGTCACCACCATCTGCGGATCGCGTGCACCGCCCGATGACTCGTACTCATCGAGCGACAAGTCCAATTCCGAACGAGTTATAACGTAAGCTCCGACATTGAACGGGTCGTTGTCGATCGTCAGCCTTCGGCCAGCCTCGAGAGCACGCGATGATGTTCGTCCGCGAAACTCCTGCTGGTCGTGATGCAACTGCTCGATGCGCACGCTGCTGTAGCGTTCGCCTGGCTCGTGGTTCAGATATCCGCCCGGATAGTCGTACACCTCAAACGTCGCTGCTGGCGGCGACCACGGCGCACGGGCTCGCGTGAGCAGGTGCTTGCCCGGGTTCTCAAAGTCGTAATCCGTGTGCGCGAAATTGCGAGGACGAAGACGGCTCACGACCGACCAGCTCCACACGCGTTGGTCGAGCTCATGCTGGGCATCGGGCTCGATGTAAGGCAAAGCGGGACATGCTGGCGACGGCGCACAGGCCGGTGTATCGTCCATCAACACCAGTTCATGCTTGTGCCCGGAGTGTTCAAAGCGGTAGGAAATGCCTTCGTCCTCCATCAGTCGACTGACGAATGCGAGGGCGGATTCGCGATACTGGACGCAGTAATCCCGAGCCTCGTACGCATCCGAGAGTTCATCGCGAAAATCTACAAAACCATGATCGCGAAACACACGCTTGATGATTTCAGGAACCGTCATTGCCTGAAAGATGCGACAATCGGTCGACTGTTCGAGCAGCCGAAGCCAAGGCACTACCGTCGCGCGAAAGCACATCGTCCGACCCCGATCCGGCTCGCGCCGGCACGCCCAGACGTACCCATTGATCGGGCGCACCGTGCCGTCCGGCAGATCGATCTCAATCGACACGATCTGCCCGACGAGCGCCCCCACATCGAGCATTCGATCATCGCTTCTCAACTCGAGTTCGTACTCGAACGGACGCGAAATCGATTCGGTTCCTGAAAGTCTGCGAAGCAGCACGGTGTCGGGTGCCAGTTCGGTCCATACGCGGACAGGACGCGAGCCATGCTTCCTGTGCAATTGGCAGGATTTTCTCAAAGCGTTGCGTGCCGACCGGATCATAATGCAAGCTCCCTTCTTGACGAGTCATAAGCGGAATCCGCTCAGCTCTACTCCTGCTTGCGCCGTTTTGCAGGGCGATGTGCAACACAGGGAGCAAGTTGCAGGCAGGCCTATTCTGCTAGCGACGTGTCGCTGCTCAAGCATTTCCAGGATCAGACCAGTGCCCTTGCCTCGTCCTCGGAGCGAGAATACATCAAGGGAGGCATTTGGAATCTGATGGCAATCGGACGCCACTCTGGACTCCCCACGCGCGCTGTTGATTGGGCAAGGTCGCCATGGGTTGCAGCATACTTTGCATGCATGAAACGCCGCGATTCAGAAGGCAGCATCTGGTGGTTTAATCAACAGCAGTTGGAGGACGTGCCAGTAGTCGCGCCGGCGTTTGGTGGCCGAGTCGGTGAGCGTGACGATCGCCTGGTTGTACCCGGCGCGGGTGCGGTAAGCGGGTGTCTTGGGCAGTTTGGGCGATGTGTTTCGGGCCATCAGGAGCGTCTCCCGCAGAGTTGCGCGGTGTACACCGCGCGAATTTCTGCGTTGAGCCGCTCCGCCTTACGCTGGCGGGTATCCGAAAGTCCCAGATTCGGCGATACTTAAACGAAATCGGGGTGATAGGATTCGAACCTACGACCTTCTCGTCCCGAACGAGACGCGCTACCAAGCTGCGCTACACCCCGTCAAAATCAGGCCGGATCATATCCCGCAGCCGCCAGGTCAGCCAGTGTTGCCCCTGCCCGTCGCCAGACCCAAATCACCGGGGCCCGCAAGCCGGTGGGTTTCAGGCCAGCGTCGCCACCTGGTTTCAGTTCTGCACCCGTTTAGGCTGCACGCTGTAGACGTTGTCATCCGTCGTTGACGGGTCGCCATCTTCGCCCGCCGAGTAAAAGTATGGCCTCGGGCTCGGGCACAGCCCGCCGTCGCTGTCGCCTACGAGATTCGCGGTGGCCTGACGATCTGCATCACTCAGGAAGTTACGACGGATTGTGCTTATCGCCAGAGCGCTGCGCAGCGTCGCGTCGCGGATCGGGCTTGCCGTCGCATCGGACAGGTTCACGCCTGCGCCAGCCTGGCCCACACTGCGTGTGCCCTGCAGCCACTCGCCGTCCCACGTCGGATGCACATACCGAATCGGGCGGTCCCAAGCGTCGAACACAGTGCGCAGCGAAGGCATCGGGCCACCTTCATCCGCGTCGTACAACCGGACAAACTTCGGATTGATCTGGTCAATCGCCGCTGCAACTCCACCTGTGCCCTCAGCCTGCTTGAGAAAGAGTCCCAGCGTGTTGACAACCCGATCGCCGCCGCTCTGATACACACCGTCGATGACCGCGAAAGCGTTTGACGTCGAGCCGCTGGTCAACTCGATGCGCACGACAGGATCAGGGATCTTGCCGAGGCGATTAACATAGTCGGCCATCGCCGAGTCAAGCACCCGAATCGTGTCGGCAGTCGCGCGCGACTTGCCCGATTCGACGACCTTGCCGCCGACAATCACCGCAATCGCAGCCAGGATGCCGATGATGCCGATGACGACGAGAAGTTCGATCAGAGTGAACGCGGTTGCTCGCTTGTTCAATGACTGCATGGTGAGTTTCCGGTCAGCACACGCCAACGAATGCTCGCTGCCGAAGCAGGCGAACCCCAACGACTCCCGACCGGACCCGTTCAGTCGGAGAACACCGCGCCCGCGGCATCCTGCAAAGGGTATACGTCCCCGATGCCCCACAAGATCCGCCGATCCGCCGGGCAATGCCATTACACTGGGCTGGGCCCACCAAATCCCGGCCCGGTGATGCCGCCGCCGAACGCACCGCCGCCGAGCGACGGGGCCGCGGGTGGACGTTGGGTCGGTCGCTGTGGCGGTTGTGCGGGCTGCGGAGCACTGGCCATGCGTTCTCGCATCGCCGCTGCCGGGCTGATTCTGGCCTTGAAAATGTAATCGGTCACACGGTCGCGCACCGTTTCCATCATGCTCAGGAACTGCCTCGAACCCTCGCGCTTGAACGCGATGCGTGGGTCCTGCTGACTGAACGCGCGGAACGAAATGCCGTCGCGCAACTGATCCATCGCGTACAGGTGCTCGCGCCACGCTTGATCCAGCGTGTCAATCAGGATCGTGCGTTCAAAGTGCAGCAGTTCGGTGCGCAAGAGGTTCTCAACCCGCGCGCGAATCGCCTGCTCGCGTTCCTCACCTTCGAGGTAGCGCATCGACTCGGTCGCGCCGGCACCCAAACGCTCTTGCAGGTGAGCCTCAAGTTCAGCATCATCTGCAATGGCGACCGCGGCCTCGAGTTCGTGCCCAAGTCGGTCCTCATCGACAAACTTCTCCGACTCCTTGACCAGACGCTCGCGCATCTTGGCCGGGGGAGTTGAGCGGATCTCGCTTTCCGACAGTTCCAGCCCGAAGCGACGACGGCTCCAGATTCCCAACTCGCGGAAGGCGTCCGCAGGGCTCTGACGCGCGTACATCATCGTCAGTTCCATGATGAAGTCCACCGGGTAGAAGATCTCGCGTTCGCGGTAGAGCGTGCGGGCCTTGTCCATGATCGGATCGCGCGCCGTGCGGTTCTCGTCCTGCTGGGCTTTGACGATCTCTTCGACCGAGGTATCAAACCCGAACTTGGCCTTGACCCATTCACTCAGACGCTCGGCACCATAGTTTGGCGCGACGAACTCGGCCAACCCGCTCAGATCGGCCGCGTCAATCCGCTCAAATGCTGCGCGCTCGAGCATGTTGCGCACATGCCGACGTTCTTCGGCCCCACCCTCGCGCAGTTCGGCTGCATCAAGCTCAACATCGAATCGACGCTTGGCCCAGTTCACAAGCCCCGCAGAATCGAAATCGACCGCGATTTCCGAACCTTCAACAGGCATGTACTCGCCGAGCGTCACATCGATCATCGATGCCGCATCTTCCTTGGCCTGCTTGCGGATCAACAAATCCATCTCATCGAGCGATTTACCGCGCAGCTTGTCGGCCTGAATCGAGAACTCGAGTTTCTGCCGCGCAAACTCAGCAGCACACTGCGACGGATAGTCCGTATCCAGGAACTCCGCGATGGCATCATCCACAGCCTCCTCGATGTACTCGAAGATCAGTCCCTTGACATCGCGCCCCTCAAGCACTCGCTGCCGCAACCCGTAGAATCGCTGACGCTGGTGCTCCATGACTTCGTCATACTCGAGGATGTTCTTGCGAATCTGGAAGTTGCGTTCTTCGACCTTTCGCTGTGCTCGCTCCACGTTCTTGCTCAGCCACGGATGCTCGATCGCATCGCCTTCCTTCATTCCCAGGCGGCTGAGCATGCGCATCGTCGTTTCGCCGGCGAACATCTTCATGAGGTCGTCTTCGAGACTCACAAAGAACCGGCTCGAGCCATTGTCGCCCTGACGCCCCGAGCGCCCGCGCAACTGGTTGTCGATGCGCCGCGACTCGTGGCGTTCGGTGCCGATGACATGCAACCCGCCAAGTTCCTCGATGCTCGCAAACCACCTGATCCGATGCAACAGGAACCGCCCGCCCTGGTCGAGTGCGTCCATCAGATCTCCCGCCGACATGCTCGCAATCTTGTTTGGGCTGACCCATGTATTTTTCTGTGCCCAGTGTCGCAGGAGCATGATTTCGACTTCCTCGAAGGGCATCTGCTCCACATCCTTCTTCTTGACGCCTTCTTCCTTCAGTTCGGTCGCAGCGATCTTGCGGAAAATATTCTCGCGCAGTTCCGCATCGGTCGAGTTGACCGTCAACCCGCGCGACGCGATTCCACGCCGCAGCCAGTGATCGAGCAGTTTTTCGCGCGGGCAGCTGCCGAGCTTGATGTCCGTACCGCGTCCAGCCATGTTCGTCGCAATCATCACCGCGCCAAGTTGCCCGGCGTTCTCGACAATGTTCGCCTCGCGCTCATGCTGCTTGGCGTTGAGAATCTCGTGCTTGATGCTGTACTTGCGCATCAGCATCTGCCCGAGCATCTCGCTCTTCTCGACGCTGGTCGTACCGACGAGAATCGGTCGCCCCGCATCATGAAACTGCTTGATCTCGTCGACGATCGCTTCCCACTTGTCCTTCTGCCGCAGGAACAGCAGATCGTCGAAGTCCCGTCGCACGATCGGCTTGTTCGTCGGGATCGACACCACATCCAGCCCATAAATATCGTGAAACTCCTGCGCCTCAGTGTCGGCTGTGCCCGTCATGCCCGCGAGTCGCTTGTACATCTTGTAGAAGTTCTGAATCGTTACCGATGCAACAGTCTGCGTCTCCTGCTTGATCGGCACGCCTTCCTTGGCCTCCACCGCCTGATGCAGCCCATCCGACCACTGCCGCCCGATCATCGGACGCCCCGTGTTCACATCCACGATCACCACGCTCGCCTCGGTCCGCCCTGTCATGCGATCAGGGAGGTCCATCACGATGTAATCCTTGTCGCGCTGATACACCGCGTGCGCACGCAGCGACTGCTCGAGCAGGTGCGGCACATCCATGTTCTCATCGACATAAAACGAACCGATCCCCGCCACGCGCTGTGCTTCAGCAATGCCTTCGTGCGTCAGGTGCGACTGACGTCGATCCATCTGCAACTCGTAATACTGCGTGTGCTGGTCGCGCTGCCGTTCCATCTCGGGCAGCGCCGCCTTGGCCTCTTCCAGCTGCTTCTGCAGTGTCGGAATGTTCGCCTTGTCGCGCGTCTGGCGAATGTCGCCCTCGAGTCCCTTGATGCGCTCCTTGGCCGCACGCACCTTGTCTTCGCCCTGCTGCCATGGCTTTTGCTTCTCAACCAGATGCCGCGCAAGCCGGTCCGAAAGGTCATACCGCGGCGCATCTTCGTGCGCCGGACCCGAGATGATCAGTGGCGTCCTAGCCTCGTCGATCAGAATCGAGTCCACTTCGTCAACCACCGCAAACTGGCGCTTCTTCTGCACCTGCTGCTCGACGCTGCGCTTCATGTTGTCGCGCAGATAATCAAAACCGAACTCGCTCGTCGTGCCGTACACGATGTCGCACATGTACATCTGACGCTTCACTTCTTCCGGCTGGGTGTGCTGCGGATGAATTGCACCAACCGTCAGCCCCAGCCCCATGAAGAACGGGAAGGTCCAGTCGCGGTCACGCTGCACCAGATAGTCATTGACCGTCACCACATGCACCTGCTGGCGCTGAATGCTCGCCATGTATGTCGCCAGCGGAGCAACGATCGTCTTTCCTTCACCCGTCTTCATCTCCGCGATCTTGCCCTGCCCGAGCACCATCCCGCCGATCAACTGCACATCAAAGGGCCTGGCCCGAAACGGAGGCCTTGACTCGGGAATCAACTCGCGCACAGCCTCATACAACGCAACCGGAATGTCCACCTGCATCCATCCAGGCACCGGCTGCGGGCACCCAAGGAACCGACCCTCCGGCGCCGCAGGCGACAACGCATCGATGGCCGCCTTGGTCTCGTCATACAGCCGTCTGGCCTCTGGCGCAAGCCTCGACGCATCAAACGCATGCTCCGGGTTGAAAATGCTTCGAATCCCCACGTTCCGGTCCATCGCCTCGCGCGCGACCGCGTACACCTCGACCAGCAGGTCGTCCGCTTTTTCGCCGGCATCGAACCGCTTGCGAAACTCGATCGTCTTTGCTCGAATCTGCTCGTCGCTCAGCAGCCGCATCTGCGACTCAAGGGCGTTGATCGCCTCAACCCGCAGCGTGTACCGCTTGACGAATCGTTCATTGCGCGAACCAAAGATCTTGTTCAGAATCGGACCGATCAGGGGAATGTCCTGGCTGGGCATGGGAATTCTTTCTTGTGCGCCGATTTCTCGGCGAATGTGGATCTCACTCGATCGCAGCACGACAAAACGTCACGCCGCTGAATACCGTCGACACGATGTTGTTGCTCAAACCGAATCGGACCGCGCACGCGCAGGTCACGCCGACTCACGCAGACATCGGTGGCGGGAGATCCATCAGGTGCGGGCCAAGCAGCGACACGTCAAGCCGCACATGCTCCGTATCTTGCGCCCTGGCAACGCAAACCATTGGCAGCGGGCGAACCGTCGGGCACTGCACCGGGGTTGCCGGAACCTCGCGATGATTCGCAGCCACGACCGAGCCGGACATCAGACACACCACAACATGGTTCATCAGCGGGCGCAACTGCGACCCGTGAGGAAGCCCCGCCGTCGCGCGTACCGAAAGCGTCAGGGCCAGCAGCAGCGTCACGCCGCCCAGATACACCCGCGTCAGTCCCGACCCGTCATGTCCAGGTTCGCTCATCCATCCCAATTATCGACCATCCGGGTGGCATAAGCAACTTTCAGGCCCATGCCATATTTTCCGCCCGTTTGAAGCCTGAACCCCCCGGACTTTTCCACAAACTGCACGCATCGCACCCCGACGCCCGATATCTTTGCCAGACACTGCGTCAGGCTACAGTCGCCTGATGACTCACGACCCGACTCCATCGCGCGTCACGGAGGATGCCCAGCCCATGCTCGCCACTCGCCGCAGCCTTCCAAACACCCGGCACTCCATCACCCACAAGTTCAGCGTCGGCAACTACGAGGGCTACCTCACCGTCGGCCTCTACGACGACGACCGCCCAGGCGAGATCTTCATCAAGGTCGCCAAGGAGGGTTCCGCCCTCAGCGGCATGTGCCAGGCCTTCTGCCGCGCCTTCAGCATCAGCCTCCAGTACGGCCTGACTGTCGAGGACGCCGTCACCCGCTTCAAGGGCATGCGCTTCGAACCCATGGGCCCCACCAGCAACCCCGACATCCCCGAGTGCCAGTCCATCGTCGACTACGTCGCACGCTACCTCGAGCTGCACTACACCAGCCCGCGATCGCGACGTCCCGTCTGATCGGCCGCTCTTTCCCGCACCAGCGGATAGAGTCCCGGGTGAGTCTTTCGCTCGTTCTCATGCTTGGGTGGTGTGCGTCGCTGCTGGTCGCGCTCGCTGCGATTGCCTGCCGCGCCATTCGTTTTCGTGGCCGGGGCATGGCGATGGCCCTGCTCACCCTTCCCGGCTGTGTGCTCATGTTTGCCGGGGTTGCGGCTTCCATCGGTCTGGCCGAGGGAGTCTGGACGGGCCGCAGCCTGGCATTCTGGGTCTTCGTGGGGATTGGCCTGAGCGGGCTGGGGCTCATGACCATTGGCGTGCGCAGTGCCCTTGAGCGGCCGATCCCTGCAGGCCACTGTCGCGGCTGTGGCTACGACCTTGCCGGGCTGGCTGTGTGCCCCGAGTGCGGCAGGCCATCAGCCTGAACAGCCGGGCGCGGGCCGGGCATCAATGCACAACGCCCGGGGAGTCTCCCGGGCGCTGTGTGGACTTCGTCTGATCGCGGCGTCTTAGGACACCCGGTCTTCGTCTTATGAAACCATGTCCTTGAGCCCCTTCATCGGGCGGACCTTCACGACGTTGCGGGCCGGCTTGGCCTTGAACATCACTTCTTCCTTCGTGAACGGGTTGATGCCTTTGCGGGCCTTGGTGGCGGGCTTGCGCACCACGGTGATCTTCATCATCCCCGGCACGGTGAACTGTTCGGCTTTGCCCTTCTTGAGGTCGGCCGACACCATCGCGCTCATGGCGTCGAACACGCTGGCCACGTCCTTCTTGGTGATGTTGGCCTGCTCGGCGATGGTCGCGTAGATCTCGCTCTTGGTTCTGGGCTTGTCGGCTCCGACGATCTTGGCCGCCTTGGGGGCTGGTTTGCTGGCGGCTTTCTTTACGGTCTTCTTGGCCATTGATGAGTTCTCCATTGCTCTGTGCAGAATTGCACGTATCGCGCACACTTGTACCGCACCAGCGGGCACCGGGCAAGTCGATTCGGCCGGAATTCTGTGCGATTGGCGCGATTTGTGCCATATTCCGCCACAATTCCCGCTGTTTGCCTCCGCTGTGTCCGTCTATCCACCTTGTTTTCCCGCACCGCCGGCGCGTCCGCGCACGCCCCGGGCCGGGCCGGTCTACGGTCTTCCCATGACATCCACTCCCTCGCCTGCTCCCCGCATCGCGGTGTCGCGCACGCTCAGCGGCACGCTGTCTGTCCCCGGCGCGACGATCGATGTGCTTGGCGAGGCGCTGCCCACGCCCGCGGCCCTGGCCGAGTTTGCCCGCGGCGCGAGCATTCTCGTCACCATGTACACCGATCGGGTCGATGCCGCGCTGCTCGCGGCCGCCGGTGCGGGCCTGATGGGCGTGTGCAACGTTGCGGTCGGCGTCAACAACATCGACCTCGACGCCTGCCGCTCGGCCGGTGTCATCGTCACGAACACGCCCGACGCAGTGACCGAGGGCACGGCCGATCTGGCGTGGGCGCTGGTGCTGGCCGTCGCGCGGCGTCTGATCGAGGCCGACCGCTATGCCCGCAGCGCGGCGTATCCGGCCCGCGGCCCGCTGGGCATGGCCGAGATGCTCGGGCAGGATCTGACCGGCCGCACCCTGCACATCGTCGGGGCCGGGCGCATCGGCCTTGCGGTCGCCCACCGGGCCCGCGCGTGGGGCATGTCCATCCTTTACACCGCCCGCAGCCGCCACTGGGAGTTCGAACTCTCCCCCCTGGCCGCCGAACGCGTCGAGCTCGACGCCGGGCTGGCCCGGGCCGACGTAGTGAGCATCCACACACCCCTGACCCCTGCCACCCACCACCTCATCGACGCCCGTCGCCTGGGGCTTTTGAAACCGTCGGCGATTCTGATCAACACCAGCCGCGGCCCGGTGATCGACGAGGCCGCGCTCGCGGCCCGTCTGCACGCCGGCGCCCTCTGGGGTGCCGGGCTGGATGTCTACGAGCGTGAGCCAGTGATCCATCCCGACCTGCTGACCGCTCCCAACACGGTGCTGACCCCGCACATCGGCTCGGCAGCGGCCCGCTATCGCGAGGAAATGACAGCGATGGTCGCAGCGAATGCCGCCGCGATCCTGCGGGGCGAGCAACCCCCCAATCAGGTGAACTGAGCAGCCCGCCGTTTCGGCTTCCCCCTCCGGCCCCGCGCTGGTCCGAGCGACCTAGGCTACCAACCGGGCCTGAACCCCGGCTGGAGCATACCCCATGAGCCTCGTCGTCACCGGCACCATCGGCATCGACACCGTCTATGTGCCCAGCGGAGAACACCGCGAGAACATCCTCGGCGGCTCGTGCGCCTACTTCGCCGCCGCCGCCAGCATCTACGGCCCCGTGTCGGTCGTCGCGGTCGTCGGCGAAGACTTCCCACCCGCCATGCGCCAGACGCTGGCCGGCTTTGCCAACGTCAACCTCGACGGCCTCGAGACCCGCCCCGGCCAGCGGACCTTCCGCTGGGGCGGCAAGTACATGAAGAACATGGATCAGCGCGAGACGCTCTACACCGAACTGGGCGTGCTCGAAGATGCGCCGCCCGAAATCCCCCACGCGCTGCGCTCAGCCGGGTTCGTGTTCCTGGCCAACAGCCACCCGGGCGTGCAGTACCACCTGCTGAGCCAGTTCGCCGACCCCGTGCTCGCGGTCGCCGACACCATGGACCTGTGGATCAATATCGCGCGCGACGAACTCGAGGTCCTGCTCGCCCACGTCGATGGGCTGGTGCTCAACTACGACGAGGCCGAACTGCTCACGGGCCTGGCCAACCCCGTCGCCGCCGGGCGCAAGATCCTCGAGGCCGGGCCGAGATTCGTCGTCATCAAGAAGGGAGAGCACGGCGCGATCCTCATCCATGAAGACGGGCTGGCCGCCTTGCCCGCCTACCCCGCCGAGCGCGTCATCGACCCCACCGGCGCCGGCGACACCTTCGCGGCCGGACTCATGGCCAACCTGGCCAGCGAGTACAAGTCCGGACGCGCGGTGGACCCCGGTTCGTTCGCCGCAGTCAGGCGGGCGATGGCCCACGGCACCGTCGTGGCCAGTTTCACCATCGAGTCGTTCAGCCTCGACCGCCTGGCAAGCCTCACCACCGGTGATGTGAACCAGAGATTCGACGAGTACGCCGCCATGATGCGGCTGGTGTGAACCATGAGCGACACGCCCGAACCGGCGTACCTGAAGCCGTATGCCGAGGCCGCCCGCGCCGTCGGCGCCCGCTTCGAGGCGCTGCTGTGGCTCAGCCGCGAGAGCCAGACCGCCCGCTTCGCGACCATCGCGGCCATGCTCGACAGCCAGGCGGGCGCGATGGCGGACTTCGGCTGCGGCAGGGCGGACCTGCTCGAACACCTGCTCGACGCCGGGCTGGCGCCCGCGCGATACATCGGCATCGACGGGGTCGAAGCCATGGTCGCCGCGGGAAACGAGCGCATCACCGCGCGCCGCATCGACAACGCCTCGTGCCGCTTTGACGATTTCGTGGCCAACCAGACCATCTTCGCGGATCTGGCACGCGACATGAAGATCGACACCTTCGTCTTCTCGGGCTCGCTCAACACGCTCACGCAGGAGATCGCCGAGGCCGTGCTCGATCGGGCCTTCGCCGCGCTGCCCGCCGGCGGCGTGCTGATCTTCAACTTCCTGTCGTCCGAAGCCCCCAACCGGGAAGGGAACAGCCAGACCGGCCCGGCCCGCCGATTCAAGACCCTCGCCCTCGTGCGCTTCGCCCTCGACCGCACGCCGCTCGTCCGCTTCGCCTGCGATTACCTCGGCGGGCACGACGCGACCATCCGCATGGAACGACCCTGAACACGAGGGCTCGCACGACGCTACCATCAGCCCGCCATGGCACGCATCATCGTCTTCCAACACTCACCACACGGCACGCCCGGTCGACTCGGCATGACGCTGCGCGACCACGGCTTCGTGCTCGACATCCGCCGCCTCGATCTGCCTGAGCCGCACAGTGGATGGTTCCCGCCCGATCTCGACAACGTGCACGGCGTGATCAGCCTCGGCGGCCCGCAGAATGTCGATGAAAGCCACCCGTGGCTGGCGGGCGAACTGGCCTTCCTGAAGCGCGCTCACGAAGCAGCCCTCCCCGTCGTGGGCATCTGCCTCGGCTGCCAGCTCATCGCTGCCGCCCTCGGAGGCAGCGTCGCAAAGATGAAACAGCCCGAAGTGGGCATGCTGCCGATCGACATCACCGTGCCCGGCCAGACCGACACCCTGCTCGCGGGCATGCCATGGCGACACATCCAGTTCCAGAGCCACGGCTATGAAGTCACCTCGCCCCCGCCAGGCGCACAGATCCTGGCGACCAGCGCCCAGTGCCGCGTGCAGGTCTTCCGCGTCGGCATGCGGACCGTCGGGATCCAGTTCCACCCCGAATGCGACCGGGCCATGATCGAGCGCTTCGAAAGCGTGCCCGGTTCGTTGGCCGCCAAGGCCGGACTGGGCATCGAAGAACTCGCCCGACAGATCGATGAGCACTACCAGCAGTACGCCCGCATCGGCGACCGCCTGAGCCTGAACATCTCGACCATGCTCTTCCCCTTCCAGAGCCTGCTCGCGGTCTAGGCCATGGGCAGCACGCTCGCCATTGCTGCCCCGCCCGACTTCGACCTGGCGCGCGACGCCAACTCTTATGGCTACGTCCGCCTCGCGCCCGACCGCTGGGACGCCGACGCCGCATGCCTGTACACGATCCTCAGCCTCGACGGCGGCCCCGCACCGCTGCGCGTCACCCAGAGCGCACGCGGCCGCCTCCGCGCTGCGTTTGGTCGCGCCCTCTCACGCAGCGAGCAGGCGCAGGCACGCAGACACATCGCGCGCATGCTGCGCCTCGACGAGACGCAGGCCGACATCGCCGCCTTTCATGCTGTCGATCCCCGCTGGAAGGCCAGCGGTCGCGGCCGCGTGTTTCGATCGGCCACGCTCTTTCAGGACATCATCCGCACCGTCACCAGCTGCAACGTGGCATGGTCGAGCACCGTCAACATGAACCGCTGGTTCTGCGAAGTACTCGGTGAAGGTGGCGCATTCCCAACCGTGTCCCGCTTTGCGCGCGTCCGCCCCGGCACGTTGCGAGGCCGATGCCGCGTCGGCTATCGCGACCAGCGCATCATCGATCTGGCCAGACTCTTCCTCTCCGGACAGATCGACGAAGCATGGCTCAGCGATCCCGCGACCAGCGACGATGCAGCCTTCGCGTTCCTCAAGACCCTCCCGGGCATCGGACCATACGCCGCAGCCAACATCATGCAACTGCTCGGACGCTACGCCTTCCTCGCGATCGACTCCGAAACCTTGCGACACGCTCGCAAAGCGCTCGGCTTCACTGGCGAAGACCCACAGGTCATTGCACAGGTGCGCGCGCATTACGAACAATTCGGAGCGCACAAATTTCGCAGTTACTGGTTCGAGTTGTGGACTGGGTATGAGGTCAAACTCGGTCCCGCCCACGAATGGCAACCTTCATGAGGCCGCCCATATCGATCGGAGATCGAGGAATAGGGGATAAAGGACTCGAACCTTTACTAACGGAATCAGAATCCGTCGTGCTACCATTACACCAATCCCCTGGCACCGAGCAGGCGGATTGTACCCATGGAGGCGGTGTGGGCAAGAAGCGTCAATCCCGGGCGAGCCATGTTCCCTTCGGATCCGCGTCGTTGCGAGTCTGGACAGGTTTGGCACGTCCATACTGGGCCCGGCGGGCAGCGTACCCGCTGGGGGGCTGGACTGCCGGTGAAGGGATTTTCGGGGCAGACGCAGCAATCGGAGGCACCTCTGGCACCGCTGACGGGGGGGCTTCAGGATTCTCGACGGGCTCGCCCAGGCGACGGCTGCGGGCTTCGGTAATCGACCGATCCAATTTGCCCAGAATGGCTTTCACCTGGTTGAAGGCTTCTTTTGGCTGCGTCATTGTCATGGACCCCTCCGTGGTTCACTCGTCCTATCGGCCCCCCAGGCGTGCGACTTGGGTCCGAGACCAATGACTCGGGCAGCCCATTGCGTCCGAGGTGGGTCTGTGCGGTTTGGCGCAGCAGACCAGATCGGCTAGGCTGAGGGACGGGACGCGCAGTCCCCACAAGTGAGGATGACATGGCAGAAGTGATTCTTGAAAATGTCTGGAAGACGTACGACGGGGGCGTGGACGCTGTTCGGGGCTTTAGCCTCCATATCGCCGACGGCGAGTTCGTCGTGCTCGTCGGGCCATCCGGGTGCGGCAAAAGCACAACGCTGCGCATGATCGCAGGTCTCGAAGACATTACACGCGGGACCATCCGAATTGGGCAGCGCATCGTCAACGATGTGCATCCCAAGGACCGCGACATCGCCATGGTGTTTCAGAACTACGCACTCTACCCGCACATGAGCGTGTATCGAAACATGGCATTCGCGCTGAAACTGCGCCGCGTGCCCAAAGACGAGATCGAGCGTCGCGTGCGCGGGGCGGCACAGATTCTGGGGATCGAACACCTCCTC
Source organism: Phycisphaeraceae bacterium (assembly GCA_019636795.1). Taxonomy (NCBI): domain Bacteria; kingdom Pseudomonadati; phylum Planctomycetota; class Phycisphaerae; order Phycisphaerales; family Phycisphaeraceae; species Phycisphaeraceae bacterium. The sequence continues at coordinate 57,811 of JAHBWW010000005.1, forward strand.
GACCGCAAGCCGCGAGCGCTCTCAGGCGGGCAGAGACAGCGTGTGGCGGTTGGGCGTGCCATTGTGCGCGAGCCTCAGGCGTTTCTGTTCGACGAACCTTTGTCGAACCTCGATGCCAAACTTCGCGTGACCACGCGTGGCGAACTCAAAGCGCTGCATCAAAGATTGCGCACAACAACGGTGTATGTGACACACGATCAGGAAGAAGCCATGACGCTTGGCGACCGCGTTGTGGTCATGGCCGACGCTGTGATTCAGCAGGTCGATACCCCGTTCGAGGTGTACCGCAATCCGATCAATCGGTTCGTCGCGGCGTTCATCGGCACGCCTCCGATGAACTTCCTCGAAGGGGCTCTAGAGCGGGGCGATGGTGGGATCGATTTTGTCGAAGCGGGCAACTCGGGGCGTGCGGCGCGGGTGAGGTTGTGCCCTGATCATGCTGCAATGGTCGAGTCGCGTGTGGGCGAGCGCGTCGTGCTTGGGGTCAGGCCCGGAGCGATGCGGTTTGTCGAGCGGGGCGCGCCTCTGAGTGGAGACACGATCGAGGTCGAAGTGGTCGTGATCGAGCCTCTCGGAGATGACATGGACGTGCGCATGAAGACGGCTCATCATGACCAGTTGATCGCGCGGGTGCCGATTCGCGGTGGATTGACGCCGGGAGAGAGTGCGCGGGTGCGGATCGACACGGCACGCGCCCACTTCTTTGAACCGGGCGATTTCGGCGCGAACCTGACGCGCGTTGAGGCGACTGCGGTTACCGGATGACGGCGCGAGGGGGCGCGATGAATCGTTTCATCATGTTTTGTGTAGTTCTGGCTGCGACGATTTCGTGCGATCGCGTGAGTTGTGCGCAAAGTGTGCGCAGTGGACAGGTCGCCCACCTTGCTGTCAAGGGAGATCTTGACTCGCGCAAACTGACAGACGAAGTGATCGCGTGGCTCGGTCGACGCGATGCGCGTCGAGAGACGCTCGTTCTGCTGGAGTTCGACGCATCGCGGGCCAGGCTTGATGAGGCTACGCGCATTGCCCTGGCAGTTGCGAAACTCGAGATTGAGACTGCAGTGCATTTCGGCGTGCGTGCGCCCGCGGCTCCGGGAGTGCTCATGATTGCTCTGGCAGCTGATCGAGCGTTCGTCGGGCGCGGCGGGGGAATCATGGGAGACGCCTCGACCGGACTTCCAGATTTGTGCGAAGATGGATACTCGGGGTGGCGCGGGAGACAGGAAAACCTGGTCGAATCGTTGATCAATCAGCGCGGCTTGGCGACGCAGCTTGCGGACGTGCTGATCCCGCCGCTGGGGCCGCTCTTTGTGGATGCGGAATCGAACATCTCGCGTGAGGGCGTGGGAGAGCAGGTTGTCTGGATGGAGGACGCATCAACATGGCGAGTGCGGCTGTCGCGTGAGCGTGTGGTAGCGCTGGGTCTTGCTGAGCCGGCAGATACTGCGGGCAGATTTTTCGAGCGTGCGAACTGCGCGTGACGAAGCGCGAACGCGCGGAGTTGAGCAGCGATCTGCGCGCATCGTTAACACTGGCAGGCAAACTGCGTGATGAACTGCGCACGACTCTGGTGCGATTGGAGGCTGAAACGAAGGCGTTGCGTACATCCACCGGACCTGGAAGGCGAGAGCAGGAATCGCGCGTCCAATCGCGTTTGCATGCGGCGCAGGAGGGCATGAACGTGCTGATGGAGGTGATGAAGGACTATCCTGAGTTGTTGAGATTTGAACCGCCTTGGTCTCAGAGTGTGGGGGGCAGCTTGAGCGACCGGACGAAGCGATGGTCGAAGGAAGTGGATTCGATCGGGACGAAGATCGATGATCTGCGGTTGAGCATTGAAGCAGTAGGTGGACCATGAAAGAGCATTCGGGATCGAAGATCGCTCATTCGGTGGCTGGTGGGCAGACGCAGGTCGATACAATGGCGCTGCAGGAGCTGTCGTTGCGGCGAGAGTTGTTCTGGCAGAACGTGATGCGCGAGATTCTCAACTCGCTCGCGGCTGCTGCAGCGCACGCGACCGGGCGTCTCTCGCCGACGCCTGCCGGTGCGGCCATGAGCGCGACACCTCTGGAGGAAATGTTCGACGGCCGGATGGCGGTTGTGACAAGACTCGGACAACGCATTCCTATCGCGGATGTCTTCCCGGTTTTTGCGTGTTCGGTCCCGACGACATCGATTGATCACTCGATCGCAGCCGATGTGCAGTGCTCAGTGTTTCAGATTCGCACGCCGGGCGGAGAGGTCTACACCCTTCCGATTCACGAGATTGTTGCTTTTCACACGCTCAGCGAGGAGTTGCTCAGGCAGATGGAAGCCGCGGCTGCGTCGTCAGGGGAGGAAAATGGGTCTGGGCAAGGGCTTCCGTTCGGGTTCGGGGCATTCACATCTCTTGCGGACTCGGAACGCCTGAATCGAAATTCGGCCAATGGCGAAGAATCTGAGTCGGATCTGGAACAGAACTGAGTTGGGAGACGTCTTATGAGCGGGAGGTTCCTCACTCGGAGGGCCGACGTCCGAATAGGGCGTTTTGGCGGAGGTAAGCCGCATGCGGGTTTTGATTGTTATTCCGGTGTATAACGAGGTTTCGACGGTCGAGGGTGTTCTGCGAGCTGTACGTCAGTATGCGGAGCACATCCTTGTGATCGACGACGCATCGACCGATGGCACGGGTGAAGTGCTGAAACGGATTCAAGGCGAGTTGGGGTTCAAGTTGATTGCGCGCAAGGCGAATGCGGGGTATGGCCGCGCTATGCAGGATGGGCTGCGTGCCGGTGCTGAAGGCGGGTATGACTGGGTCATCACGATGGACTGTGATGAGCAGCACGAGCCGGCGTCGATTCCGAGGTTTATCGCGATTGCCAGGCAAGGCGAACTCGATGTGATCAGCGGGTCTCGGTACCTGAGCCTCGATGATGCGGATGGTGTTCCGCCAGCTGATCGTCGCTCGATCAACCTTCGCATCACCGATGAGATCAACGACCGACTGGGCCTGTGTCTGACGGACGGGTTCTGCGGTTTCAAGGCGTATCGCGTCGAGGCGGTTGGTGAGTTGGAACTTACAGAAGACGGGTATGCATTCCCGATGCAGTTCTGGGTCGAGGCGGTAGCCGCAGGGCTGCGGATCGGTGAGATTCCGGTGCGCCTGATTTACACTGATGCGAAGCGATCGTTTGGTGGGGGACTTGACGACCCTGCGATTCGCTACGGGCATTATCAGGAAGTGCTGCACCGGGCGATCTGTCGCCGGGCGTGTCAACTCTCGCGTGTGGCCCGTACGGGGCTCGGGTGCCAGCGCTGCTGATACGATCGTGCGTGACAGACCTCGATCGTGATGGCGCACTCTTGATCGATCCGGAGCCTCGACTGTGGAGCGGGCTGGTGGCGGCACATGCGCGCGGCACTCTCGATGAGCGATCGTTGCGGTTTCGGCATGAGCTTGGAATCGCGCATAGCACACCCATCATCATGAGCGGGCATCAGGCGGGCTTCTGGCACGCGGGGATCGTCGCGAAGTACGTCTCGGTCGCGGCAGCGGCACGAGCGGCTACGCAGCAGTTCGGGCATGCAGCGGCGGTGTGGCTTGTCGCAGATCTTGACGACAATGACCCGGCGAAACTGCGTGTGCCGATGCGCGATGATTCTGGTCGATTGGGCGCACGCGATGTCGAGTTGTTTGAGCGGCTCGATGGCGTGATTGGTGTGGCGACGGGCAGTCGCGGGCCGCTGCACGCTGCTCGCGTGCTACCTGCTGGCACACCGCGTGAGATTGGGCGTGTCACGTCGGTGTTGAGCGAGCGACACTCCAGTTCGCGCACATTGGCCGAGCAGGTTCATGGTGCGGCTGAGCATCTGCTGATCGATGCCGGGCTGGAGCGTGTGCCAGCGATTCATGCGAGTGCGATCGCGGGTACCGGACTTTTTCGTGAGTTTTGCCTGCGCATGGTGGCAGATCCGAAGTCGTGCGTCGAGTCGTACAACACAGCGGCGCGAGCGTACCCGGAGGCTGGTGTACGCGAACTCTCGGTCCGGGGCGGACGCTACGAACTGCCAATCTGGGTGTCGCAGTGGAAACAGCCACGATCGGCGGTGTATATCGAGGCGGGCGCGAAGGTGGACGCTGAGCACTGGTCGCCGCGTGCGCTGCTGATGACCGGGCTGATGCGACTTGCGGGGTGCGATTTTTTTATTCACGGCACGGGCGGCGGGGTGTATGACAAGGTCACAGAGCGATGGTTCGACCTGTGGCTTGGAGGGCGGGGTCTCGCTCCGGCAGGGGTGGTTAGTGCCACGAAATGGCTGGATCTGGGCATTGAGGCGGTTCCTGAGCGGGAGGTGGCGAGAGTCGTGGCTGAGGGTCATCGCGCGCGGCATGACCCTGCGCTTGTTGGTGATGCAGAGGCAGGGAAACAGAAGTTGGAGATTGTGCGTCAGATTGAAGCATTGCCTCGGAAGTCGGTCGAGCGTGCAGAGGCGTATTTCAGGCTGCACACCCTGCTTGAGAGCGTGAGGCAGAAACGCGGTGCTCGGATCGGGGACATTGAACAGCGTGCTATCGATATGAGAGCATCGGCTGAGGCGTATGGGCTGGCGCGTGATCGCACGTGGTCGTTTGTGCTGCACCGCCTGGAGACTCTGCACTCATTGCGCCATCAGATTGAGTTGGCGTTTGGATTGGACTCAAGCCATGGCGCGCACAATTGAGTAGCGGACGGAGTGCGTGCGCACGAGATCGCAGATGACTTGTCGCTGCGAGGCTGTGAGATTATCAAACTTGAGGCCCACGTCATGCTGCCCGAAGGAGATGCGGGTCGAGCGCATGATCTGGGCATCGAGAGTGACGGATATTCCGTAGCCTTTGACTTCGACCGAGATCTGCCGACCGACGATCGGGGCTTTGAAGCGGCGGACGAGCACTCGAGCACCTTCAGCGGAAAGATCGAACACCTTGCCGAGGTTACAGCGCAGATCTTCGCACGGGACTCGCCCTTGTCGGCGGCGCTCAGCGTCGACGAACGGAGTTTGTTCGACTGGTTCACCCTGCATAGTCGAGTTGTCGGATGCTTGACGCGCGAGATGCAGGATGACATGGACATGCACGCACTTTTCGCGCATCCAGGCCGCAGAGATTGACAACGCGAGTGGGCTATCGGACTGTCTTACCCGCCGCTGAAGGCCGTGAGGAATGCCTGGACGTCAAAGAAGTTGAACTCGCCGTCGCCATTGAAGTCGCCGGCGGGATCCTGGGCGGAGAAGGCGGTGAGGAATGCCTGCACATCGAAGAAGTCAAGATTGCCATCGCAGTTGAAGTCGGCCGGGGCGCAGGGGCAGCCTCGGATCTCCAGCCAGACATCGTCGATGGCGGCCTCGACGATTGAGCCCGAGCCGAGGTCGCGTGCGATGAAGCGGACGCGCATCTGGCTTGTGGGCTCGACAAAGTCACGGATGCGGAATTCTTTGCGTTCCCAGCGATTGAGGTTTTCTGCGACGAGTTCGAGTTGGGTCCACGTCTGGCCGTCGTTGTTGGAGATGTCGATTGGCATTGAGTCGGCGTTCGGGGCTGCGCCCTGGTCGTTGGAGTACCAGCGGTGATAGATGATGTAGGCATCGAGTGCGGGATTGGCAGCGGCTGCTGAGGCATCGATGATCGGGGAGATGAGCGTGGTGATGCCGTTATCGACATCGTTGGCACCGAGACTTCCGCCTGAGGCTGCGCCGGTGATCCAGCAGTATTGCCCGTTGGGTGTATGGTCAGCGCCGGGCTGAGCCGCGGTGGCTTGCGGGATACCTCGTTCCCATTGGCCGACGGTAGCGGTGTCGCCGGGGGCGCCCGCGGTCCAGCCGTTGGTGCCGGATTCGACGTCATCGAAGAATGGGACTGCGATGTCAACTGCCTGTGCGGCGAATGGGCTCTCATCGCCATTCGCGGGGAGTGTGACGGTGGCATTGTTGGTTGCGAGCGCGGAGAAGTAGTATTCAATCTCGGTGCCGCACGGGACATTAGGGAAAGTTGCGAGGAAAGTGGTGTCGGTGATGGGGGTGAGTGGAGCGGTGTTGAAGCTGCCGCCGTTGACGCGGTAATGAAGAGTGGCCGATCCTGCGTAGTACGACGATGTGACAGCTGTGATAGTCAGATCGAGTGTCTGGCCGGAAGAGTTGATGACTTCGGGTGCGGGTGCTGCGAGCGACATCGAGAGCGGAAGAGTGGTGCGTTCGACATACATCAGAAACGCGGGGAGGTTTTCCTGTGCAGTCGGGATGATCTGTGCTGGAGGGAGTTCGAAGCCGAAATTACCTGTATCGCGCAGTTCGATCGTGATGCCAGAGGCTCCAAGAGATCCATAGAACCAGTCGGCGGCAACGCCTGCGGCGGAGTAGAGCTCGTACGAGGGCTGAGGCAGATAGGGCACGCCTCCGGCATCGAGAATGGCGTCGCGCATGTCATGGCAGAGATCGTGGAAGCGGTTGTATTCGTGCATGGGCGGATCGACCGGGCCATAGCCCCAAGGCCAGAGAATGAGTTGGCTGTAACTGTGGTAGTCAATGTGCGAGACTACGCGCGGGTCGGCCTGAGCATAGAGGCGAAGGGCATTGGTTTCGGGCTCCGAGAAGGGCGCGGTGCCGCGATAGGTATCGTTGCCTGTGTTTCCGCTCGATCCGGCTCCTCCCCATTCGTAGCCCCAGTTGCGATTGAGATCGACGCCGTACCCGCCGCGGCGGTTCTTGCGCCAGAGGCGATTGTTGGTCCAGGTGTAGACATATCCATCGGGGTTGGCGATCGGAGCGATGATGATCTCGGTCGTGTCGAGAATGTCGGTGATGCGCGGGTCAGTGCCATAGCCTTCAAGCAGACTCTCGGCCAGATACATGACGGTCATGCCGCTGATCCACTCGCGCGCATGCTGCCCACCGACGATGAACACCACGGGCCTGCTCGACGCGTCACCAGGCGCGGTAATGTGAATCACCGGAATGTCACGGGCCTGAATCGACTGGCCCGTGATGGCGAGGCGTGCCAGCGTCGGATGTGCCGCCTGAAGTTCGTTGAGTCGAGTCGTGTACTCGCCCAGCTGTCGGTAAGTCTGGAACCATGACAACCCGCGTTGCTGGCTGAGCGTGCGCAGTTGGTCCCATTCCTCGTCGATGAGTTCCTGCACATTCGGGTGCACAATTTCATGCTCGATGCCGAGTTTCTTGAGCTGCGCCATCGCGTGGGGTGGAAACTGCACCAGCAGCGAACCGACGCCGACGCGCTCAGACCAGACGGTTTCGATGAGGGCCAGGACGGTTTCGAGTTCCTGCTCCGAGTGCGTGTGGACTTCGACGAGGTGGTGATGATCGAAACGCACGCGGGGATCGTTGTCGATCGGCATGATTTCGTCCGGATTGAGTTGAACCTGGCCGAAGCAGGCGCTGGCAAAGAGAGCAGCAACGACCAACGATCGTCCGAAAACCTTCATGGAAATCCCCTCCCTAGAAGCAGTAAAGCCTGTCAAATGCCCACGACCGGACGATGCAGCACAGTGTGGCACGCCAAATCGCGTCAACCACAGCATGACGACTCATGGCACGGTCTGTCAAGTTGTTCGTTCACAGAAAGCAACTCGGTTGCCAAATTTTGCGGATCATATTGTCAGGAAACGGCAAGTTCGTCATCTGCTCGCATCGAGCGAGGTAAAGACCAGGCCCCACACGACGCGGCGCGCCTGGCGCGGCAAGGATCCGTCATGACACTTCGAACGCTGTTGCTTGGTCTGTGTGTACTGCTGTGCTTTGGGTGCGGGTCACCTTCGGGTGGCGGGGGGCACCTGCGTTCGGTCGGGCCGTTTGCACGCGCGGTGGTTGCTGCCGACCACGAACTGGCATCGCGTGCGGGGGCCGAGATTCTTGCAGCCGGTGGCAATGCGGTGGACGCTGCTGTTGCAACATCGCTCGCGCTGTCGGTGGTGCGCCCGTATTCGTGCGGAATCGGGGGCGGCGGGTTCATGATCATTTCGCTTGTCGATGATGAACGCCATGGCAGCCTCGTGACCGCGATCGACTATCGCGAAGTCGCACCTGCTGCGGTCGGTGCAGCGTACTACGAGAGCGGCGGGCGATCGAGCACCCGCGGGGGCACGGCGGTTGCTGTGCCGGGAACGGTGGCCGGGCTGATGTATGCACAAGAGAAGTACGGCCGACTACCTCGGTCGCGCGTCGTCGCACCGGCCATCGCACTGGCGGAGCGCGGGTTTGCAGTTGATGCGCATTACGTCGCAGCGGCTCGTCAGCTGGAGGAACAGTTCGAGAAGAGTCCGCAATGGAAGGACCGCTTTGGGTTGGTGTGGTCGCGCTTCTTGCGCGATGGCGCGGTCGAAGTTGGTGACGTGATTCGCCTTCCCGAGCAGGCGGAGGCTTTGCGATTGATTTCGCGCGACGGAGCAGCCGCGTTCTATGACGGTGAGATTGGCAGGCGCGTAGTACACGCAGCACGCAAGGATGGTGGAGATATGACCCTGGCTGACTTGCGGAACTATCGCGTCCGCGAGACCGAGCCTGTGAGGGTGCGCATCGGCGACTACGAGTTCGTGGGCATGCCGCCACCTTCCAGTGGTGGCGTGACGATGCTTCAAGCGCTGAGTATTCTCGAAGCAGCGGGGCACCCTTTAGGGTTCAGTATGCACGACAGTGCCGCAGGGCATCTCATTGCAGAATCGCTCAAGCATGCCTTTGCGGATCGCGCGCGGTGGTTCGGGGATCCGGCGTTTGTTGATGTGCCGGTGCCCTGGCTGGTGAGTCGTGATCATGCAATGAGTCTGGCTGCGAAAATCGACCTGCAGCACACCGGCCCGCCTCATGCCTATGGCTCGACCGAACCGGGTCTTCCTGATAGCGGCACGAGTCACTTCTCGATCGTGGATATCTGGGGAAACGCGGTCGCTTGCACGGAGACGATCAACCTCGAGTTCGGCTCATTGGTGGGCGTCGATGAATTCGGATTCGTGCTCAACAACGAGATGGACGACTTTCTCACTCGGCGCGGCGAGACCAACGCCTTCGGCCTCGTACAGAGCGAACGCAACCTGCCCGCACCCGGCAAGAGGCCACTGTCGAGCATGTCGCCGACACTGGTCTTCGATGATGCGGGCCTGGTCGCGGTGGCTGGAGCGTCGGGCGGACCTCGAATCATCACCGGGACGATGCAAGTGCTGCTGCGCGTGCTGGCCGGCGAGTCGGCAGTGAGCGCTGTGGGCGCGCCGCGTCTGCACCACCAATGGATTCCGAACCGAGTCGAGCTCGAAGCGGGGCTCATGGCCGACGACGAGGTACGCCTCGGACTCGAAGCACGCGGGCACGAGGTCATCGAGCGCGCTGCGATCGGCGATGTTCAGGTGATTCGCAGGCTTGGGAAAGGCTGGGATGCTGCGAGCGACCCACGCAAGGGCGGGCGTCCGGTTGGGTACTGAAGCTAGCTGCCATACCATGGTGCGACCCGGTCGAGCCTGAGACTCGTGCATCGACGGGCTTGTGAGGCGTGCATTGACCACGGCTGCGGCTCCGACAAGCTTGACCAGTGCCGATCCGATCTACGATCGGCGACTGCGTGCTGGCGTGGCCATCGGTGTCCACACGGTTGTCGATTTCTTCTCGTTCTTTGTGATCGCCTTGATGCCTCTGCTTTCGGCGCGACTGGGCATGTCCAAGGTCGAAGTCGCAATCCTCATCGGGGTCGGGAGCATCACGAGCGGCGCGATTCAGCCGATCGTTGCACTTCTCAGCGATCGACACAACACCAGAACGCTCGGCACGATCGGGATGTGTATCGCGCTGGTGTGCATTTCGAGCATCGGGTTTGCACAACATTTCTGGCATCTCCTCGTTCTGCACGCGATCGGGGCGGCGGGAGTGGGGGCTTTTCATCCGCCGGCAGCGGCAGCTGTGGGTTCGCTCGCGGGTCGTGCGCGATCGCGCTATGTCGCATACTTCTTTCTGGCGGGCATGATGGGCGGCGTCCTGGGCAACCTTCTTTCGCCGGTGTATGTCAGTGGCTTTGCACGCCTCGCGGCGGGAGATGGCGAAACTCCGGACATCGCGTTTGGCCTGCGCAGTCTGGCGTGGTTCCTGCCAATCGGCTTCGGGTCGGCGCTCGTGCTGGCGTGGGCGATTCATCGTGTGCCACATAAGGGGCACGGTGCCAGCGCGTTTCATGCGAGTCTGTCAGAAGTCGAGCGCCGCTTGCGTTGGTTTGCGGTAGGTGTGCTGTATTTCGGGAACGTGATTCGCTTTTCGGTCAATATGGCATTGGTTTACCTCGTTGTCGAATGGACGACGCGCCTGGCAACGCGCAGGCTCGGACCTGAGGCAACGATCGAGCAGATCGGACTCGCAGCGTCGAAACTCAATGGCCCATTGCAGGGCGCACAGCAGGTCGGGATGGGCGCTGGCGGCATCACGCTCGGGCTTCTTCTGGCGGTGCGGTTTGAGAAGGCGGCATTTATGACCATGCCCTGGGTTGGCGCGATCGCGATCGCCTGCCTGCCTTTGGCCGAGGGATTGGCGACGCAATGGGTGATGCCGATGGCGTTTTTCGCGACCGTACTGGCTGGAATCGGGTTTGGCTCGATGGTGCCGATCAGCATGAGCCTGGCCCAGCGGTTGCTTCCGCATCGCACTTCGCTTGCGTCGGGGCTGATGCTTGGCGGAGCGTGGATGGTCGCGTTTCTCGGGCCTCAGTTCGCCGGGGCGATACAGACCTGGTTCAGTCTCGAAATAGCATTTATCGCGACTGGGGCGTTATTGGCAGGTGCCGGGGTGCTCGGTTGGGCCCTTCCCGCGCAGGTGATGATGCAATCGGCCGAGGAGGGTGTTACACCCCCGTGACTCCCGCGATAGCCGATATCCCGTACAACTGACTGGTTGGACAAACCACTCAAGGAGCGATCCGATGTTGACGAAACGCGCGCTGTGCAGACTTGGGCTCGTCGCAATCATGATGGCGGGTACGGTGGCGATGGGAGCGGGCAAACTCGAAGCTTCAAGTGTCACGACCTCGGTCATGCCTTCCCAGCCTGAGTCAACACGGCCTCGCCCGATTGGTCCGGACATCGTTGTGCCGCATCGGCCGTACTGGCATCAGGACGCGATCGAGGTCAAGGGTGTGGATGTTGACATCGATATTGTCGATCAGGTAGCGACGGTGCATATGGCCGTCACGCTCTTCAACCCATCGCGCAGCCCGCGCGAGGCACAGTTGGCCCTTCCGGTGCCGAGCGATGCTGCGATTCGGGCGTTTGGCATCGACGCAATCAGCGAAGAACCCAACGCGATTCTCATGCCTCGCGACGAAGCGACGAAGTTGTACCGCGACATTGTGCGGCGCATGGTCGATCCGGGCTTGCTCGAGTTTGTGGGAACGGGGCTGATTCAGTCGAGCGTGTTCCCGGTGCCGGCTGGTGGCACGCAGACGTTTCGTGTGGTGTACGAGCACACGATCAAAGCAGAGTCGGGGCGGGTGGATTATGTATTGGCCCGCTCGCAGTCGGTCGATGCGTCGCGCGTGCCCTGGAAGGTCGCGATGCGGGTGAAGTCGAGCCGCGGCATCGGTGCGATGTATTCGCCAACGCACGATGTCAGTGAAGAACGACTCGGCGTAAACGACCTGAAGCTGAAGGTCCGCAACCCGCAATCTGCCGGGCCTGTGCGTGTGACGTATGTTGTCGGCGCGTCGGATGGCACATCGGCAACTGTGCTGCTGTATCCCGACGCTCGCGTCGGGAGCGGGCAGGGGGGTTACTTCCTGCTGATTGTCGACGCGCCGGATGTCGAGCAAGCCAAGCACACGAAGCGAGAGGTCACACTGGTCATCGATCGATCGGGCAGTATGCGCGGCGAAAAGATGGAACAGGCCAAAGCGGCCACCATGCAGATCATCGAAGCGCTCGACGATGGAGAGCTGTTCAACATCATCGACTACTCGGACACGATCTCACGCTTCTCCTCGCGCCCGGTCGAGAAGAATGCAGAGTCGATCGCGAAGATGCGGCAGTATGTGTCCGAAATTCGTGCAATGGGTGGAACCAACATCCACGATGCGTTGCTCGAAGCGCTCCGCGCCACGCCCGAGTCTGGTGTGCTTCCGCTGGTGCTGTTTCTCACCGACGGGCTGCCGACGGTTGGGCCGACCAACGAAGTAGTTATCCGTGAGGCGGCTTCGAAGGCAAACATTCACAAGCGCCGCATTTTCTCATTTGGTGTGGGCTACGACGTCAACGCGCCGTTATTGTCGGGGATCTCATCGGGCAGTCGTGCTGTGGCAACTTTTGTCGAGCCTCAGGAAGACGTGGAGGTGAAGGTTGGGCAGGTATTCGCAAAACTGCATGGCCCCGTATTGCTCGACCCGGTGCTGCGCGAAGTTCGGGTCGATCTGGCGGTCGGCCCTGGGGCTCTGCGCGAGGTCCTGCCCGGAGTACTGCCCGATATTTTCGCGGGCGAACAGATGATCGTCGTCGGGCAGTACAACTCAGGTGAGAAGTTCCGTGCCGCGATTGCCGGCTCGGCTGGCGAAGAAGTCGTGAGCATCGCTGCCGACTTCGTGCCCGATCAGGCTTCGCATGCCAATGCATTTGTCGCCCGACTCTGGGCCCAGCGCAAGATCGCAACACTCATCGACGCCCTGCGGCAGCGCTCGGCCGATCCCGACTTCAACCAGAACAACCCCGCATACAAGGAACTGGTTGACGAGATCGTGGCGCTCTCGAAAGAGCACGGCATCCTGACCGAATACACCGCGTTTATTGCTCTCGAAAGCGAGTACCGCCAGGACTTGGCCGACAAGGGCGCATCCCGCCAACGACACTTTGCACCAGCACAACAGAGTCGAAGTGGTGCCGAAGGCGTGCAGCGTGAGGCCACCAACCTCGACATGCTGAGCAGGAAGCAGGTTGCACCAGCATCGACGTCGTTTTACAGCGTAGATGCTGCGGGCGGTCGGGCTGCCTCCGATCCGGTTCAGAACATCGCGAATTTGTCGCTGTACCGCCGAAGCAATCGCTGGGTCGAGGCCTCGCTGCTCGATACGCCCGATATCAAACCAGCGCGCATCATCGACTTCGATTCAAAGGAGTTCGACGAAGTGCTCGAGTACCTTGTCGCCAACAACCAGCAGGGCATTCTGGCTCTCGATGCCGATGTGCTTCTCAATATCAAGGGCCAGGCAGTGTTGATCCGTCGTGTGCAATGAACTGATATGCTCATGGCTTGGGCACGATGGAGAAGTAATTATGTCTCAGGGAAAGCTGTTGGTTGTTGAAGATGATGAAGCGATTCGGCGCGGGCTTGTCGATGCTCTGGCAGCTCACAGCTACCAGATGTTCGAAGCGCCCGATGGCAAACAGGGGCTGGCGCTGGCGCTGGGGTGCGAAGTCGATCTTGTGCTGCTCGACATCATGATGCCCGTGATGGACGGCATGGCCATGCTTCGAGAGTTGCGCAAGGCCAAGCCCACGCTCCCCGTCATCTTCCTCACCGCGCGCGGCGAAGAGGAAGACCGCGTCCGGGGTCTGCGCCTCGGGGCCGACGACTACATCGTCAAGCCCTTCAGCCTTGCCGAACTCATCGCGCGGGTCGAAGCGGTCATGCGGCGATCTGCCGAGCGTCCGCGAACGCTTCGCTCGCTCACGATTGCCGGGCGCGTCGTCGATTTTGAGCGACGCGAGGCGGTGCTTCCCGATGGCTCGCGTGTTCAGCTGCCACAGCGCGAGATCGAAGTTCTCGCCTATCTTGCTGCAAACCCCGGGCGTGCGATCAGTCGCGATGAGCTGCTCAGCCGCGTGTGGGGGTTTGATCCGAGGGGCGTGCACACGCGCACGATCGATATGGCTGTCGCACGATTGCGTGAACAGTTACAGGACGACCCCGCCGAGCCTCAGATCATCGCGACGGTTCGAGGGAAAGGGTACATGCTGGTGCATGACGGTGCCCCGCGAGGTGGTGAGTGAGGCAGAGGCCATGGATCACGTGGCTGGTGTTCGCTGTGTGCGCCGTTCTGGTGCTCGACGGGCTCGGTTGGGTCACATGGCAGGTTCTGCGACTCGAACGGCGCGATGCCGAATCAACCGTCCTGAGCGACTTCGAGGAGCGCGCGCGACTCGCCCTGTGGCGCATGGATTCGACACTGACGCCGATCATCGCTCAGGAATCCGCCAGACCCTATTTTCACTATCGCCCGTTCTTTCCGGCTGAACGCGCGTACACACGCATGTGGGAGGAGGTCAAGCCCGGCGAAGTGCTCGTCGCCAGTCCCTTGCTGCTCGCCTCGCGCTCAATGACCGTCTCGGCCGATCTCATTCGCCTTCATTTTCAGATCGAACCAGACGGCACGATCACCTCGCCACAGGTCCCTTCGGGCAACATGCTCGACCTTGCCGAATCGACGCTCGGCATGGCCGGACAGATCGCACGCTCCGAACGCTTGCTCGAATCGCTCCGCGATGTGCATCAGCAGGCCAGACTCGCGCTCGCAGACCGCTTGGCTCTGAGCGGAATCGGTGTTGCCCCATCACCCGACCAGAGCAGCGCTGAATCGATGTTCTCCATCGCGCAAGACCAGAAAGCCAAGGGCGAGGATGCGATTCTAAGTAAAGATGAACTCGACTACAGGCAGAGAGTCGAGAATGTCGAACGCAGCGTCAGCCAGTTTGCGCGGCCGCTTGTGGCGACCGAACCGGAGGCACAATCAAAGGAGACCCAGGCAACGCGCGACTTGAGGCTCGGCCCATTTCGCGTGACCATGCCTTCGAGCACTGCTGAAAACTCGACAGACGTGCTGATGGCCAGTTTTCGCCCGACGTGGCTTGTCAATGACCTCGGCGAACACGAGTTGCTCTTCGTGCGATCAGTCGTGGTCGATGGGGTGCAGTTTCGCCAGGGCATCTGGGTCGATTGGCCGATACTCCGCACGCTGCTTCTTTCGAGCGTGCTCGACCTCCTGCCACTAGCCGAACTCCAGCCCATCAACTCTTCCGATTCACGCGGCAGTACGGCCCGGGTGCTCGCCTCGATTCCCGCGCGGCTCGAGATCGGCCCGCTTCCCGATGTGCCACCGCTCGGTCTGACGACCGTCCGCCTGACTCTTGTCGTGACCTGGGCAGCCGTGCTGGCTGCGATTGCTGCGATCGGGTTTGTACTTCGCGCTTCGATGCGTCTGGGTGAGCGTCGGGGGCGCTTTGTTTCCGCTGTCACTCACGAACTTCGTACCCCGCTCACAACATTTTGTCTGTACACCGAGATGCTCGCTGATGGGCTCGTGACCGAGCATGAAGCGAAGGACCGCTATCTCCAGACGCTCAAGGGCGAATCGCGCCGACTTGCCGGAATCGTCGAGAATGTACTCGCGTACGCTCGCCTCAGCCGCCCCAAAGCGCAGACGCACTCGGTGATCGATGTCGAGACTCTTCTCGCAAGCGTGAGCGTGCCGCTGCATCAGCGTGCCGAGCAGTCGGGGGCGAGTCTGACTATCGA
Organism: Phycisphaeraceae bacterium; assembly: GCA_019636795.1. Taxonomy (NCBI): domain Bacteria; kingdom Pseudomonadati; phylum Planctomycetota; class Phycisphaerae; order Phycisphaerales; family Phycisphaeraceae; species Phycisphaeraceae bacterium. The sequence continues at coordinate 73,306 of JAHBWW010000005.1, forward strand.
CGCAGAAGCCGGCATCGGGATTCGGCGTCTCGCGGCCGATGCAGGCACAGTCGAGCGCATACTGGTTAACCTCGTCGACAACGCCTGCAAGTATGGCCTCGCCGAGGGCGAGTCGGCCGCCCGTATCAACCTCAGCGTCAAGTTCGAGTCTGGCAAAGTTGTGTTTCGTGTCCGCGACGCGGGGCCGGGGATACCGCATGCCGATCGCGGAAAAATCTTCTCCGCTTTCCATCGCGGCGCCGCCCATCGTTCCCATGCCCAGTCCGGTCTCGGGCTGGGCCTCGCACTGGCTCGAGGCCTGGCCACCGAACTCGGAGGCGACCTGACTCTCGAAGAAGGGCCCGGAGGCTGCTTTGCACTCAAGTTACGCGCCCTTTGACCGCCCTCAACTCCGCCCATTCTGCCAGACGCGCAGACCTTTGACCCGGACAAGGTTTTGGCCCGCACTTGAAGACTCGACCCGGCGCGGGGCGATATACTGCTGGCCTTGACGTCGGGCTAGTAGCTCAGCTGGTTAGAGCGCACCCCTGATAAGGGTGAGGTCGGAGGTTCGAGTCCTCTCTGGCCCATTCGGATTTTGAACGGATTTTCATTTCGTCCGTTTGTTCCGCATCACTACAATCTGCGTGTGATGGCAGGGGCCTGCTCTTTCGCCCCGGCCCGCCTGCATGAACAAGCACCAACGCACACAAATCGAGAAGTTGCTCGACGACTTGCCCAAGACAGAGCGCGTTCGCCTCTTCAAGCAGGCTGCGGCTCGCCGCCTCGAAGCGCAGCGGGCCCGCAAGAAGCATGAAGACCCCGATGACCCGCCGCGCGCACGCACAAAGGACGACACTGTTCGCGATTGGGCCATCAAGATCCTCGCCGAGCGGGCACAACAGAATGACGGCGCGCGCCCGGACCCGAATCCAGACTCGCAGACGGTACACCGAGGACTCGTCGTCTCCGTAGGGCGAAGGTCGTGCCTCATCGACGACGACGGCCGACTCGAATCGTGCCTGCTCAGCCCTGATATTGCTGCCCGTCAGCACGAGTTGCTCGCGGTCGGTGATGAGGCGATCTATGAACCAGCACCTCCACCTGGCAGATCGAGGCTCGTCCGGGTTCTGCCTCGACGTACAAGCCTCTCCAGGCCCGATCCGCGTCAGCCCAGCCGCACGCGCGTGATCGTGGCCAACATCGATGCGGTTGTGATTGTTGTTTCTGTAGTTGCTCCGGCGTTGCATCCGCGACTCATCGACCGCTATCTGGTGGCCGTGCAGCGGGGCGGTGCTGAACCGATCATCTGCGTCAACAAGATCGATCAACTTCCACCCGGCGATCGCTCCGAACTCGAGCAACTCGAGCCCTACCGCCGCATCGGCATTCGCGTGATCGAGGCTTCCGCTGAGACCGGCGCTGGCATCGAGGACCTGCGGGCTGCCATCGCGGGAAAAACGTGCGCCTTCGTCGGGCACTCCGGTGTCGGCAAGAGTTCACTCGCCAATGCGCTCGATCCCTCGCTTGGCGTCAAGGTCGGAACGATCTCAGAAGCTCATCGCCGCGGACAGCACACGACAACCGCATCGTCTCTCCACGTCATCGAAGGCGGCGCGAAAGTCATCGACACGCCTGGCGTCCGGTCCTTCAGCCTCGACAATCTCTCGCCAGAGCAGATCCGCGAAGCCTTCACCGAGTTCTCACCTTTTGTCGACGACTGCCGATACAACGACTGCACACATCTGCACGAGCCGAAGTGCGCCGTCCGCGCCGCAGCTGAACTCGGCCAAATTCCGATCGAACGCTACGAGACCTACAGGCGAATCCTGACTGAAGCCGCAACCGACACCGCGACAGAACGCATTCGACCGTTGCCCGAATCTGGCGACGACTGATCGTGTCTTGCAATCTCGGCCAGCCTGGGCACGATCCGCACTTTCAAGTTCATCTGTAAGGTTCGTGCCGTCTGTATCGCGCAAGCAATTACCATCCGTGACCTCTGAGCCCATTTCGTTTGTCTTTCTCTTATGCGCATGTTCTCTTCTGAGCACGCGGACACGTTTCGCCGCGTTCATTCCGCGCTCGGGAGAGATGGCAGCATGCTCACACCGTTGGGTCCGATGACCGCAACCGAAAACCAGGAGCGACGCGACACCGATCGCCAGCCGCTGCCGGGCTCCGTCCGTTTGATTGTTCTCTCCGAAGAGGACCAGCCGATCATGGAGCGCCATGGCGAGGGTGTCAATATCACTGCCGAGGGTCTGGCGGTTTCCGTTCGCATTCCGCTGGCCCTGGGGACACGGATGGTCGTCTGCTTTGAAGTCCCGCATGGACGGGCAGTCTGGCATGTTCGGGTTGTGCACGTTCTGCACCATGAGCACCACCGCATCCTGGGCCTCAAACGCCTCGAAGTGCCCGAATCGCTCGCCAACGCGCAATGGATTCGGACCCTGTCAGCGCTCACCTGACCCCCGCGCGACTGCATTCGGATCGGTGGCCTTCCGCCCCTCACCCCCCTATCCTTTCGACCCGTCCCACGGCCAGCCCGTCAGGGATGGAAACGAAAGGAAAATCTGCTCATGGCGACCGGCACCAAAGGCACCGTTACACAGGTCATCGGCTCAACTTTCGACGCACAATTCCCCGAGGATGCACTCCCCGAAATCTACAACGCCATCACCGTCACCTGGACGCAGGACGGCCACTCCACCAAGCTCACGGGCGAAGTTCAGCAGCACCTCGGTGGCGGTCGCGTCCGAGCCGTTGCTCTCGGTTCAACCGACGGCCTCCGCCGCGGCATCGAAACCATCGACACCGGCTCACCCGTAACGGTTCCCGTCGGCGACCCCGTGCTCGGCCGCGTCTTCAACCTCTTGGGCGACCCCATCGACAACCGCCCAGCTCCTTCCGCCAGCCGCTCGCCCATTCACCGCGAACCGCCTGAGTTCAGCCAGCTCAACCCCAACACCGAAATTCTCGTGACCGGCATCAAAGTCATCGACCTGCTCTGCCCCTTCGTCCGCGGCGGAAAGATCGGTCTCTTCGGCGGTGCAGGCGTCGGCAAGACCGTCATCATTCAGGAAATGATCGCCCGCGTCGCCCGCGAGTTCGGCGGCTACTCCGTGTTCTGCGGCGTCGGCGAACGCACCCGTGAAGGCAACGACCTCTGGCGCGAAATGCAGGAAGCCGAATACACCGACGAAAACGGCAACAAGGCACACGTCATCGACAAGGTCGCCATGGTCTTCGGCCAGATGAACGAACCGCCCGGCTCACGCCTCCGCGTCGCCCTCTCAGGCCTGACCATGGCCGAGAACTTCCGCGACGAATCCGGCAAGGAAACCATGATCTTCGTCGACAACATCTTCCGCTTCACACAGGCGGGTTCCGAAGTGTCGGCACTTCTCGGCCGCATGCCGTCGGCCGTGGGTTATCAGCCGACCCTCTCGACCGAAATGGGTCAGTTGCAGGAACGCATCACTTCGACCAGCAAGGGCGCCATCACGTCTGTGCAGGCCATCTATGTGCCCGCTGACGACTTGACCGACCCGGCGCCTGCCACGGCGTTTGCCCACCTCGATGCCTTCGTCGTGCTCGAGCGCGGCATCGCTGAGAAGGGCATCTTCCCCGCTGTCGATCCGCTCGCTTCGACATCACGAATTCTCGACCGAGGCATCATCGGCGAGCGCCACTACGCCGTCGCCCAGCGCGTTCAGAAGACCCTCCAGCGATACAAGGATCTTCAGGACATCATCGCCATCCTCGGCGTCGATGAGTTGTCCGAAGAGGACAAGCAGATCGTCAACCGCGCACGCCGTATCGAGCGCTTCCTGAGTCAGCCGTTCTATGTCGCGGAAGTCTTCACCGGCTTCCCCGGCGTGTACACCTCGCTCGAAGACACGATCACCTCCTTCGAGCGTCTCTGCAACGGCGAAGGCGACGATCTGCCCGAATCGGCGTTCATGTACGTCGGCACGCTCGACGACGCCCGCAAGAAGGCTGAAGCCGCAGCCAAGGCCTGAGTTACTTCCAAAGCCTGATGAATCGGATCAACCACGAGCCCCTGGCGCAAGCCGGGGGTTATTTTTTCTCATGTCAGGAATTTGGAAGATCCAAGTCAGCCATCATTAAGGGACACCATGCTCGGAGTCTTTTCCGCTTTCGCCTCTGCCAAAAGAGAATGCGCCTGTTCAGACGAGACACGGGCCCCAGACGCACGAAAAACCTGAGATTTGCTCGCTTCTTTGATCGTGGTAAAATCGCGTCCATCAAAGCGTTCAGAATTGACCGATGGCTGAATGACAGATCCGCGATTGGTCATCTTCACCAATGGTTTTTGTCGCTCGTCTCTTTCGTTCATTGCGCTATTCACCCGATCCCCAATTGAGATGCCGTTGCAAATCTGCTCCACAGGATCTCGACCAAGGATGCGAGGAAGGAATCTTGACATCGGAAAGTCTCCTTCTGAAAGGGGGGTATATTCTACAGCAATGTACCGATTCAAGCGGCTTGCTGTCAAGTAAGCGCCTGGAGGCAAGTCACGTACCCATAGCCGCGAGTTCGCGCAAGGAGTTTATTGATGCCGGTCCGCAAATTTGTCCTAGTCCCAGCGGGCATCGCTGTTCTCGCTGCTCTCCCCGGCTGCGTCATCACCGACATCCACGAAGAACTCATTCGTGTCAACACCAGTCTTGACACCACCAACGAGCGGCTCGCAACACTCGACGCACAGTTGACCCAGAAGCAGGCTCGCCTCGGCAGCATCGACGAGAAGCTGCGTGCGATCGACGACCAACTCATCGCTGCCAACACGAGGCTCGAATCGCTCAGCGACATTGACGAGCACCTTGCTTCGCTTGATGTCCATCTCGAAGCCATCCGTCAGATTGTCCGGAACCTCGACAGCACCATTCCATTCCTTCGCCTCAGCGGTGATAAGAGCGATGAATCCGTAGCCGAGCCTGATGCGCCAGCCGACGGCAAAGCCAATGGCGCTGATGACCCTGCCCAACCGAAGTAGCCACCCACTCGCTTCGTTTGGTGTTTGTGGTCGCGGGCATTGACCAAACCCTGGTTACAAAAATGAAACGGGGGCTGCAGTTTCCCGCAGCCCCCGAGAGTTTCTAGAGCGGCCTCAGATCAGAACCTGCCGTTACGGGCAGCCCTGCGAGTACCAGTTCAGCATCAACTGCACGTCGAAGAAGTCAATGAGGTTGTCGCCATTGAGGTTGGCACGCGGGTCATTGGCACTGTACCAGTTGAGGAAGGTCTGGATATCGAAGAAGTCGATCACGCCCCAGGGCACCGTGAAGTCGCCGCTGCATGCTGCCACCGTGATGGTGTTGCCTGTGACAGCAGTGTTGTTTCCGCTGTTGGTGTCCTCGCCTGAAACGATGCGCGTTCCGATGTAGTAGGTTCCGGGGCTCATCGTTGGCGGAATCTGCGACGCGAAACTGTTGACCGTCCGAGTCGAGCCAGCGTTCAATCCGATATAGTTCGTCGACGACATCAGCGGGTCGGCTGTCGAGATGATCGTGTTCGGCGAGATGCGGATTTCGAGCGTGTAGTTGCCGCTCGCGGTGTTGCCGACATTTCCGACCTGATGATTTACCAGAATGTTGGTGCCACGATAGAACGTGCCCGCAGAGGTTGTCACATAGTTGGCAGAGAGATCGACGAACGGAGCCGCCACAGTGCGGAACGACCAGGTCGCGCTGCTGGCGGTTCCCGCTGCGTTGCGGGAGACGACACGCCAGAAATAGGTCGTGTCATACGCAAGCGCCGGGAGTGTCCACGTTGTCCCAGCAGTGTTGCCGACGAATGGCGGGGTCGCGCTGGTACCGAAGTACACGTCGTAGCTCGTCGCACGTGCCGCACTGTTCCAGAACAGGTTGGCATTGATGCTGACGTTGGTCGCGCCGTTCGACGGGCTCGAAAGAACCGGGGCGGCCGGGTCGCCGAGCGTGACCGAGATCTGCTGCGCGTCCCAGGTGCTCGTAGCGTTGTTGCTGCTGAAGCTGTCGGTTGCTGCATCGAGCACCACACCAATCCAGTAGGTTCCAGGCGTCGTCGTCACCGGAATATTCGGTGCGGGCACGTTGAATGTGATGTTCTGCATCGCCCCGAAGTCAACCGAGTAGTTCCACGTCGCAAGAAGCGTATCGCTTCCTGAAATGATGTTGTTCGAAGACAGATAGACCCGAAGGGTGTACGTTGCCGACGCCGGATTGGCGTTGGTCATATTGGACATCAGCACGGTGCTGCCGGCGTTCATAGCCGTTCCTGCCTTGACCGTTGTGCTTCCCGTGGCGCGGAACTGAAGTGCTTGCAGGTCAAACGTCGAGCCACGCGTGTTGGTCACGAACGTGTTGCGGTCGTTGATCCACTGCTCCCACTGCCGGGCATATCGGCCAACCGTCGAGCGATTCGAGTTCGAACAGATCGCATGCACGTAACGATTGTCACCTTCCGCGTAATAGGCTCCCGAGCCCGACATGCCGCCCCAGATCGCCGTCAGGCAACCCGCGGTCGTGTCCATCTGCAACTGATTTCCTGGGCATGAATCCCAGTTTCCACTCCAGTAGTACAGCGTGCGTCCTGTATGCAGCCCGCCACCGCAATTCTCGGAGGGGTAGCTGTAACTCTGATAAAGCTGTCCCTGGTGGAAACTGCACGAGCCGCCCCATGCCCACGCGAACCAACCGGTCATCGCGCCGGTGTGACGGCTGGTATTGCGCTGGATGCGCACAAGCCCGGCGTCAGAGTCGAAGTCGCCATTGTTGATGTAATTCGAACCAGCAAGGAACGCGGTGCCCCGTGCCCAACCGTAGTTCTGAATGACTTCGTTGGATCCCGGGACTCCCCATTCGGTTCCGGTTCCTGTCCAAGCCGGGTACACGATGACTTCGCTCGCCCAGTTGAAAATGTTGATGCCGTTCGGGTTGCGTGCATACACGCAGTGCGCCGCCGTCAGCACCACACCGGCGTCCGTCATCGAACCCGAGCAGGTGAACCAGCGGGTAATGTTGTTCTGATCGACAAACCGCATGAACAGTTTGACGTTGCCGCGTCGGGGCCACGTCGTCAGGTCGCCGCCGATGGCAAACATCGACCCAAACCCCCGGTAGGCCCATTCATCCTCGGTCATCTGGTCCGCGCCCTTGTAGTCACCCCAAGGCGACTGCCCGAAACCCTGGCCCGACAGGTTCGGGTTCAGAGGCATCTGGTACGTCTCGCCGGTTTCTGCATCGTGGAATGTGGTGGACCAATCAGGATTCAGACTCGGCTGCCAATTATCCGAGTTGGGCATCGGCATCGGAGGGATCTGATCCAAAGGCGGCATGTTCGGAACATCCCGAAGGTGCTCGTCGTCCCCGATCACAAATGGACCGGGTACATTCACCCCATCCACCGGATTGACCCACTGCATCGGGCCAGGGTTCGGCAGGTATGCATTCATCTGTCCGTGCGAAACCCCCGCAAGGGCCATACACCCTGCGACGGCGGCGAGAACCCCTCGCCTCATTTTGTTCATTCCACGCATTTTCAACTCCCTCAAAAAAGTGCTGATGCCCAGACGAAACCTCCCCAAATTGACGAGGACTTCGTCCCAAGTTCCATGCTTTGCAGGGCAAATACCGAAGCAGAACGCTTCAATCCGAGAACGACACCGCGCAACGCATGGTACTGCAAGAACCTTAGCGTCACAACGCAATTTCACTCACGCGCCGCAACGGAGTTTATGCCACACTTATTTAGGGGATACTATTCCGACACCCGTGTACCAGTGGATCCGTACACTTTGGTCATGGTCAACACCCGCAAGGCACCTCGACGTGAACTCCGATTCGAGACTCTCTCCGACCTTCAGGTCGAACTCAACCAATTGCAGTCCGCATTGGATCGCGGAACACTGACACATACCGGTAATTGGACCCCGGGGCAGAACTTTGAGCATGTCGGGAAATTCTTCAAGTGCTCTATGGATGGATTCGAAGCCAGCGCCCCGTGGATCATGCGTTTCGCAGCCACGCTGCTTTTCAAGAAACGGGCCCTCGGCGGCGAACCCATGCCCGCAGGGCTTCCCCTGCCGAAACAGGCATCATCCCTGCTTCCCTCTCCATCCGTCTCCGATCACGATGGCTTGGCGTTTCTCCAGCAACAAATCGATCGGCTCCGGGCTGGTGAGCGGATGACCCATCCCAGCCCGATCTTTGGCCCGCTGACTCACGATGAGTGGATGACCATTCAACTCAAGCACGCAGCCATGCATCTTGGATTTCTCAAGGACGCCCAGACCGCCTGAAGTGCCACTTTCACGGCGTAGGATCGCCCATGTACAGTTCGGTTGAAGACATCCTTGATGACCTGCGTGCCGGACGCATGATCGTGCTCACCGACGACGAAGACCGCGAGAACGAGGGGGATCTCGTCCTCCCCGCCCAGTTCATCGACCCGGCTGCGGTGACGTTTATGCTCACGAACGCGCGGGGCTATCTCTGCCTGAGCATGACCGAGGCCGATTGCGATCGACTCGATCTGGTGCCTCAAGTTCAGACCAACACCTCCGTGCGAGGCACACCATTCACCGTCTCGATTGACGGGCACCCAAAGCATGGCCTGACAACTGGTGTCTCGGCGCGCGAGCGAGCACGAACCATCGCACTCATGCTCGACCCATCGACCGGGCCTTCCGATTTCGTCCGCCCGGGGCACATCAACCCGCTGCGCAGTCGCGACGGAGGCGTACTGGTTCGTATAGGACAGACCGAGGGATCGATCGACCTTTGCCGACTCGCGGGTCTTTATCCCGCAGCGGCGATCATCGAGATTATGGGCGACGACGGTGAGATGTTGCGAGGCGCCAGCCTCGAAGCGTTCTGCAAGACTCACAACATCAGAATGTGCTCGGTTCGGCAAATCATAGAGCATCGCCTTGGGCGCTCGCAACTTGTCGAGCGGCTGGGACCGACCGAAGGGAATGTGATCCGCACGCCCCAGGGCGTGTTCACGCTGCGGGCGTTCCGTTCGCCAGTTGATCCATTGCCCCACCTGGCACTGACTGTGGGCGACATCGGGCGCATTGACGATGATGGCATGGTTGCTCTGTGTGCCGAACCGACGCTCGTGCGTGTGCATCGCCGCGATCTGCTCGGCGACATCTTCGATGATCTCGATTCGAGCCAGCGTTCATCAACCGGGCAAATGCTTCGAGCGTCGATGCGCATGATTCAGCGCGAGGGGCGCGGCGCGATTGTCTATCTTCGCCCCAGTGGGTCGGCGGGCGATCTCTCGGGCGAACTCACACGCCTGCTCGATCGTTCGGACCACGACGCGCCACTCCGCTCAGTCGGCACCAGTATGCTCGAATACGGCATCGGGAGCCAGATTCTGCGCGCTCTGGGCTTGAGCCGCCTGCGCCTGATCACAAACTCCACCACCGACTATCCGCAACTGCAGGCCTTCGGGCTCGAAATTGTTGAGCGCGTCGTTGTGCCTCAGGCCGAACTCTTGGATCGCAGCACATCTGCCGATCAATCGAGCTTGTAGTACTCGTCGATGTTCTGCCCGCGATACGTGAAAGGCCTGACGCGGTAGCGCGAGTGTGCTTCCATCTGTGCGATCGGCCAGGCCGGATTCGCGCCCGACCCCGGGCCCTCCTGCGATGCGATGTACGTCTCGACCAGATCCTCTCCGGTTTTGACGAATCGCGCTGAACCATCTGCAAATCCGACATGCAATCCGGCCGACTTGTGGTTGTTCCATTCGTCGGGCCAGTTGTTCTGCCCGCCTTGAGGCCTCACCACCCCCAGCGCCGTCGCGAACGGACTCGAGTTGTCGTCGTTGTCATTGTCGAGTATGAGGATCGTGCTCGAAGCGAACCGGACATTCTTCTGGCTCTTGATCGGCGACGGCGCAGGCTCATTGAGAATCGCGACCCCACCCATGCCGGGTGGCGAGCGCCATCCGATTTGGCTTCCGATCGTGCCGTTGAACGGCGGTGGGGGGATGATCGTGCCATCTGGATACTTGCCCGGCGTATACCACATGAACGTTTCGTAACTGTGCCCGCCTTCGTCAATCGCGTCATTGGCGGGGAAGAAAAGATCAAAGAGAAAGTCGCGCCCGTAGAGCAGTTCGATCCCAGACAAGACTGGCTCATCGCTCAGATGCCGGTTCTGGTCCACACCATTGCGCGTGCTGGGGCAGATGGCGACGTCGTAGGTCGTGATGTAGTCGGGGAAGAGCCACCCAATGTTGTCTTCCCACGAAAAGAACGTGGGCATGAAGAGTTCCTTGGACGTATCACCCGAATACGCATTGCACGCAAGGGTCATTTGCCGCACATTCGAGAGGCACAGCGCCCGCCGCCCCGCATCGCGGGCCTTGCCCAGCGCAGGCAGCAGGATCCCGATCAGCAGCGCGATGATCGCAATCACGACTAGCAACTCGATAAGCGTGAAAGCACGGTTTTTGTTCAGCATCGGCACTTGCTCCGCGGACCGACTCAAGTGTACACAATTCGCGTGTAATCTGGAGCAAGATTCGCTACACTTTCGGTCCCGGCATCAGACGATCCCGGGCCAGAAGGAGAGATCATGCCAACCGCGCGTCGTACTTCCATGTCTGTTCTACTCGCCTGTGCTGGCCTTTCGGCAAGCACCGCATCGGCCCAGCCCGACAACGACGTTGTCATCGACGCTGCCGGCGTGACGATTCGATGCCAGTTGTTCGGCCCCTGCTTCCCCAACCAGTTCCGCAACAGCCAGAACAACCCGCTCCCAGCAGGCACGCCTCAGTTCATTCTCCCAGCCTCCGGGTATCGCTACGTTCTCGATGGCGTCGTGGCGACCAGCGGGCTTCTCGGTACTGCCATCCCCAACGGCTCGACACTTGGCGAAGCCTTCGACGCCATCACGCCCGGAGGCTCGCGCGTTCTCACCGGATACAGCCGCAACTTCTCCGGCGGGCTGCCAAACCCCAGCAACCAGGTCTTCTTCCAACGCTACGCAGGTTCCTTCGGCGGAATCGACATGGGACTCTCTCTCGAAGTCTCAATCTCGAACGGTGGTGTCGGACAGTTCGCCATTCGTGACATCAATATCCCCCTCGGCATTCTCGCAGGCTCAATGGAAATCACCTCCGGTTCGGCCACGATCGAGACATGGGTGCCCAGCACGCCACAGGAATCCGAATGGCACTTCGATGGCTCGCTCGACGCAGTCAATGGCAGCGCACGCGCAGCGATCCGCTATCTCGATGACCCGGCATTCGGCACAATTCTTGGCGGGATCGACAGCCCCGAAACCCCCGACCCGACAACCCCAACCGGTGTCACCGCGCAGCAATCGCAGTTCACCACCACGAGCGCCCTGGGCATCGCAGGACCAGGCGGTGAGAACGCAACGGTCTATGTCACCAGCCCCGCGCGCAACCTCGCCACCGGCCTCTCCAAGGACCGTCGCGGCATCGGCCTCGCACTCGCGCCAAATCTCCGCCCCGAATACCCCGGACAGTTCTTCGGCCAGTGGACCATGGTGTGGGATCTCTACATCCCCGCGTCAAGTTGGTATACCGACTTCCCCGCCAACACCACGCCAAGACAGTTCCCCGTCGCGCTGCTCGAAGACAACTTTAACAATGACAGTTCGGCTGACATTTTTATTCGCAACCACCCGACACTCGGGCCGACGGTTGGCTACAACGCCTCCAACTTCTCGCAGTACATCCCAATCCCGATCGCGCCCGATTCATGGTTCCGCCTGGCGATCGCGTGCGACTTCTTCACGCAGAGCGCTTCTCGCGTCTACATCAACGGCAACTTCATCGGCACCATCGAAGCCGACTGGCTCTACTGCGGCGTTGACGTCAACGCCCCGGCCTATGGCGACGGCGAACCCGTTCACCCCGCCGATTGGGCCGCGTGGGGGCAGTTCCCGAATCATTGGGCTCGCTCATCAGGGAGCATCAATGGCACACCGACACCAATCGCTTCGACGTTGTGTCTCTTCAGCGACCTTCAGGGCGGCCGGTCGGAAACCGTCTACCTGGCCAATCTCAACTTCATCGACACCGTGCGCACCGACGCCGAGATTGCTCAACTCGGAGGCCCCGATGCCGCTGGTATCGTCTTCACCGGCACCGTCTGCGCCGCCGACCTCAATGGCGACGGCACACTCGACTTCTTCGATGTGCAGGCATTCCTGCAGGCCTTCGCAGCTCAGAACCCCATCGCCGACATCAACAACGACGGCGTGTACGACTTCTTCGATGTGCAGGCATTCCTGCAAGCCTTTAGCGCCGGCTGTCCCTGAACAAAACGCATGTCCGCGCGAGATCGCGCCTCATCACTGTCTGTCGCCCAGCCCGTCCAACATCACCCCAGAGCCCAGCGTCTGCGCCAGCACGCGCGATCACACTGCGCCTGGGGTCATTCAATGACTTCGATTGACGCGGCATCGCTGAACGGCAACATCTCAGGCAGCACCTTCAACTGTGACGACACGATCAGTCTGAGGCCTGAAGGTGTGACGAACGTCACCTCCACCACGTGCGCCGTCCAACCCGCATCAGGGGCCGCCAATGTTGCGACGAATCGACCATCATCATTTGGCTCGATGGCCTCGCGTGCCCACTCGCGTCCGACCGTAACGGTGCGAAAGTCGCGAACCGTCGCGTTGGTCATCGTGGCCAGCGTGACACGCTCGGGTTTTGTGCTTGCAGTGACCGTAAGCGAACCGCTTTCATACTCAACAGCGATGGTCGGGATCGCCTCGACACCGAGCGAAGCCTCCGTCACTGCCCATGCCATGATCGATTCAATCACTCCGTCCGCATTCGTGACGCTGTGCCCGGCGCCCGACCTGACGAGCAGACTCGTGTGTCCGGGCAGTTGGCCGATATAGAACTGATCCGAATCGGGCAAAAAGAACTCGTCGCCAGCCGCATTGACAATGTACTTTGGTAACGTCAGCTCATCGCGGCGAAAAAACGGATCGACGTGCTGCGCGATGCGTCCGAAGTCTGCCGCGTCGATGCGTTCGAGCAGCCCGCGCTCTTCGTAATCCTTGAGCGTCGGTGCCCAGAACCCATACGCTGCCTTGTGATGCTCAAAGTGCGGCCTCATATTCAAGAGCGGAATCACCGCCGGAATGACCGCCCTCACACGCTCATCCTCGAGTGCCGTCAGCCATGCGGTCCAGCCTCGCTTCGAGCCGCCCATGAGCGTAAATCCATCAAGCGTGATCGGCGTTTCCAGCCCGCCCAGATGCTCCTCGATCGATGTCATGGCACCACGCACCGCCAGCACCATCGCCTTATGCACGATCCATGTCGGGTCGTTTGTCTCCAGGCTCCTGACCCACGACTCGGAGAGAATCGCGTCTTCGACCAGAGGCCCCGCCTCATCATGAGCAAAATCGAGTGGCTGCGCTGGAACATTGTCCACATACGCCACCGCAAGACCTGACATCATCGCTGCAGCCGCAGTCTGTTGTGTCGCGCTCGGGCTTGCTGCATCGCGAAATCGACCGCCACCGATCATCAGCATCAGGCGGTCGGCCTTGCGCTGCATCGGCACCGCCACGACAACATTGTGCGTCCATTGCGGCCGATCAACTTCCTCCGCGCTGCGCCACAGCTGGCTTGTAAGTGACAAGTGATGCACATCGACCAACCCGACACGCTCTGTCGAACGCAGAGCCCACCTCGGCAACTCTTCCCCGTGCGGCGTCGCGACCGCAGCGGCCACAACTGAGTCCGGCTCGGGCAAAAAGATTGCCTCGAAGTGCATCGCCAGTGACGCAGAGGCAAGCGAGCACACTCCGAGCAACCCACACGCCACGTTCTTCGCAAACATCACTCGCATCAAGTTCTCCTGCCAGAATGCGGATTGTACGGTCAGCTAAGCCGCAAACAGGGCGACGCAAGCCCGTCCTCGGTCCAGACGAAACGTCGCAACGCGCGGGCGTAAACCAACAGGCAGGAAAGGCCGCGGTGGGATTCGAACCCACGAATAACGGATTTGCAATCCGTCCCCTTGGACCACTCGGGCACACGGCCGAACACACAACTCTACGTCATCACCTCGCTCAATGGCCAACCTCGAGCATCAATCGACGCGATCGTCAAGCAGGCGAGGCTTTTCGAGTTCAAAGACTACCTTGTCTCCAATCACGAACGACTGCAACTGAACCCCACGCGATACGGCAAACAGCAGGGTGAGTTTTTGATCGTCGCGCACGCCTGACAACCCCGGCACCGCAAGGTCTGCCACTCCGTTGATCGGCTGCCCCGGCATATACCTGATGTCGTAGCGGTTCTTATCTTCGTAGATGTATCCGATCGCCTGATACGCCGTACCCTGCGTGTCAATCAGGTAGTACGCGTCATTGGCTCCCGCATTGCGCCCGACTTCGCCGAGCAAACTCCCCGCCGAACCAGGCCCAACGTCAACTTGCACCATCAACGTACCATCCGGGACGTAAAACCGATCCACCTTCAGATTCTGTGCAATGTCGCGTCCTCGGCTCACCTCGGCCGGAGTCCAGGATCCAACACCCGAAACAATGCGACGGTTGTCGTTCAGATCAAGGCTTCGCTTCTGGGCCGTCTGAAACGCGCGCTGCATACTCAGTCGCGTCGAGATGACGATCACAGTGTTACCGCCGCTGGTGCTGATGTCCGATTCGCCGATGCGCACCGCGCGCGAGCGATCGAGGGTCGTCATACGAGCCGAGCGCAGAATCGTTCCGGCGCGAATCTGCGCGTCACGCATGCTGGCGCTGCCGAAGCGAGCGGACTCTTCCGCGACGTTGTCGAGTCGAAGTCGCGTGTTCTTGACATACAGCGCGATCGGTCGCGTCCGAGCCGGCACCAGAAACTCGGCCGACATCAGAGCGCTCGAACCACCGCCCACCGACGACACATGCAGCCCCTCAGCATCGAAACGCCACCGGCCGTACGAATCCGCAACCGCCGAATCCCCCTGACTGATCAGTGCTACTGGAAAAATATTGATCGAAGGCTCGCCCGTCGGCCGGCCCGCTGCATCGAGCGGCTCGACCAGCAGACGCAACTGCCCCGGGCTGATCATGTGCTGACCCGTCGATTCCTTCGCTTCGCTGCCAAGTTCGAACTTCACGCCCAGCAACTTGCCCGCGGGCACAGGTTCGCCCTTGATGTTCACGTACTTCTGCGCATCAGGGGTAAATGAATCGATGAGCAGTTCATTCGCAGGCGACGTTCCGTCTTCCTTGCCAACGATGTACATTCCTCTGAACTCGACATCGCGCGGGCGCAATGTGTTGCGTGTTGCCCCGTCGTTGTAAGTCAGGCGCGAGCTCGGGCCTTCGAGATGAGGCTGAGGGTGCCACTTCGAGAGCGGCTCGGGCGCGCTGAACGATGCCTGCGACAGATGGCTGTAGAACATGCCAGTGAGCTTGTCCGCTGGCACCCACAGCCCTCCCTGATCGACCAGACTTCCACCTTTGGTCGCTCGCTCCGAGGTGTGCCAGATCGGCTTGTAGCCCATGCCCATTGTTGAGTCGGTAAAGCGGAACGAACCAAACCCGATGACCATGATCCCAACCGCCAGAATGCCCGAGACAACACCACACGCGCCGCCACCGATGTAGTTCACGAGCGTCGCCTGATTGACGTTGGCCCTTATGAACTTGTCCGTCACAACGCGCAGCAGCAGCAGCGACACCGCGAATGGCAGCAGCAGCCCAATTCCCCATGCGTTGCCCGACAACGATGCCAGAGGCCCGCGCGTCGGTGCCATGTTCAGAACCATGATCGAGGCCGGCTCCCACACGCCGAACGCCACCGCACCCGCGATGATCACGCACACCATGTGCAGGAACGACGAAAAGAAACCCTTGATCGACCAGAGGTAGGCCACCAACGCCACCAGTGCCAGAACGATGAGATTCAGAATCATGACTGTGTCCTCTGCCTAAGTGCAGGCCCTGTCGTGGACGATGCTTTTACGACGCGGCTGCCTGTTGTGAACCTTCGACCGGAGGCTGCGCCGGCTTGGCCCCGCCGCCGCCCGATCCGCCTCCCGAAGAAATCCGCGAAATCTCCTCGATGCTTGTCGCCCCTTCGACGGCACGACGCAATGCCGCCTGATTCAATGTCGGCAGGCCTTGTTTGCGGAACTCCGCTCGCAGCCCGCTCCAGTTCTGCGCCTTGATCATCTCCCGTTCGGCTGGACCGATGCGGAAGACCTCGAACAAACCTGTCTGCCCGCGATATCCGATCCCCTGACACACCGGGCAGATTTCCGGCTTGTTTCGAATCAGCACCTGCCCGCCCTTCTTGAACAACTGCTTGACCTTCTCTGCAGGCAGTCCGAGCTTTTTGAGCATGTCCGGCGTTGGTTGATATGGCACCCGGCAGTTCTCGCACAACTTGCGCACCAGTTTCTGCGTTATCACGCCACGCAAACAGGCCGACGCCTTGGCCGGATCTCCCACCGCCTTCACAAACACCTGCACCGCTGCCAGTGCCTCGCTCACATTCAGCGACACATACGTCCTCGAACGCTCGACATCTGAGCCTGCGATTTCGCGTGCCGTCGCTTCGTCCGGCAGTTCGGCGATGCCCACCACGTCAGGGTCACGCCGCAACACCGACCGCACCGTCACCGAATACTCTGCACCTTCCTTATACGGATCGAACGTGATCTGCCGAATGCCTTCAAGCGAGTCCTGAGGCTCCATCTCGATCGTCTGCACATTCGATGTGTACGCGTCGTGCAACTTGAGCATCGCATACAGCGTCGTCGTCCGGCCATTGTGCCCTGGCGCGCCGAGCAGCACCACCCCGTCGCCCTCTGCAGCGAGAGCTCGAACCACCTCGTACTGCTGATCGAGCAATCCCAGTTGATCGGCCTTGCGACGCACCGCCACACCCGGGTTGAGCGTCATCGTCAGTCGCATTCCACCTTGCGAACCCATCGACATCACACGCACAGGAACCGTCTCAGCCTCAGTCTTGACGCTGACTTGCCCCGTCAGGCGGCGGCGGCGGTCTTTAACGTCCAGCTTCGCAGCGGCTTTCCAGAAATCGATGATCTGCACCGCGTTGTTCGTCGCAAGTTTCTCGCCCGCCTGCCGCACGCCGTCGACGAGAAAACTGACTTGATACCCGTCTTTCGTCGGGGCGAGATCAAGTTGATACGCGCCAAGCCGCGCGCCATTGATGTAAAACTGTTCGGCCGCAATACGAACTTCGTACTCCGGCGTTTCCTTGCCCGGCGCCTCGACAGTTTTCTTGTCCGGACCCGTGATCGACAACGCAACCGTCGCAGCCTGCTTCTTGGCAGCCTTCTGTTGTTGCCGCGCCTGCATGGCCGAAAAATCAAGTTTCAGCCTCGCCGTCTCCGGCACGCGCTCCGTGTCCCGATTCGTCACGACCACAAAGATTCCGATGTTCAGCGCCAGAATGGCCAGCATGCTCGCGTACGACACCAGGAACCCGACGATACCCGGAATCGGGAGTAACACCATGACCGCAACCGCCGCCATGCCAAACAGCATGTGAACAAGATTCCACTTGTCCCGCCCGAGGAAGAACCGTTGCGCGTGCTTGTCAAACACCGTTGACACGAGCCAAGCCCACCCAAGGATCGGAGGGAGGACCAGAAGGGCAAACCACCACCCGACGAGAAAGAAACCTTCCATCGCCGAAAGCGTTGCGTGCATGTTGAGCATGGATGACCCGGTCACCTTGGATTTACCTCCATCATCACGCCCCCGACCTTCAGGCCGACGCGTGCGTCAGGGAAAAAGACGCGTGCGGATGCGGCGCCGCCGCCCTGCAGCTGCCAAGCCCCACGGCACCGGACAGCCGAAGAGGATACGCCGAACGATCGGCCGATGCGACCTCGACATGGGCCACTCATCCGAGCTTCTTCAGCCTCATATTCAACTCGTCCACGTTCGGGCTTGCCTCGAGCGCGACGCGCATATGGATGAACTCGTTCTCCACCAACTCCACCAGCGACTGGTTGAAGTCCACCATCCCAGTCTTGCGTGCTTCGACCGAGTTGATGAACTCCCGCAATTCACCCTCGCGACCTTCCAGGATGTGGGTCCGCACAACAGCGTTATTGATCAGGATCTCGATCGCGGGAATCCGGTGAATGTGCTCGTGCAACGTCGGAAGCAGCTTCTGATACACAAACGCACGCATCTGATATCCCAGAATCTTGCGGACTTCTTCCACTTCCTCAGGCGGGAACAACCCGTAGATGCGGCTGAACGTCTGCGTCGTGCTCGAAGCGTGGATCGTTCCGTACACCAGGTGGCCCGTCTCAGCTGCATGCAACGCCGCAGAGAACGTCTCGTTGTCACGCATTTCACCCACCAGCACAATGTCCGGGTTCTCACGCACCAGTGCCCGCAGACCGGTCTTGAAGTCCAGGCAGTCAATCCCGATCTCGCGCTGATTGATCGTGGCCTTGCGATCCGTGAAGATGTACTCGATCGGGTCTTCCAGCGTCACAATGTGCACCGGCTTGCGAGCGTTCACAAAATCGAGCATCGACGCAATCGTCGTCGACTTGCCCGAACCCGTCACGCCACAGAGCAGCACGATGCCCTGAGGCTGCATCGCGATCTCGGACATGATCGGTGGAAGGTACAGCCCCTCGAACGGCAGAATATTGCTCGTGATCAGTCGGGCCGCAACTGACAGACGCCCGCGAGCCTGAAACAGGTTCACGCGAAAACGGTTCTCGTCGTCGTAGTCGTACGCAAAGTCCACCGACCCGAACTTGTGCAGATCCCTGAACTGTTCCGGGGTCAGGATGTGCTTGGCAATCTGGATAAACTCCTCAGCCGTCACCGGCTCAGTGTCCAGAGGCTTGAGCGCACCACGCAGGCGCACCTTGGGCGATTGCCCTGACTTCATGATCAGGTCCGAAGCCTTGAACTTGATCGTGGCTTGAAGGAACTTTCCCCACCGAGTGGAGTGCGGGTCTTTGCGTTGCTCAATGACGAGCGGTGCAACATGTCCGACGTCTGCCGCGTCGGTCGGTGTTTCGGAACTCAGAGACATGAAAACGCGTCCTCCTGTGTCGAGCCTGCGCTCGACATGCAGATCCTTGAGTTGTGCGCGAGTGTCTGACGTTGGCACGTCATCCCACGACCCATCCTCGCGCCTTTGAGCGTAGCCGACCGATCCGACTTGTGCACGCGTCCTGCGTCCGGGGTTTGCCGTCATGGACCGCGCATCCTGCGCTGGAGCCGGGCAACCACTTGTTCGCACCGAACAGTGTTCGGGTTGCTTTTCCGCCTTGCAACATCCGACTCGGCGGGTTGCACTTGGTAGGGGAACAAAAGAAAAGCCGGATCCAGAAGGATCCGGCTCGAAGGTCTTGCATGTCAGGCCGAAGCGGCCTCGGCCAATTCTTCCGGCTCGGGCTCTTCCTTGGTTCCAAGGAACTTGGCTTCGAGCTCAAGGCGAATCTTTTCCATCGCCTTGTTCTGGATCTGACGCACGCGTTCCTTCGTGACCCCGATGATCTGTCCGACCTGTTCGAGCGTCATGGGCTTTTCACCCGTATCCGACTCGAGTCCGAAGCGGTGTTCAATCACCGTCCGCTCGACATCCGTCAGATCGGCACGGTTATTGAGCACGATCTCGCGGACCTCTTCCGCAGCGTCCTTCTCGAACGTCGCCCGCTTGGTCTCGAGATAGTTGGACTTCTCGAGCTTCGGATCGAAGTCGGTGGGGAATCGCTGACGATACTTGCTCAGCTTCATCCCCTGGCGGCTGAACGCCTTGAGAATCGCCCGGCAGGCATAGGTCGAAAACTTGTATCCGCGACCGGCGTCGAACTTGTCGACAGCGCGGAGCAGCGCCATGTTTCCTTCACTCACCAGGTCCGCAAAGTCCACTTCGCTCATCCGAGTTCGCTTGGCCATCGCAAGCACCAGCGCAAGGTTCGTCTCCGCGATCTGCTCACGGATCCGGTCGGCCTTGCAGTGCCAGTGCAGGATGTCCTCAGCCTGCTCGGGTGAGGGCTTGCGCGACGGGCTTTCCTTGACTTCCTGCTGCAACTTCCAGACGCGATAACGCGCGTAGTTGAACTGGTGGAACAGCACCTTTTCCTCAGCCCCGGTAAGAATGACCTGCTGCGCGCTCTTGACCGTACGCGTGCGCGTCGCCGAGAGGTCATCCATCACTGGGTGATACCATGTGGTGTCAGGCTTCTGGATATCAGGCGCGCGGTCATAAATCTTCTCTTCCGCGCTGTCCTCATAGAACGCTTCGGAGTCGATGAAGTCCTGCTCGCGCAGCAGGATCTGGTTGAGCAAACGCTCATCTTCGACCGACAGTTGCCTGGCGGAGTTCGTCTTGCGGGCAGTGCGCACAACACCCACGCGGTGCCGCCTGCGTACCTGCTCCAGGGGGCTCAAAGATGTCTGCCTCAAGTCGGCCATTTTCATCGGTTCCTTACACCTATCCTTACGTCTACCTTCCTGGTAGGTTCGCATTCGAACCGTCAGTCGATGCTCGATCCTGACGGTCTTCTTTGGTTTCCCGCAGCGATCCTTGCCGCTGCCAGTGTACTGGCATTTCACCCGAGCGTGCAACTCGGGCACAATTTCTCATCTCAAGACGCCACTTTCAGGGGATACTCGACCTGCCCTGCGCGGAGGCCTCGGGATTCCCTTTGAGCATCAGGTTTTCTCACCAAATCCCACCCGCAATCGCCCGGAACGTCGCATGTCACCGGGCCGCCTCTTCACCCCTGCTCAATTTTCGTTCCCGCATGCTGTCATACGAACATCAGTGACAACAAGTTTCATCCACAAAAAGGTCAAAGTGCGAAACTTATGAACCGTACGGTCCCCTCGCTTTGTCGCACTTCGATTCGTCCCAGCCTGCCTCAGAACGCAGCCCGATTCGCCCATTGACCCAACGAACACGGCTGACTATCGTCTGATAATCCCAACCCGAGCAACCTCACCTGCCCGGTGAAGTTCAAGCGTAGACTATACGCGAAGTACGCAAGTCCGGGCAAGTGTAACGGCTTTGACACGCCGATTCTTGTCAAAGAATCCCCAGAATTGGTGTATTGTCCACGTCCGCTATCAGAAATCCACAGGAGAATCCACATGGGCTTCACACTCCCAGAACTGCCCTACGCCCCCACGAGTCTCGAGCCGCACATCGATGCACGCACGATGGAGATTCACCACGGCAAGCACCACGCGACGTACGTCAGCAAGCTGAATGAAGCCATCGAAGGCACTGATTGGGCGCATCGTCCGATCGAAGACTTGATGCAGCACATCGGGGATCTTCCGAAAGACAAGTTCATGGCTGTCCGC
The DNA here is from genome assembly GCA_019636795.1 of Phycisphaeraceae bacterium. Taxonomy (NCBI): domain Bacteria; kingdom Pseudomonadati; phylum Planctomycetota; class Phycisphaerae; order Phycisphaerales; family Phycisphaeraceae; species Phycisphaeraceae bacterium. The sequence goes on from JAHBWW010000005.1 coordinate 94,638, forward strand.
AACCACGGCGGCGGGCATTACAACCATTCGCTCTTCTGGAAGGTCATGGCACCGCTCGGGCAAGGCGGCGGAGACAAACCTTCGGGTGATCTGGCCATCGCTATCACCAAGTCCTTTGGCGGGCTTGATGAGTTCCGCAAAGCCTTTTCGGACGCTGCTGCAGCACGCTTTGGCTCGGGTTGGGCGTGGCTGGTTGTGCGTAACGGGTCACTGGCGGTGTGTTCGACTGCCAATCAGGACAACCCGCTCATGGGAGACGCGGTCGCTGGGTGCAGCGGGACGCCGATTCTCGGGCTGGATGTGTGGGAGCATGCGTATTACCTGCACTACCAGAATCGCAGACCGGATTACGTCACTGCGTGGTGGAACGTCGTGAACTGGGGCGAAGTTGCGAGGCGGTTCCAGGAAGCCATGAAGCGTTGATCGCAGCGTGGCGCTTCGGCCTCGGCGTGAGGTGCGCGCTATGGTCATTTCGTGCAGATTCGAAAGGTAGCCCTGACGTTCTGGCTCATTTCGCCGATTGCGATCGTGGCCCTGCTGTGCTTCTGGATCGTGTCGTCGCAGCGTGCGGGTCCGAGCATGATTGCCGAACCGGTGGGGGCTGGTGCTGGCGATACGGGCGGTGCCAACGCGCTGGGCGAGTATCTTCGCCAGAGGCGGCTGAATCGACAGATCACGATCGCGGTTGACGTCCGAGTCGAACTTTCGGCTGGGGCGGTTGTGCTGATCGGGCATCGGGGTAACGATTGGCAGGGCGAGACCATGGCACGAGCGGACGACCTTCGGTGGACCGCAACCCTCCGGAGCGAGGATCTTGCTGACGGGTTTGAGCTGCAAGTGTCCGAGAACGGCGTGGTGCGACCGGACGCTGAAGGACGGCGCATGTTGTCGGTGTCCGCTGGTGAGCAGTTTGTTATTCTGCGCCGAACAACCCCATAAACAGGTGGCATTGTGACCCATACAAGCGATTTTATTATGCTGTACGGGTCCGGAAGTAGAAATCTGACCCATTGAGGGGGTGATTTCTTCTGTTCTGACTGGCATTTCGGTCAAGTCGAGGCACACTGTGGGTGTGTTTGCTGTGCTGGGCAAGCACGATTGATTTGCCGTACCCGAGAGTAGAGAGAGATCGCGCAGCCAAGGAAGGCTGTTGATGAGGACAGGTTCGCCTCCATGAGTGTGCTGTTTCGCAAATCTGAATCGCCATTCGCGGTGGTTGAGTGGCAGCCCGAGGTCATGGCCATGCTCGATGACCACCATCTGGTGGCCTGGTCGAGCAAGACCTACCGCAGGTTGCAGTTTTCTGCCACACTTCAGCAGTTCTTTGGCGTGCAGCGGGACACCGATGTGTGCGTGCTGCACGGGCGTTTCATCAACGACCTCGAGTCATTCTGCCATCAGTTGGAGAGTCTGCTGCCTGGCCCGCCTCTGGAGCGCCGGATCGGTGGCACGAGCGGCATTGCGAGTCTGCTTCGGAGTCGGCACACGTTCCGCGGGCGACCTGCGGCGCGCTATCGGTACTTCGTCTGGAACGACGCAGATGTGCTGCTTCGGCATGACCATGTGCTGTTCGGAGAACTTGCGGATGTGATGGCGGGGGTGGCTGCCGAGTGCGAGTTTGCGTCGGACGATCTGCTGCTGCTTCAACGGGCGGCCTTCATCGGGGGCCCCGCGCTCGATGTGTATGCCGACGACCCACGCGGCCAGTTCCAGTCGTGGATCGTCGATCAGTCGGGCGAGGCGTTCTGGAAGATCGTGACCGGGCTCGACGCACCGCCTATCGCGCGGTATGCGATCGACGGCCTGGCGTGAACCGCGCAGACAGACTTTGAGGTTGAGGGTTTGCGGCGTGCGTTCAGGTCTTGGGCATGTCGGCGGGGGTCTGGCCATCGACGAGCTTGCGCATCAGCAAGTACAACACGGCCGACGCCGAACCGACGTAACTGAACACAAATGCACCAAGCGCGATCTGGAGCATGGAGCGCCAGAATCCCAAGATTCGTGTGAGCAGCGTGCTATGGACCTGCGTCAGGTCTGACAATTTCTCTGCGTATTCGGGTGAGAGAAACATCACGCTCGCGCCGGTCGCAAAGCGATCGGCGGCGTAGAGAAGCAGGCTGACGATCGCAGTGAGCACCGCTCCCACCGCCACGAGCACGAGCAGATAGAGGGCATACCGAAGAGGCTTGCGGACGACGTAAGCCAGCCCGCGTTGAACGGCATCGAAGACATCGGGCCCTTCGCACATGACAGCAGCGGGCAGGATCGGAAGCGATGCCAGCCAGAGCGACAGAAAGGTGACCAGAAGGAGGGCAACAATGACTCCCAAGCCAAAGAGTACAGCACCGAGAAGGTCAACCACCGGGAGCGAGAACAGAATCCACGCGATGCTGCCCATGACGAGCGCGACAAGACCCGCGATGAGGATCGGGCCGAGAAAGGCTTGAAGCAGTGCAGCCAATGAGCGCAGGGCGCGCGCGAGCGATGTGGAATCGGATTCGGGGACATCGAGCGCGAACTCGATCGAGGCTGAACGCGAGATCGCGCCCCATCCGACGAGGGCGACCCCCAGCATGGGGAGGCCAAGCAGGAAGAAACTGACGGGATATTCGCGAAGCAGGACGACCGGGGCGGACAGAACGAGGGAGAATCCGGCGGCTCCGGCTTCGCCGAGTGGCAGATCCCAGGGCCTTGCGAGGTTGAGGCCATCGAGCGAGGCTCCGATAGACCGGAATACGCCTCCGACGACCTGGCCGACACGATCGGCGAAACTGGGTGCTTCGGACCAGATGCGGCTGAGCGACCCGATCAGGCCGATCAGAACCAGAGTGACAAAGGCGATGAGCAGCCTTCCGGGACGGAAGGCGAGCGTGCCGGCGCGGAAGAGCGACGGCCAGAGCAACTCGCTGGTCAGATCGCTGAGCAGGAGATCGGGGCGTCGGGGATGTCTGGGGTGGTCGTTCATGATGGCGAGCACTTGCCCTGAGCCTTCGGCGGGCGGAAGATCCGTCACCATGGTACAGCATATCGGTCGATGGGTCTTGCCTCTGCTCGCACTGTTTCTGGTCGGGCCTCTGGTCGGTACGTTGGTCGGGGGGCTTCGGGCGAGCGATGGTGGGCCGGATGTCACGCTTTTGGTTGGAGTTTCTCCGGTCTGGGGGCTGATGGTCGGGATTGTGTGCGTTGCAGCAGCGGCGTTGGTCGGCTTGGCGGGGGCAAAGTTTGTTGATGAGCGCACGGGCATGCTCAGTGCGGGGCTTGTGCTGTCGTGGGCGGCCTGGCGCACGGGGTTGGTGACGCGCGTGCTGGCACTCGATCCGGCGGCTTGGACTCTGGTGAAGCTCGCGATCGAGGGCGCGATTATTGCGGGTGCGGCGCTCGTGCTCGCAGCACTCATGCACACAATCAGCAGCAAACACGGTGACGGGCTTGCAAGGCATGGTTCGCCGATCAAGGAAATCGGTTCGAAAGCCGGGCTGGCAGGCATGGCGGTAGGTGCGTTTGCAGCGCTGGTGATTGCGCATGTCGTGGTGTTCAGCCCGATGCGGGGGCAGGCGTTGCTGGGGGCGATTATCGGTGGAATCGCGGCCGGGGCTCTGGGGAGGTTGACTTCGATCGCGCTGAGTGACAAGCCGGTGTCACCGTTGCCGATCTATACTTCGGTGGTCTTGGCAGCGGCGATTGGGCCACTGATCGGGCTTTTTGCACCAGGGTCGGATCGACTGGTCGGGGCGATTGCGGCTGGGACTGTTCCGGGGCCTGTGATGGTTCAACCCCTGGATTGGGCAGCGGGCTTGCTGGTGGGAGTGCCGATCGGGCTTGGGTGGGCTGCTGCTTCGGTCGGAAAAACACAGCACGCGAAATCCGTCGGCGTGCGGTGAGCGAAGGCGTTTGATGCCGGGCGCGTGTGAGTTGTTGCTGATGCGCGGGAGGCCGGCAACAGGCACAGATTGAATGGACGGATGAAATGGGAATTTTCATGGGTACACCTCGCGCTTCAAATCCGATGCCGGATGTTCAGGCTTCTCGCGATGCCAGACTCGTCGCGATTGATCGGGTGGGCGTCAAGGACGTGACATATCCGATTCGTTTGCGCACGAAGGACGGCAAGGAGCAGACCACGGTCGCGTCGATCAATATGTATGTTGCGCTGCCGCACACGCAGAAGGGCACGCACATGAGCCGGTTCCTGGAGGTGCTCAACGAACACGCTGGCGAACCGATCACGCCTGAGGACATTCCGATGATCACGCATGCGATCAAGGAGCGGCTTGAGGCTGAAGAAGCACACCTTGAAGTCGGTTTCACATACTTCGTCACGAAGTTCGCACCGGTGACAAGGCAACCCGGGCTGATGAACTATGAAGTGCGTTTCGAGTGCACCGCCAATGGGGAGACGGATTTCATTTTGAGCGTTTCTGCACCGGCGACGAGCCTGTGCCCGTGTTCGAAGGAGATTTCGGAGTACGGCGCGCACAACCAGCGCTGCCGCATTTCGGCCGATATCCGCTTTGATGGACTGGTCTGGATCGAGGATCTGGTCGAGCATCTGGAGTCGGCGGCTTCTCATCCGGTGTATGCGGTGCTCAAGCGCCCGGACGAGAAGTACGTCACGGAAAAGGCCTTCGATAACCCTAAGTTTGTCGAGGATATCGTGCGCGATCTTTCGCTCACGCTTGATGGGGACGAACGCATCCGGTGGTATCGCATCAACTCGGAGAACTTCGAGTCGATCCACAGCCATAACGCCTATGCGCAGCTCACGCGCGACAAACGGGCCGAGCAGAGCGTCTGAGTTCGGGCAGGCGAACCGGGCAACTCCTACAAGGCGGTGGTGGCTGATACGATCTGGTCATGTTCAGCGTGCTCTTGCTGGTCGTCGGCTTGGGACTGCTCATCGTTGGCGGCGAACTGCTCGTGCGCGGCGCAACGGCGTTGGCGAGGCGATTGCGGATCGCTCCGGTCATCATCGGATTGACGGTTGTGGCATTCGGCACCAGCACGCCGGAACTCGTGGTCAATCTGGCAGCGGCGTTTCGCGGTCAGAGCGAGATCGGTTTTGGCAACATCATCGGGTCAAACATCGCCAACATCGGTTTACTGCTCGGCATGACCGCGCTGTATCGGCCGCTCGCCGTGCACCGCTCGATTGTCAGCCGCGAGATTCCGATGCTCGTGCTGGCGAGCGTTGCAGCGGCAGTGCTCGGGCTTAACGCCTTTCTAGATGGGGCGAGCGATTCGTTCGCGCGCAGTGACGGGCTGATCCTGCTGCTCCTCTTTGCCGTATTTCTGTATTACACCATCAATGATGCGATCGGGCAGCGCCAGAGCGATGTGATCATCGACGCGGAGCCTCAGGAGTCAGCAGCCCATATGCGTGGGCTGATGATCGCAGCGTGCATATTCGGCGGTCTGGCGGTTATGGTCGTGGGCGGAGAATTGACCGTGCGCGGCGGGTCCGATCTGGCTCGGTCAATCGGTGTGCCGGAGGTTGTGATCGGGCTGACGCTGATTGCCGTAGGTACGAGTCTGCCCGAGCTTGCAACAAGCGTTGTCGCGGCCCGTCGCGGCAGCACCGACATGGCGGTCGGAAATATCGTGGGGTCGAACATCTTCAATCTGCTATTCATCTGGGGAATCACGACAACGATCGCGCCGAGCGATGTGCCTGTGGGCGGGGTAGTCGACTTGTTGGTGATGACGGGTTTTGCGTTGATTCTGCTGCCGATGGCACGATCGGGCCGCACCATCTCGCGCATCGAAGGCGGCGTGTTGATGGCGTTGTATGGGTGCTACATCGCGTGGTTGGCCATGCGATGAGCCTCGCCCAAGGGCCCTGCGATCTCTGGTGGTTTTGCTCGCGTACGCTTCACGCACCATGACCGACTCGCAGTTGCCAGCATCTGACTCACCCGAAGCCGCACTGGCGGCAGCCGCGCGGTTTCGCGAGGATTACGCCCGGCTTCGAGACGAGATCGGGCGTGTCATGGTCGGGCAGGCCGACGTGGTCGATGGTGTGCTGACGAGTTTGTTCTCTGGTGGGCATGTGCTGCTCGAAGGCGTTCCCGGCATTGGCAAGACGCTGCTGGTCCGGACGCTGGCCCGCGCCCTCTCGCTCGAGTTTTCGCGCATTCAGTTCACTCCCGACCTGATGCCTGCCGACATCTCCGGCACAACGATTGTTGTCGAAGTTGAAGGCGAGCATGGTCGCCTGGAGCGGCAGTTTTCGTTTCAGCCCGGGCCGATCTTTGCCCAGATTGTCCTGGCTGACGAGATCAATCGCGCGACACCAAAGACGCAATCGGCACTGCTCGAAGCGATGCAGGAACGCAGTGTGACCGTTGCCGGCACAACGCACGAACTTCCCGCGCCGTTCCTTGTCATGGCGACGCAGAACCCCATCGAGCAGGAGGGCACATATCCATTGCCCGAAGCCCAACTCGACCGGTTCTTCTTCAAACTACTCGTGGGCACGTCGTCGCGTACGGAACTGGCCGAGATCGTCAACCGCACGACCGGAGGCTCACTGCTGCAGGTGACGCCGGTGATCGGGGCTGAGCAGATCATTGCGCATCAGGCACTGGTGCGGCGTGTGGCCGCGGCCGAGCGTGTGGTCGATTATGCGGTGCGTCTGGTTCTGGCGACGCATCCGGCCGATGCGAGCCTTGGTTCGAAGGGCGAGTTTGCCACGCCGATGGTTCAGCAGTATGTGCGGCTTGGTGCCAGCCCTCGCGCGGCGCAGGCGATGATGCTCGGTGCCAAGTGTCGCGCGCTGCTCGATGGCCGCGCCGCGATCAGCATCGACGATGTGCGTGCCATCGCGCTGCCGGCACTTCGCCACCGTCTGATTCTGAACTTCGAGGGGTCGGCTGAAGGCGTCACGACCGATGCGATTGTTCAGAATGTGCTCGACACACTGCCTCACGATGTGGCGCGATAGGCGCTGCGATTTGCGTCAATCCGCCTCCTCCGCCTCTGCCCATGCCCCAAGCACGCTGGCCAGATCGCGGGCGCACGCGGTCATGGCCGTGCTGGGTGTGAGGTAGAGCGGGCCGTCGAGTACCGCGACGCGACTGTTCTCGATCGCGGGCAAGCGCAGGGTTGCGATTGTTCCGAGCTGGCTCACTGCGTCGGCACCGGTCGCGCCAATGCCCATGCCGCCTTCACGCGGCATCATGAGCACAATCACGTCGGGCGCGAGTGTGAGCAAATCTTCACGGTCGAGTTCGATCCACGGCGTGCCGTGCTCGATCGCGGGTGTGGCACCCAGACGCAGCAGCATCTGATGATGCCACGAGCCGGGCCCGAGAGCGGCTGGTGGGTCGAGCGTGCCCAGCAACAACACGCGGCCCACGCCGACCAGCGATGGCCTGCGCGGTTCAAGTGCCCGCGCGAGCACTGCACTCGGCGGTTCACTTTCCGGCTTCGCGCCGAAGCGGGTATGCATGTCGTCGGCTACGCGAGAGATGTCATCGAGCGTGAGCAGGGTCACATGCTCGAGCTCCCAATTGTGCTGCGCAGACAGGGCGACCAGCCTTGTCGGTAGCGCACGCTCTCCCCATTCGATGAGCACGTGCGTCGGCTGGAGCAACAGCAGCATTTCGTAGTCAATGGCCCCCTGATGCCCGGCTGCGGGCAGGTGACGCAGTGTCAGATCAAAGTCGTGACGTCCAACGATCAGGTGCTGTGCGCCCACATCGGCAAGCATGATCGTCAGCGCCGGGCTGAGCACCACGAGCCGCGCCGCGTCGGGGGCATCATCCGCCTCTGGCGTCGGCGGAACCCTCGCGCACGCGCAGGCGAACACTGCGTACATCAGCAGCACAATGAGTCTCATGAATCGCACACACCAAGAGTACGCCGCATTGGGCAACATCGGGCCAGCAGTCGTTCTTCATAGAACGAGCATCACCAATCCGACTTGCGCCAGTGCTGCGACAACAGGCAGGCTCGACAGACCAACTGCCGTGATTGCGACGCGTTGGCCGGTCATGTGCCGCTCGCGTCCGACATACTCGCAGATCAATACCACAAGCACGACCGTTGCAAACTTGAGCGGGATGAGACCAACGAATCCGAAGCGTTCAATGAGATGCGCCGCGATGAGATTGACTTCAATCGCATCAAAATGCGTCATGACAATGGTGGTCATAAGGATGTCGAGCGTTGCTGCGAGCACATACCAGCAGTACAGATCAGGGTAAAGCACGTGCTTCTCGGTCAACCAACGCATGGCTCGCTCCTTCAGCGGGCCAACATCTCGCGTGTGACCCGTTCGAAGAGACCCGTCGGTGCGGGCCGGCCCGTCCATCGCGTGAACTGCGCAGCCGCCTGCCCGACAAACATTTCGACGCCATCGATCGTTCGGATCCCACAATGTTCGGCTTCCTTGAGAAGCGATGTTTCGATGGGTGTGTACACGGTGTCCTGCACAATTCGCAAACCCCCGATTCTGGAAAGGTGTTCGGGAGAAATCGGGCAGTCGTCCGGGGCGGGTCCGCCTTTCATGCCCACGGAAGTGCAGTTGATGATCGCGTCGGCATGCGTGACGGCTTCAAGCTCGACAGCCCGGGCGCGATCATGGCCTGCTTCGTTCAACGCGCGGACCAGCGCGGCCGCAGGCTCGGGCGAACGATTGACAATCAGCACGCTCGCGCCGCGCCGCGACAGTTCGAAAGCCACCGCCCGCGCCGCGCCGCCCGCACCCAGCACGATCACGCGCGAGTCCGCCAGTGCGCCCAGCATCCGCGCAAGCGGATCGACTGCGGCTGGGGCGTCGGTGTTGCCCACTTGCCATGTGCCGTCCGCAGCGCGCCATAGTGTGTTGGCGGCACCACATCCAGCCGAGAGATCATCCAGCGCCCAGTGCTGCTCGCGGGCGAGCGCGACGAGATGTTCCTTGTGCGGCAGCGTAACGCTTGCACCCGCGAAGTTGAGGTGCGTGTCCTCAACCAGTGAGAGCAGTGTGGCTTTGAAACTCGCGTACGTCGCGGCGGTGTCGCCATCGGCTGCGATCGGGAGCGGGACATACACACCATCGTGATCGACAGCCTCAAAACCTGCGTTGTGAACCAACGGCGACATCGAATGACTGACGGGCCAGCCGATAATGCCGTAAACAAGCGTTTTTCGCGTGATGGCGCGGAGACGGTAAGTATTGAGGAGTGCAGCCAGCGTCGGCTGACCCGGCGCGGTGGCCGATTCGTCACGCAAGGATGCAAATGTCAGGAACGCGCCGCATTGCGGCGCGAGAATGCGACTCATCAACCCGAACTCGCCCATGCCAAGCGCGATTGTCGGCCGCTGCCCGTCGCGCGCGATCTCGAAGAGTTCGAGTGAGTCACGCAGACTCCGCGCCCGAAAGGCGATTTTCGCCACATCAGCAATCCCGAGTGCCTCGAGCGCGATCACTCGCCGCGTGAGGTCAGCCGGGCGCCCTGAAAAGTCGTGGATCGAAACAATCAACCTCGCGTGCATGCCTGCGCCAGAGCGGGCGGATCGGAGGCGCTGGGCCAGATTCGGCGTGCGCGAAAACGCTGCGAGTTCGACATCGACATACGCCGGGCCGCGATCACTGGCCACAAGCCCTTCGATGAGTTCGAGCCGATCTTCCTCAGAGCCCTCGTAGTGCCCCCCTTCCCACGACGGGCGGCACGTCACAATGCTCGGCAGCGCACAACCCGCGACCAGATCGAGCGAAGCCCGCAGCGCATCGCCTCCGTGTTCGAGCATCGCTTCAACGAAAGCATCAACGCGGAACTCGACAAGATCCGCGCCGGCATGGCGCGCCGATTCGGCGTCGGCCAGGGCAGTCGCAGCATCAGAGACCATGATGGGAACACACAGCAGTGTCGGCATGACCGTGAGTCTAGTGAGACTGCGCCCAGAAACGCCAGGGCCTCGGATCGGCAAGCACATGGTCGGGCACCAGACGCTCGCGCACCAGTGCAGCCAGTTCTTCGATTCCCTCGCCCGTGAGGGCCGAGACATCGAGATCGCGCGACCAATCGGGTCTGCCGCGATCGGCACGCAAGGCGATGAGCATCGAGTCTGGCGATGTCGCGTTCGCGTCGTGGCGTATGGGTGCAAAGGTTGGAGGTGCTGGTGATTCTGCATCGCCGCAGAGCAGGATAAGGCTCGCTCTCGAAGCCAGCGCGTGTGCGATGTGTGTTGCCTCGAGCACGAGGGGATCTGTTTCATCGTCGGCTACGCCCGGTGCGTCGAGCAGTCGCACCACCAGCCCGTCGAGTTGGACGTGCACCGAAACCGCGTCGCGCGTCGTGCCGGCGATGTCGGCCACCACCGAGACGGATTCGCGCGCAAGGCGATTGACCAGCGTTGACTTGCCGATGTTCGCCGGACCCCAGATCGCAACGAGGGGCGGCGTGAGCAGGTGCGCTAGCGCGGGCGCGTCGTTCGGCGTGGCATTTGGTGCCGCGCGCCACCGCGCGGGCTGAGCCAGCAACAGATCGGTTGTTCGGGTTCCGCGAGCGCGCGAGAGCATGTCGAGCATGCGTGCCTCGATGTCGTCGGCCGCCTCGGGCCAGGCGATGGTGGGAGCCAGATCGCTTGCGATCGTGATGCCGTGATCGTGCAGTCGATCCAGCAGAGCCTTTAAGACTCCGTGACCGCCGTGAATCATCAGGTCGAGTGTGATTTGATCCCAGCGGGCGGCAATGCCACGATCAACGCCGAGGAAATCTGCTAGTTTTACCTGCCCGATGCCAATTTCTGCGAGCCCAAGCGAGGCCAGTGATTGCTCCAGATCAGGACCGGCAAGCCGCACGATTGCGATCGCGCCCGAGCCTCGCGCAGTCTCGACCGAAGCGCAAACGTTCACGACTCAGCATCCGCAGCCAGCGCCGCAACGCACGCCGATACACCGAGAAGTTGCAGATCGGGGACGAAGTGCTCGACAAATCCATCGGCTTCGAGGACGGCCATATCGCCCCCGGTGGCGATGACCTGCGGGTAAGCGCCGTAGACCTCTGCGCAGGCTTCGAGTTGCACGCGCACGAGGCCGCGCGCCGCCGCCAGCACCCCGAGCTGCATCGCGTGCGCCGTGTCGCGCCCGAGTGTGCCCCTTTCGATTTCCGGCATCGTGAACGCAATTGCGGGCAGGGCGGCTGTTCCTCGGTGCAGTGCATCGAGCATCATGTTGAGACCCGGCGCGATCACGCCGCCACGAAACACTCCGGCGCCGTCAATGAAATCGATGGTGATCGCGGTGCCGATGTCGATGACGACGCAGGCCTGCTTGGTGCGGTTGTAGGCAGCCAGCGCATTGAGCCACCGATCCTGCCCGACCGTCGAGCCATCATCGAGTTCGTATTGGAGCGGAATCGGCACATCGCGTCCGATGCGTCCAATGTGTGGCGAGCCCGCTACCTCGGACGCAATCTGTCCGATGGTGGCCGCGTCGGGGTCGTTGACCGACGCCATGACAACGGTCGGTTGTGCACGGTGATCAGCAAGGAGACGGGCCAGTGCGGTACGGGCTTCGGCAGGGTCGCGGCTTGGAAAGACAACGACGTGCGCGAGTTCCTGGTTGTGGAAAAGTCCCGCTCGGGTGCGTGTGTTGCCGACACACAAGGCCAGAAGTTGATCATTGTGTTCCATGTCCGCAACGGTAGTCCGCACTCGACGACTACACTGAGCGCGTCGCGCAACAAAGGCCCCGATGTATACATGTGTTGTGGATCCTGATCTCAAGTGCTTCCAAACCGGGGGGATGACATTTCCCTTGGGTGTTTATCCCATTGAACCCATCGAACCCGTTGAGGGGTATGCGATGGAGTTCGAGGCTGCCGATGGAGCCGAGGACGGATCCGAACTCGAAGAATGGCCCGATCGGTATGTGTTCGATATCGTGATGTCGGCCGAGCGACTGCCTTCGTTGATCCTGCAGTTGCTTGGTCTCATGCCTGCGCATGTGTACCCGATTCTCGACTTCATAGGACACGACGAGTATCGGGAGATCGACCCCTACATTTCGTATGACCAGATCGGGATCGACCTGCTCCTCGACGCGATACGCCAGTTCAGGGGGTTTTTTTGCGAGGATGGCATGGTCGGCTTCGGGGCGATGAGCGAGTCGCCCTTCTTCTATATGTTTGTGGATGAGCACAAAATCCTGACCCTGCGCGTCGAGCCGACGCTGAAGGATCGGATCGAGCGTCTTTTGGAAGCCTTTGACCTGGAATTATGCCCAGAACCGGTGGGTGTAGATGCAGTGGCGCACGAGCATCGATCGGTGCTTATTCTCCCTGCCGAGCGACCCAATGCACTTTCTGCCGAGGAAATTGTCGGGCACCTGAGGCAGGAATGGCGTCTGATTCTCAACGTCGATCCGGAACAAAACCTTGACGAGGAAGGGCGCGAACTGGGGCTCACAGCTTGGCGTGCAGTCATTCGTTCGGGCACGGGTGACGACGAACCCTCTCGATATGCCGAAATTCTGCTTCGAGCGAGCAACCTGGCCGAGGCGGAGGAGATTGCACATTCGGGTGTCGAGGAGCTGGTCGAGCAGCCGCCGGACGAAGACTGGATGGACATGGTGGTTCTGGCCCTGGATCGCCTGGGTGAGGAGCGGATGCTGGTGCTTGCAACGACGCTGGGCGAGGACGTGGCATCGCGAGCGACGGAAAAGGAGCCGGGCGTGATCCATTCTCGATGGCTGGAATGAACGTTCTGGCGGAATACTGGAACCGCTCGGGGAACTCCGGCGAAGTGACTGAACACCCCGGGAGATGGGAACGGCCCCGCTTTCGTTCCCCTTGGCGTTGACCAAGCCCGGTGAGACTTGCTGGGAAGATGGCCCCGGGCTATCTTCGCGGTTCGGACACAAATGCTTACGAATGGGCGACCTGAAGCGAGAGACATAGTGCCAACGTTCTGCGGATTCAATGTGGATTGTCTGCACGGCCGACGAAAATGGGCTACACTGGCGTCCCGCAGGTCGGGCACGAAAAGGCCGAAGGCGGTGCAGTGGTTTGGGATCCGGGTTGGTGGCCTTGGAAGCGAGATGTCGGATCTCGATCAGGCCGAAGGGGCATTGAGACTTGGCGCATTTTCCAGTTGGAGCATGTGATGCGTAACAGCAGAGGATTTCGGTCAGTTCGGTCGCTTCTTGCTGCAGCAGCGGCCTTTGCAGCGCCGTGTGCGATGGTGACATCGGTGTCGGCCCGCGATCCGGAGGTGCTGACAGCGTCGGCGTCTCGAACGATCGATCGCGCTTCGGCACTCATGGAGCAGGGGAAACTGATCCAGGCCCGGCACTATCTCGAAACCATGACCCGCACCTCCAAGGGTCAACTGTCAACGGAAGAATCGACGCGGGTCTTCGAGATGCTCGGCCAGATCGCCACGCGACTGAGCACACTGAGTCCCACGGAACTGAGCCTTCAGCGGGCCGAGTCGGCGCTGGTCTTCGGCGAACTCCGTGAGGCCGAGACGCACGCCCGGGCTGTTGTCAACTCCGCCAGGGCGAGTGATTCGCAAAAAGCATCGGCGACGGTTGTCGTCGACTATGTCACGCAGCAGCGTGCGGCGCAGGCTCCGCAACTTCGTGAAGGTCTGATGCTCGCCGTGGCTGACTTTGACAACGGGTCGTATCGCGAAGCGCACGCCAGACTTGCTGCGATCTCGCGCATCGGTCTGGACATGTCTGAAGGCGAGCGCGTGTTGTACGACACATACGCCAAGCGACTGTCGAACGTGGCGATCACGACTGGTGACGTGAGCCTTGGGTCGCTTCCGGCGATTGAAGAAGGTGTCGTCGCGTGGCTGTTGCAGGATTCGGGTGGCCAGCCGACCGATCCAATTGCCGAGTCGAACCGCAACGAAGCGATGCGGATCCTTGCTGAAGCGGATGCTGCGTTCAATGGCAGCCAGTTCCGTCTGGCACAGACCAAGTACAACCAGTTGCTGGCGCAGTACGGGCAGTATCTCTCGGCTACGGATCGCGCACACGTCGAGCGTCGCTCGACGGATGTCGCGCTGCGACTCAATGCTCAGCCCGGGAGCGATGTGCTCGGCGAGGTGCAGCAGGATGTCGCGCTGCAGCGTGATCGTGCCCGCCAGATCTATCGCAACCAGATTGATGCAGCAGAACGTTCGCTGGCGAGCGGGGACTTCCCCAATGCACGCCTTCAGGCGGGGCAGGCCGGACTGACTGCAAGCCAGAACAGCAACGTGCTGCCTGAAGATGAAGTCCGGAGCATGGTTGACGGGTCGCGCGATCTGATGTCACGCATCGAGCAGGCGGAGGATTCGGCCCGTATTGGTGCAGCTGAGGACACCCAGCGACGTCTGGCTGCCGACAGCCGCGCTCGCGAGGACGAGGTGCGTGCCGCGCGCGACCGTCAGATTAACGAGAGCATCGCTCGTGTTCGTGCGTTGCAACTCGAACTCAAGTATGACGAAGCCCTTCAGGTCGTCGATCAGATTCTGACGATTGATCCACTGAGCCCGGCGGGTCTTCTGCTCAAGGAAGTGCTCGAGGACGCGCGGATCTATCGCGTCTACTACACAACGCAGCGTGAGAAGGCCTACAGCTACTCGAACCACTCGCTTGAAAACGAAGCAGCCATGATCGCTCCGATGGACATCATCGGGTATCCGGCGGACTGGCCGAACATCTCGCTCAAGCGTGGCGAGCCGATGCAGTTCACGGAGAGCGCGCAGAATCGCGCCGTGCTGGCGACGCTTCAGGATCGCCGTATTCCGGTGAGCTTTGCCAACAACCGTCTGACCGATGTGCTGGATTTCATCGCGCAGGTGTCGAATCTGAACATGGATATCGACTGGGCCTCGCTCGAGATGATCGGGATTGACCCGGAAACTCCGGTGTCGTTGAAGTTGACGAGTGTGACGCTCGAAACGGTGCTCAATCGTGTGCTCGAGAAGGTGTCAGACCCGGATATCCGCGCGGGCTGGGCTGTGACTGATGGCATCCTGACGATCGCGTCCGACGAGGTGCTCAGGCGCAACACGGTGCTCGAGATTTACGATATCCGTGACCTCCTGATTGACATTCCGGACTACACCGACGCTCCTACATTCGACCTGAACTCCGTGCTTCAGGGCTCGCAGGGTGGCGGCGGCGGACAGAGCCCCTTCCAGCAGACAGGCCAAGGCGGGCAGGGCGTGGACCGTCGCGACCGCGGCGAGATGATCGAGGAGATCATCGACATCATCACATCGAATATCGATCCGGAGAACTGGGACGTCAGCGGTGGCGACACCGGCTCGATCCGCGAGTTCAATGGCAATCTGATCATCACGAACACGCCGGCCAACCATCGCTCGATCATTGCTCTGTTGAGCAAGCTGCGCGAGGTGCGGGCCTTGCAGATCAACGTCGAGACGCGGTTCCTGCTTGTCGCGCAGGACTTCTTCGAGCAGATCGGGTTTGACATTGACGTGTATCTGAACGCCAAGAACAACGAGTTCAACATCGCGCGGACGATCGATCCGAGCCTGCTGCCTTCGGACTATTTCGACGATCAGGGCCGACTGCGGCGTCGCGTTGGTTCGGGCAACTTCGACCTCGACGGCGATGGCACTGTCGGACCCCCCGGCGGGTTTGGCGAGCCCGGCGACTATGTGCCGGTCTTCGGCCCCGGGTTACAGGGCGATCAGTGGTCGATCATTCGCGGGGCGCAGGATTCGCTGTCGCTGACCAACACTTTGGCAGCGGGCAGTTCGTTCGCGGGCGAGATTCTGGGCGCTTCGCCGGCTCTGGGCATCACAGGGCAGTTCCTCGACGACATTCAGGTCGACTTCATGATCCAGGCGACGCAGGCCGATCGCCGGTCAGTGAGTCTGACAGCCCCGCGTCTGACGTTTACCAACGGGCAGGCGGCCAACATCTATGTGGCGACGCAGCAGGCATTTGTTTCGGACCTCACACCAGTGACCAGTGAATCGGCGGTGGCGTTCGATCCTGAAGTCGATGTGATCAACGACGGCGTGGTGCTGCTGATCGACGGCGTGGTTTCGGCCGACCGTCGCTATGTGACGCTGAACGTCGATGCAGCTATTTCGCAGTTGCAGGACTTTGCTCGCGAGCGGGTGACGGCTGCGGTCGCCGGACTGCTGGTCGATTCGGCGGATACGGGTTCGTTCATTCAGTTGCCCATTGTGTCGGTCAGTCGCGTTCAGACGACGGTCACGATTCCCGATCAAGGCACGATTCTGCTCGGCGGGCAGAGGCTGATCTCGGAATTCGCGGTCGAAACCGGAGTGCCGGTGCTGAGCAAGATTCCGATTCTGAGCCGGTTCTTCTCGAACCGGATCGACGCCAAGGAAGAGCAGACGCTGCTGATTTTGCTCAAGCCCACGATCCTGATTCAGAACGAGCAGGAGGAAGAGAACTTCCCCGGCCTGCTGGACATGCTGGGTCGCTGATACTGAAATGGCCAGTTCACAATCGGCCGGGTCCTGCGGGGCCCGGCTGTTTCTTTTGGGGTGTGGTATGCTTATGCTTCCGCGATTGCGGCCTCGAGGCCGTGCTGACGCCGAACTGGAGACTGGTTGATGCCTTCTTCCGACTCACGCTTGAGGATCACAGTTCGAGACACAGTGACATGTGTCGAGTTTCTGGATCGGAACATTCTCGACGAGTTGAACATCCAATCGATCGGCGAGGAGATAGGAAGTCTGATCGAGTCGGGGAGCAAGCCTCGCCTGCTGATCAGTTTTGCGAACGTCGATCACCTCGCGTCGGCGGCTCTTGGGGCGCTGATTACGATTCGCAACAAGGTCAAGGCCAGGGATGGTGAACTGAGACTGTCGGACATCGATCCACAGATCTACGAGGTGTTCGTGATCACGCGACTCGAAAATCTGTTCAACATTCACGACACCAGCGAGGACGCGCTCAAAGCGTTCAAGAAGTAAGCCCGCGGGCAGGATTGGCTGAGACTCATGGGCGAATCCACGCCTCACGAGCAAGGTTCAATGGAAATTCGACGCGACCGGTCACAGATCGAGCGCGTGTCAGATGCCATTCTGACTGCGGCTGAGGATCTGAACTATTCCAAGGCTTCGCGATTCGCCGTTCGCCTCGCGCTCGAAGAAGCCATCACAAACGCGTTTCACCACGGGCACCGACAACTGCCCGACACCGAGATGATCCGGGTGGAGTTCGAAGTATCGAGCGAACGAATCTGGATCGCGGTCGAAGATCGCGGCCCTGGCTTTGAGCCACAGGATGTACCCGACCCGACGATCGACGAGAACCTCGCCCTTCCGAGCGGGCGGGGGCTGATGCTGATGCGAACCTACATGTCGCAAGTGCAGTACAACGAGAAGGGAAACCGGGTCGAACTGGTGTACCGCCGACCCGCTTCCTGAGGTCTAGAATCTCTTCGGTCGGAGAAGTTGTTCGCACGGAGGCTTGGATCATGTCGTCAGAGCAAGTTGTTGCATCGCCGGTCACATTGACAGCCAAGGCTGCAGCCGAAATCAGAAACATTGTCGATCAGCAGGAACTCGATCCCGCAAAGGTTCGCCTTCGGGTAGGGATCAAGGGTGGCGGGTGCTCGGGGTTCAGCTACGTTCTGGACCTGACGGAGCAGCAGAAAGACTCGGACGAAGCTTTCGAGCAGCACGGGATTACGTTGATCTGCGACCCGCGGAGCCTGCCATACCTCTCTGGAACGATTGTGGATTTCAAGGACGAGATCATGGGTCGCGGGTTTGTGTTTCAGAACCCGAACGCGACCACGACGTGCGGATGTGGATCAAGTTTCGCGGTCTGAGTGACCTGTGTACGGAACTTGTGCGGTATTCACTTTGGAATTGTCAAGATTATCCTTGGTTGAAGGTCCGATTTTCGCTATGCTGTAAGCGTCAGGCGGTGCATGCTGGCCTCAGGCTCGGGCGCTGAGGGAAGGAGCCGTGTTGCGTTAGGTGCATGGCAATACCGCTGTCGTTTCGCCCTTGGAAGGGACTCCATGGAAGGTGGAACATCGCTACCACTTGAGACCTGTCAGGGATCTGCTCCGCCGACGGTGACCCAGTTCAGTGTGTTCCTCCCGAACAAGGTTGGCAAACTGCTTGATCTCGTTGAGCGGTTCGACAACTCGCCGTGTGCGATTTGTGCTCTCAATGTGCATGAAGCGAGCGACCATGCGGTCGTGCGATTGATTACCAACAACACGAAGATGGCTCGGACGCTGCTGCGCGAAGACAAGCTCGCGTACGCCGAGAACGATCTTCTGGTCGTTGAACTCACCAAGGGCCATTCACTGACGAGCCTGTGCTTGGCGCTGCTCGGGGCCGAACTTTCGATTCACTTTGCGTATCCGCTCATGATCAAGCCCAATGGCCGACCGACGATTGCTCTGGCAGTCGACGACCCGACACTCGCGGGGCAGATCCTGAGACGCAAGGAGTTCAGGCTCTTCGGAGAAGCGGATCTTCCAGCAGCCTGATCGGTCTCCCAACCTTTCAGCCAATTCGATCCATGCCACCCATGTAGGGCCGCAGCACTGTTGGAATGGTGACGCTCCCGTCGGCGTTCTGGTGCATCTCGAGCAGCGGAATCATGAGTCGTGGGCTTGCAGCCACCGTGTTGTTGAGACTGTGGCAGAACACCGTTGCGCCAGAACCGGCTTCGCCGCCGGGGCGGTAGCGCATATTCAACCTTCGACACTGATAGTCGTACAAGCGGCTGGCGGAATGTGTTTCGCCAAACGCCCCAATCGTCGAACCATCGGTCTGCGATTCGCCTCGACCGGGAACCCAGCACTCAACATCAACCATGTCGGCGTTCTTGACACCCAGGTCGCCCGTGCAGCACTGCAACAGGCGGTGGGGGAGTTCGAGCGAGCGCAGGAACATCTCGACATATCCGATCATCTTCGTGTGCCACGCCCGGCTCTCGGCCTCGTCGGCGCGGCAGATGACGACCTGTTCGACCTTGTCGAACTGATGCACGCGATACAAACCTGCGGTGTCCTTGCCCGCGGCTCCGGCTTCGCGGCGGAAACATGTCGAAACCGTAACGTACTTGCGAGGCAGGTCGCGCTCGTCGAGAATCTCGCCCATATGCACGCCCATCAGACCAACTTCACCCGTGCCCGTCAGGTACAGATCCTGGCCGGTGTTGGCTGTACCCGCGACCGGTTCCTCTTCATCGGCTTCGATCTGCCACCGGCGGGTTTCATCGATAAGGTAACTCTGAGCACGACCGGCAGGGAAGAACCCAGTCCCGACCATCGCCTCCTCGCGCACGAGCACCGGCACGCTCATCGGTATAAAGCCATTGTCACGCACCATGAAATCGAAGGCGTAGCGTGTCAGCGCCTGATGCAGCAGCATGCCCGCGCCGCTCAGCACATAACTCCGCGAACCTGCAACTCGAACGCCGCGCACAAAATCGACAAGCCCGAGTTCTTCGCACAGCCGAATGTGGTTACGCGGCTTGAAACCTTTGTTGGCTTCAAATGACTTCTCAAAGTTCCACCACGCCGGGCTCCAGCGCCGAATCTCGACGTTATCTTCGCTCGATGTGCCGACGGGCACATCAGCATCCGGAGGTAGCGGGACACGCAGCAGGAGCGCGGTGAGTTCCGGTTCGATCTGCCCGATCCTCTCTTCGAGCTCCTGAATCTCGGTCTTGAGTCGCGAGGGGGCGGCTTTGATCTCGTTGATCCGCGCTTCGATCTCGACGCGCTCGGCATCACTCGCTGCCTTCTTGAGCGATGCGGTCAACTGCCCAATGAGAGGCCCGGTCTCCTTGGCCAGTTTCTTCTGTTCGCTTCGGGCGCCTTCCTGCTGCGTCTGGAGTTCTCGCTTCAGAGAGTCGAGATGCACCAGTCGGTCGATATCGACACTGACCCGCTTGAGGGCGGCACCCTTGCGGTAACGATCGGGGTTTTCACGAAGGTCGCGGATGTCGATCATGGGACTCCAGTGTAGATCGCTCAGCGGGGGGCACGCTCATCGAGGCCCCAAATGGGAACCGGGCCCGCTCTTCTGCGGACAAAGGGAACTATCCTATATCCCGGTCCCACCACTCGGGAAAGAGGGTGTGGCCTACGTGCGCGCAAGACGGGGAACCGCTGGATGTCGACTCTGCAACTCAAACTCAATGCTGGTCGCGGCCGACCGCTTCGGCTGGATGACGACCCCATCACCATCGGTCGACACCCCGACAACCGCTTGCGCATCAGCGACGACATGGCCAGCCGACACCATTGCATCATCGAACCCCTCGGGGGCGGCAAGTTCCGATTGCGCGACCTGGGCAGTCGCAACGGGACCAAACTCAACGGCAACAAGGTCGGCGAATCGATGCTTCAGCCCGGCGACGTGATCCAGATCGGCAAGCTCGAGATGCTCGTCGAAGAACGTCAGAACGATGTCATTGCGCGCGTTCAGGACGGTGATGGCGAAGCAGATGGGCCGACTCTCCAATCGCGCCCGAGCAAGAAGGCCGAAGAGCGCGCTCCGTGGATTGACGAGCTCACTTCGATCATCAACGCCTTCGCGGTCACCGGCGTCGATGACGAGAACCTCAAGATCATTGATGCGGATGGCAAACCCTCTGACGCACTGGGTGGCACGGGACCCGGGCCTCGGAGCATGCGATTGCTGCTGCGCGTCGCATCACGAACGCGAGCGACCGATATTCACTGCGAGCCCAAGGGCGAGGGCATGAACATTCGCATGCGCGTCGACGGGCAGATGGTCTGGATCACGGAACTTCCAAACGATGTCGGCGAGCGCATGCTGGGGCTGGTCAAGAACGCATGCCAGATGAAGAGCGCGGCGCGCGACGCTGTGCAGGACGGGCACTTCTCCTGCCGATTCCCTGATCGCCGGGTTGAATACCGCGTCAGCGTGACGCCTTCGGTGCATGGCCAGAAGATGGTCGTGCGAATTCTCGATCAGCGTGGCGTGCCGACGTCTCTGTCCGATCTCGGGCTTGTCGGATACATGCACGAGCGCATCCGCGCGGTGACAATGCAGGACTCGGGCTTGCTGCTGGTGTGCGGGCCCACGGGGTCGGGCAAAACGACGACGCTCTACAACGCGCTGCGCGAGATCGACCGCGACACACGCAACGTCATCACGATCGAGGACCCGGTCGAGTATCAACTCGAAGGCGTCACCCAGATGCCCATCGATGAAAAGAAGGGCAACACGTTCAACACGCTCCTGCGGTCCGTGCTTCGGCAGGACCCGGATGTGATTCTTCTGGGCGAAGTTCGCGACGAGGAGACCGCGCGCACAGCCATGCAGGCTGCAATGACCGGACACCTGGTGTTTTCGACCGTTCACTCAAAGGATTCGATCTCGGCGGTGTTTCGTTTGCTCGACCTGCGCGTCGAGCCGTACCTTGTGGCCAACGCACTGAATCTTGTGCTTGCCCAGCGACTGGTGCGCACGCTGTGCGATGCGTGCAAGCAGTCGGTGACCGTGACCCCGGGGCAGGCCAACAAGATCGGGCGGTTCCTGGGCACCAAGACACAGATTTGTGCGCCAGTTGGGTGCACCAAGTGCATCAAGACGGGGTATCGAGGCCGACACGCGCTGTTCGAGTTGCTCGACTTCAACGATGAACTGCGCGATGTGGTGCTGCGCAATCCGAGCATTCAGGCGATGCGCAAGATCATCGACCAGGGCCTCTTCACGACGCTTCAGCAATTCGGGTATCGCCTCGTCTCCGACGGGGTCACCTCGATGGAAGAGGTCGATCGCGTGGCCGGGTCGAGTTGAGGCGGACTCGCGAGCGGCTGCTCGTGGGTAAGCGGTTCGTAAAAACACATCCGGCGATCGACCTTCACACACGGGCATGAGAGAGGGAGTGTTCTCATGGGTGTGTGGGGGCCGACCGCCGAACGCGTCAGCACGAGAGAGGGGAGTTGAGGCTCAGGCTGCGGGCAACATGCCCATGCGGTGCAGGAACACGGTTGCCTGCGAGACTTCTTCGCGCGTGAAATCGCAGAGGATCTGAGGCTGGAGTTCGCTGCCGAGCAGTTCGGTCGGTTCGACATACCGGCCACTGGCAGTTTCGGCGATTTCAGTGACCGCGAGCAAAATTGCTTCTGCGGCTTCGATCAATCGTTCTGCGCTGATGGGTTCAGGTTGGTTGTTCATCGCGCCCTCCTTACACATTCTCTTTCGTAAACAATCGACTTTGAGTTTCCATTCCGAGGTCACGTTTGTTTGTTCGCCAGTTCTCAAGCGAGATTTTGAAGCCTTGACACACGCCAGTTCTTTCGGATTACTGCCGATTTTTTTCTCGGCCTGACACAATTGGCCTATAGAACACGTGGCTCTGCCACCGATTCTCTGCGGAGAAGGCCGAATTCTCTCAGTTTGTACGCTTGAACGGGAATATCAGACGAGCGCTCACCGATCGAGCAGTCGAGCGTCGCGCCACGCGGGAAATTCGCGTCTCCAGGCGTGAAGCAGCGCCGAGTCGATCGGCACGCTCAGCACACCGATTTCGTCCGCGAGTTCGCCGAGGATTCGCCCCTTCGGGTCGATAGCGATGGTCCCGCCCTTGTAGTTCAGATACGGATCGTCGCCGGTTCGGTTCGCGCCGAGGACGAAGGCCTGGTTTTCGATCGCCCGGGCGATGAGCAGCGTGCGCCAGTGGTCCTGGCGGGAACTTGGCCAGTTGGCACCAATGGCAAAAACTTCAGCCCCGCGGCGCATTCCAAGGCGAAACAACTCGGGAAATCGCAGGTCATAACAGATGGCCGGGCATACACGCAGCGTGTCACCCGAGGAATCCGCCCACGAGAATGTCACGACTGTGTCACCCGCATCAAACGCCTCGGGTTCGCGCCCGAACGTGAAAGGATGAATTTTTGCGTAATCCGCAACTTTCTCGCCTGAAGGCCCATACACAGTCATCATATTGAGTGCGCGAGTGCTCGCTTGAGGCCGAACCGTTCGGCCCCCCGCCACGTACACTCGCAGAGTGGTCGAAAGGTGCATCAAAAAATGTTCAGTAGCGTTGTCCTGATCGTTAGTGTGTGAAATGTTGAGCGAGAAACCACTATCAAATAGTTCGGGAAGTACGATCAGGTCGTTCGGCTTGGTGTCGGTGTGAGCCAGGAGATCCGCTGTCGCTTGAAAGTTGGCGTCGCGGTTTTCCCAAGAGATATCGAGTTGGATCAGATGTGCCTGCACGGAATGCATGGTATCACGTCAGCAAAGCCCGTTGTGAAGCGGATGATCCATCAAGAAGACTTCATGCAGCAGATCCTGGAATGCGAGATTGACGTGGCCTTGGATGACGCTCCGATGACACGCCCCCTTCCCCCCGTCGTCTTGGCGAGTCGATCGCCGAGACGGCGGGAGCTTTTGACTTCGCACGGTATTCGTCACTCCGTCGTCAACGTCGCGATTGACGATGGCGAACTGTGTTCGCACGGGCGCGAGCCGCGCTCGTGGGTGATGTCGCTTGCCTATCTCAAAGCCGCTGCCGGGCGTCGCGACGCTCTATTCGTCCACGAAGAATCCGCTGTCCTGCTCGGTGCTGACACCATTTGCGTGCAGGGCGGGCGAATCATCGGGCAGCCACGCGATGAGGACCATGCACGCAGCATGATCCTTGAACTTGCCAATGGCGTCCACGATGTGCTCACAGGCGTTGCACTCATCGAGCCGATGACCGGGCGGCGGGATCTGTTTTTCAGTGCTGCCAGTGTTCGCGTCGGCCACCTGTCGCCCGTTGAGGTCGATTCATACGTCGCCAGCGGGCTTTGGCAGGGCAAGGCGGGCGGATATAACCTCGGGGAGCGGCTTGACGCCGGTTGGCCCATCGAGTTTGAGGGTGATCCGACCGGGGTGATGGGGCTGCCAATGACGCTTCTGGTCCCGAGGTTGTCGCGCTTTGCTGCGACCGTCTGAAACCCGGAACGCGCAGTATTTGCGCACGACGTGCGAAAATCGCGTCCAAGTAGCGGGTGCCAGGCGTGGCGGACCGATACGAGGCATGATGGGTTCATTGATGGAGGCTTCGCGCGCGCATGGCCGACGTACTTGACCAAAGCGAGGTTGACGCACTGCTCGCCGCTGTTGACGCGGGGACAGTGCAGGCGGAAGAACGTCCCAAGTCGATCTTCAGCCGCCGACCGATCGATCCTGACGAGATCGAGATCCGTTCCTACGACTTCAAACGCCCCGAGCGTGTCAGCAAGGACCAGATGCGGTCGCTCCAGACGCTGCACGAGGCCTTTGCGCGAAATTTTGGTGCGTCTCTGTCGGGTTTCATGCGCACGATCGTGGAAGTGAAGGTTGCGACATGCGAACAAATGACGTACGGCGAGTTCATCTCGGGCTTGCCGAATCCGACGAGTTTCAATCTGATCGAGGCTTCGAGCCTTGAGGGGACGATTTGCCTGGAGATCAGCCCCCTGATCGTGTACCCGATGATCGACCGTCTTCTGGGGGGGTCGTCACACGACCTGTTTATCCCCCAGAGGCCGATGACCCCGATCGAGATGAGGCTGATCAGCAATATCACCCGGCGTGCGCTGGACACCCTGAGCGAGGCGTGGGAAAGCGTGCTGAAGGTGTCGTTCTCGATTGCGTCGTCTGAGAGCAACCCGCAGTTGGTGCAGATAGTCCCCCCGAATGAGGTGGTGGTTGTGGTGGGATTGGAACTGAAAATGTCCAATCGGGCGGGGACGATGAACCTGTGTATTCCCTATAACGTGATCGAGCCTGTGATGGCGGATTTGAGTTCGCAGAGTTGGTTTAGCGTGACGAAGGGGGATTCGAACGGGGAGATTGCTCAGGTGCTTTCGAGGCAGTTGGGGCGGGCGGCGCTTGGGGTGACGGGGGTGCTGGCGGAGACGACGATCACGCTGGCGGATCTGGCGCAGTTGCAGGTTGGGGATGTGATCCTGACCGAGAAGGCGTGTGCGAAGCCTGTGGTGCTTTCGATCGAGGGGGAGAAGAAGTTTCTGGGGTCGATCGGACAGCATAAGGGCAAGCGTGCGATCCGGATTGACCGCTCGATAGCGGTTGATGACCGGGTGTGAGCATTCGGTGCGGAATTTGACCGGAGTGCGAGCCTGACACTACAGTATGTGGTACATTCGGCTGCGGGTGCGGCCGAAGGAGAGGTGTTTGGCATGCAGACGAGCAGCGTCCATGTCGGCTGATGCTTTGGGAGTTCCGGTCGTGCGTGTCGCCAGTTTTGCTGGCGTCGGCGCGGGTTCGGGAGGGGTCGTGATGGGCTGACCTTCCGGGCAGATCGTGACGGGCGGGATCGTTGACGCGATTCCCGTGGACCGGAGCCGCGAAGGTGTCAGCCACCTCTCGTGGTTCGTTTGTTTTTGTTCGTTCGCCAATTTTTTCGGGGCGACGGACGACATTCTGAAAAACTCAACATGCAGGGCACGGGCCCGTCGGAGTGATGACGTGAATACGCAAGAGATGATGAGAATTCTGGACTCGATCGCACGCGACCGGAACATTGACCGTTCGGTGCTGATTTCGGATCTGGAGCAGGCGATGGTGTCTGCTGCGCGCAAGTACTTCAACACGCTGGATGCCGAGGAGTTCACATGTTCTCTGGATCCGATTGCGGGGACGTTCTCGCTGTACAGGCACGGGGAGCCGCTGGAGATGCCGCCCGAGGCGTTTGGGCGCATCGCTGCGCAGACGTTCAAGCAGGTCATGATTCAGCGTTTCCGCGATGATGAGCGGGCGTCGATTCAGGACGAGTTCGGGAAGCGGATCGGGACGATTGTGACGGCGACTGCGCAGCGATATGACCACGGCGTGCTGATTGTGACGGTGGATCGGGCCGAGGCGGTGATGTTGCGCAATGAGCAGATTCCGGGCGAGCAGTTCATGCCTGGCGACCGGGTGCGTGCGATGGTGCTGGATGTCAAGGATGTCGGGAGTCAAGTCAAGATTTATGTGAGTCGCGGGCATCAGGACTTCATCAAGCGGCTGTTCGAGGTCGAAGTGCCGGAAGTTGCCGAGCGAATCGTCGAGATCAAAGGGATGGCGCGTGAGCCTGGCTACAGGACGAAGATTGCGGTGAGTTCGATTGACAGCAAGGTTGATGCGGTTGGGGCGTGCGTGGGCGTGCGTGGTAGCCGCATCAAGAACATTGTTGATGAACTCAATGGAGAGAAAATCGACATCGTGCGATGGAATGAGTCGAGCCAGATTCTGATCCAGAACGCGCTGAAGCCGGCCGAAGTCGCGGAGATCAGTCTTTGCTTCGAACTTGGGCGTGCCACGGTGGTGGTGCGTGATGACCAGTTGAGCCTTGCGATCGGCAAGCGTGGGCAAAATGTTCGTCTTGCGGCGCGTCTGGCGGGATGGGATATCGACATTCTGACGCCCGAGGAGTTCACAGCGGGTCTTGAGACGCTGTCGGAGACACTCGTCGGGATCGAAGGCGTGACCGAGGAAATGGTTGATCGCCTTGCGGCCCTGGGGATGGTGAGCGTTTTTGATATCGAGGAAGTCGGTGCCGAGGTGCTGATGTCGGAGCTCGAGGTTGATGCCGAGGTTGCCTCCCAGATGGTGCAGGTTTCTGCGGGCAAGGCGAAGGAAGTCGCGGCCAAGCAGCAGGCAGAGAAGGAAGAGGCAGAGCGTCGCAAGGCTGAAGAGACGGAGGCTGCGCGTCGGGCGTTGTCGGGTGAGGAGAGTCTGGAAGATATGGATCCTGACACAGCGGCGGCGGCGATTCTGGGTGCGGGTTCGTACTCGGTGCGTCGTGCACCTGCAGCGGCGAAGGTTGACAGTGGGGATGCAGACGCACGTGCGGCAGACATTCTGGGTGGTGAGCAGAACTGAGAGTTCGTTCGATTGGTGGTGACACCATCGAGAACCGTTGGAGGCTGGCTTGGCAAAGCGGGTTTTTGAAGTTGCGAAGGAACTGGGGATCACATCGAAGGCGATCGTGGAGAAGTGCCGCGCGGAGGGAATTCCCGAAGCAGTCATCAAGAACCACATGTCGACGGTGTCAGCCGGTTTGGAAGCGACGTTTCACGATTGGTTCCGCGCGGGTGACGCCGGCGGCACGGCTGTGGAGACGGCGGAGAAGGTAGACATTGAGAAGGTGCGACAGAAGGTGGTGCGTAAGGCCAAGCCGCTGTCGAAACCTGATGATGAACCGATGATGCCGGCGCCTGATACGGCGGTGTCTGTCGGTGCGAACGGCGAGAGCCATCGCGCGGTGGCGAGTAGTGGGCCGGCGAGCGTGCCTCAAACTGTTGCGGTGCGGGCTGAACCAGTGCCAACGGAGGCGGTCAAAGCACCGGAGAAGAAGCAGGCAGAGCCTCGAGAAGACCTTTCGAGCGATGGCGGGAATGTGGCCACGAAGGTGCCTGTTGGTCGGGATGTCGGCGATCGTGCGCCGGAGAAGGCTGCTTCGAGCGCGGCGCCGATGAATGTTCCGACACGGCCTCAGGTGGTCAAGCCGGCGGGGCCTCAGTTGGGTGAGCGCGAGCGTGTAAAGCTGTCGGGTCCGAAGGTTGTGCGTGTGGAGGCGCCTGAGCCTGTGGAACCGGCTCGTCCAAGGCGGAGTCCGCCTCGCGATGGTGGTGGTGGGCAAGGGGTTGGCGCGCCTGGATTCGCTCCGGCGATGCCGTCATCAGACGATGACCGTGGGCGGAGTCCGCGGCGTGGGGGTGCACCTGGTGGTGGAGGTGGTTCGAAGCGTCGTGGAGTTGCGTCATCGGGTCGCGGGAGCGACGGGACCTGGTCGGAGCAGGATCTGGCTGAGCGTGAGATGAAGTTGCAGCGTGCTGGCGGGTTCCTGAGGCAGAAGCGTCAGCAGCTCAAGCGTCAGGAAGGCGAACGAAGCCA
This sequence comes from Phycisphaeraceae bacterium, assembly GCA_019636795.1. Taxonomy (NCBI): domain Bacteria; kingdom Pseudomonadati; phylum Planctomycetota; class Phycisphaerae; order Phycisphaerales; family Phycisphaeraceae; species Phycisphaeraceae bacterium. The sequence goes on from JAHBWW010000005.1 coordinate 122,445, forward strand.
GTCGGCAGCAGAAGCGGGCGGCAAGATCACGATAGCCGAGCCTTTCACGATCAAGGAACTGTCGGCCGCTACAGGCGTGAAGGGCGCGGACATTGTCAAGCAACTGTTTCTGCAGGGCGTGATGGCGACGATCAATTCGGGGATCGACAAGCTCAAGGCCCAGGAAATCATGCTCGAATACGACATTGAACTTGATGTCGTGGAATCGAAGAGCGCAGAGCAGCGTGTTTCGGATTCGTTTGTTGATCGGACAGTGGTCGACCTGAAGTCTCGCGGCCCGGTGGTGACGATTCTGGGTCACGTCGATCATGGCAAGACGAGCCTGCTGGATCGGATTCGCAATGCGAATGTTGCGGAAGGCGAGGCTGGGGGCATTACGCAGGCGACGAGCGCGTTCCGCGTGCCTCTGAGGTTTGGCGACGAGGACAAGCACATTGTGTTCATTGATACGCCGGGGCACGAGGCGTTTACGTCGATGCGTGCGCGTGGTGCGCATGTTACGGACATCGTGGTGCTGGTGATTGCAGCCGATGACGGCGTGATGCCTCAGACGATTGAATCGATCAGCCACGCCAAGGCTGCGAAGGTTCCGATCATTGTTGCGCTCAACAAGATCGACAAGGCCGAGGCGACGGATGGGAACATTCAGCGCATCATGGGCCAGTTGGCCGAGCATGGGCTGAACCCGGTCGAGTGGGGTGGACAGACGGAAGTCGTGCGAACGAGTGCGTTGAAGAACACGGGGATTCAGGACTTGCTGGAGGTTCTGGATCTGACGGCGCAGATGCTGGAGTTGACATCGGACTTTGGCGGCGCTGCGCGTGGAACGGTGATCGAGGCCAGACCCGAAGAGGGTCGCGGCAATGTCGCGAATATTCTGGTGCAGGACGGCTTGCTCAAGGTCGGAGATTTCATTGTGCTGGGGCGTGCTTTCGGGCGTGTGCGCGACATCACGGACGATCGTGGGCGCAGGCTGAAGGAGGCTTCGCCACCGATGCCGGTTCAGATTTCGGGCATCGATGCGCTTCCGGATGCGGGGGACAAGTTCTTTGTGACAGACACGCTCAAGAAGGCCGAGCAGGCAGCCGAGCAGCGTCGCGAGCGTGAGCGGCATGAGCAGTTGGCGCAGCCGAAGGTCACGCTGGATTCGCTGTTCAGTCAGATGGCGGAAGTGGGGCTGAAAGAGATTCTGGTGGTGCTCAAGGCGGATGTGCAGGGCTCGGTGGATGTGATCAGAAACGAGATTGAGAAGATTTCGTCGCCTGAGGTCAAGGTGCGAGTGCTGCATGCAGCGGTTGGCGGGATTACGGAATCGGACGTGATTCTGGCCGAGGCATCGAAGGCGATCATCGTCGGGTTCAACGTGATTCCTTCGGGCAAGGCTCGACGGATGAGCGAAGACAAGGGCGTGGAGATTCGGAGTTATCGCGTGATCTACAACATCACGGATGACATCCGCAAGGCGGCGGAAGGGCTGCTGGCGCCGGATGTGCGCGAGGAAGTGCTTGGGCATGCGGAGGTTCGCCAGGTCTTCAAGATCACGCGAGTGGGCGCGATCGCGGGTTGCTATGTGACGGATGGCACAGTTGAACGCGACGCGATGATCCGTGTGACGCGCAACGACATTGTCGTTGAGCACGATCGGAAACTGGAGCAGCTCAAGCGGTTCAAGGACGATGCGAAGGAGGTTCGCGCCGGGATGGAGTGCGGCATGAAGATCGCGGGATACGACGACATCAAGGCTGGCGACATCATCGAGTGCTACAAGAACGTTGAGGTCAAGCGCACGCTGTGAATCGGGCACACTCCGAGGCAAGAGTTTTGGACGTACTCCCTTTGGCGTCGTGTGAGTGCGATGAGTTGGAATGGACGGAGGGAACTGCGCTGATCGTCGGCATTCTTCAGTTTGAGTTGATGATCCATGACGCCCAATCGCTCAAGGACAAGCGGCGGGTGGTGCGGTCGGTGAAGGATCGCCTGCATCGGGAGCATCAGGTGAGTGTGGCGGAAGTTGATGCGCAGGAGCGGGCAGATCTGGCAGTGCTTGGGCTGGCGATGGTTGGTGGAGACGGGCGGTACATCGGTCAGACGCTTGATCGAATCACCGAGAAGCTGCGATCGTTGCACGATGCGGAACTGGGGAACATGCGGCGGGAACTCTTGTATGGGGCTGCGGGGCCTGAGGCGTTGACTGAAGACGATGCCAATTCCTTTGAAGGGATCGAACGTGAGATGCTGCGTCGAGCCGAGCAAGAGCCGGAGGGGCTGGAGTGAAACGTCGAACGCTTCAGATTGGATCAGAACTCGAGAAGGCAATCAATGAAGTGCTGGCTCGCGGACTTGCGGACCCGCGTGCCAAGGGCCTGATCACTGTGACAGCAGTTGAGGTTGTCGAGGATCTCTCGGCTGCGCGAGTGATGGTTTCGATTCATCCCGAAGAGCACGAGAAGTTGACGATGCATGCGTTGGTCTCGGCGAGTGGATACTTGCGGCGCGAGGTGATGAAACGTGTGCACTTGCGGTTGATGCCGGTACTGATTTTCAAACTGGACACCGGGCTGAAGAATCAGGCCAAGGTGTTTGAGTTGCTTGGAAAGATCGCGGAGGAGCGTGCGGCGCTCGAAGAAAAAGGCCCGGCGACGGAGCAGAGTGAGGATCAGTCGGGTGAATCGGGAGCCGGCATGTGATGGACAAGGATGGCACCGACCGCATTCGCGAGATTCTTGAACGATTGGTTGTGGAAACCGATCGTTGCAGAGATTCTGACTGTGCTCTGGGCGAAGTGCGCTCGGAGTGTCGGTTTGTCAATCAGGTGGTGTATTCTTTCATCCTGTGGGAGAGCACGGCAATGCGCGCCGAGCGTGCGATCGTCGCGATCGATGAATCGCTGGCGGATGTCAATGAGTTGCGGGTGTGTCTTCCTTCGGACTTGATAGGGATTATCGGTTCGCGTTACCCCAGGGCGGAAGAGCGTTCGAGGCGTTTGCGTGCGTGCCTTGGGGCAGTCTATGAGCGTGAGCACGCGATGGACCTGAGTTTTCTGGAACAGCAGACCAAGCGTGATGCGCGAGCGTATCTGGACGGGATGGAGGGCATGGTGCCGTTTGTTGCATCGCGTGTGATGCTGCTCGAACTGGGCGGGCATGCATTTCCGATGGATGGGCGTCTTTGTGCGCATGCGCGTGCATTGCTCGAACTGGAAGAGAAGCCCGACGCGATGGCGCTCCTGCTTGAGCGGGCGTTTTATGCGGGGGAAATTCCGCCGATTTATCGGTGCCTCGAGAGGCTGATGAACGCTGAGACTGGCGCGGCGCGAGAGTCAAACGAGACTCGTGAGACGGAAAAAGGCTTGTCGTGAGGCGGGCAACGCATACAACTCGATCGGGGTTCTGGTCTACGTCGATGTGGTCGATCGGTTGCGTGATTCTGGTGGTGCTGGGGCTCACAGCGTGTGCTTCGAACCAGCATGACAACTCACGCCCGGACAGCGCGTTATCGCGAGGTGCTGGGCAGGACATCGAATCGAGTGCGGAACTGATAGAAGCGTTGAAAGCGCGTGCTGACGAGCAGGAAGTAACTGCCAAGCCGGTTCAGAACACGGGTGTGCAGCGGCCTTGGATGCCACGGGATGTCCGAAGCGATGGTGCGGCTGAAGCGTCTGCGACTCTGGACCTTGCGGAGATATTGAGCGACATACGAAACCGGCCATTGTTTGCGGGCGATATGGCGCGAGCGGCAGTCGATGAATCAAGTCAGGATCAGGCGCTTCGGCTGTATGTGCAAGCGCGCGTGCGCAGTGGCGAAGGAGACGGCTCTGGTGCGCTGTCACTGCTGGAACGTGCGGCAAGGCTCGATCCGAGTTCGGCACAGATCTGGAGCGAACTGGGGCAGGCGCAGATCAGACAGGGGCTTCGGAGTTCTGGCGTGTCGTCGCTTCGGCAGGCGGCGGCCAACGGAGCGGATGATCTTCGTATCTGGGCGCTTGTGGGCATGGATGCAGCACGGCGGCGCAACATTGAGGAAGCAACGCGATGGCTTGCCGAGGCCCATGCCAGGATCGACAATCAGACGGACCCATACGCAGTCGCGTGGATCAGTGTGTCGCTGGGCGAGTTGTTGCTGGAGCAAGGCTCCCTGCGAGCGGGGATCGATCTGATTGAGCCGGTGCTGCGCCGAGATCAGGAAACGCATATCGCTTCACCGTTTGCGAGCGAGTATGCGGTGCTCGTGCGGCGTCATCCATTGCTTTGGATGTCGGTCGCGGATGCACAAAGCGAACTTGCGGACTGGGCAGGGGCGGCGGCAGGATACGAGCGGGCGGCTGCGTATGAGGGAATGCCTCGAGATGAGCTTGAACGTCGTCGCATGTACTGTCTGTACCGACTTGGTCGTACGGCGGAGGCGTCATTGATTGCCATCGCAGCATTGTCATCGGGTGCCGGGCATGCGGAGGCTTCGGATCTGGAGTTTCTGTCGGCGCTGGGGCAGCATGAACCGTTGTTGCATCGAACAATCAACGCGCTGGCGTCGAGCGGCCCGGGGGGTCTGCCAAGTCAGCGAACAGCAATGCTCTTTGCACAGATTGCAACGCTATCGAACTCGTCGTGGAAGCATCGCGTGGCGTTGGTGCCATCGGACTTGAGGCTGAGCCCGCAGTTGATTCTTGCGCTGACGACCTCGTCACAAGTAGACACTGAGCGTTGGGAAATTGCAGTTCGGCTGGCGGCTCTGCAGCCAGAAGATGTGGAGTTGATTGCGGACGCGCTGTGTGCTGTGCCGGTGATCTCGACGGCGGAACTAAAGCGGCTGAGCAGCCGAAGCCCGACAGATCTGCTTTCGCTTGCGGTGCAGGTGCGATTGGGTGTGGCGAACCGAAAGGCGGATCTGGAGGCATTGGCTGCGTTGTCACCCATGCATCGTGTGCTGGCGTTGCGCATTGGGAGCCAGAGCGGGCGGTGGGAAGATGTGCAGGCTCTTTTTGAAGGCAAGTCGGATGGAACGGCGATGCTGCGGGCTCGGGCGCTTGCGGCTGCGTGGCGGTTGGGCGAGGCTGTGGAGATATTGAGTGCTGATGACGCAGCGGTGGTGACTAGCGTCAATGATGGTTTGTGGGCGATGGACGTTGTTGCCGATGCCGGTGCGGTTGATGCTCAGGATGCACTCGTTCGGCGGCTGATCGAGATAGATCCACGCGATGAGCGCTCGATTGTGCGAGCCGTCGAGATGGTGTTGGGTGCAAGCGCAGGAGCGAAGTCAGAGTCGCTTCGCGTGCTCCTGCTCGAACAGGATCTGGTGCGCGACTCAGTGCGTGCGCGAGTTCGTGAGCAACTGGCGATGATCGAGCGGGCACGATTCGGTGCTGAATCGATACGATTGCTCCAGAGGCTGATCGATCTGGAGATGATCCCGCACGATGAGCAGTATTCGTCGTGCTTTGCCTACTGGGCGACGCTGGATGATGCGTCTGGCCCGGCGGCGCTGGAGGAAGCGGAATCATGGCTTCGGTCACGCATTGATCGCGACAGGCCTGAAGAGGCGGCATCGTTGGCTCTCGCTCGCCTGCTCGTGCTGATGAGGCGTGGTGAGGAGGGGCTTACGCTGCTCGATGATCCGGCGCTTGCGTCGACGCCGAGGGTGGAAAGGACGCGTGAGTTTGTGCTTCGCTCGCTTGGGCGTGGCGAGGAGGCGATGGATCGGGCGATCGCACGACTGGGGACCGAGCCGCGGTCGGTTGAGGAGCTGCTTGAACTTCTGGCACTTCAGTTCGATCGCGGCGAGAGTCTTGATGATGTGCTTGAAGAATTGGCGAAGGTGCCGCCGTGGGTGCAGGTGCGGAGCTCGGTACGTGAAGCGATGTTGGTTGTGGCTGGGCGTCTGTCTGGTGAAGTTCTGAACGCGCAGACCGACACAGCGCGGCATGAACGCGCTGGCCAGTTCGTGACATTGATCGAGTTCGTCTCGGGTCGCCATGCGCTTGCGATGCCGGAGCCGATGCACCGGTTTCGACTTGCGTGCCTCTCGATGCTGCCCAACGTTACTCTTGACTCCATTCTCAGTGCGGCCGACTCGTTCGCCAATGAGCATGGTCAAGTGAGCGAGGCGGCGTTCGCCGAAACGTTCGGCGCGCTGCTTCAGACGCAACGGACACAGGAATCGCTGATCTTTGCGGCCCACGCGACGACGAATGCGAATGAGTTTCTCGCGGATCGCTGGCGTCAGATGCTGTTGCCTCTGGCAACGCTTGGCACGATCGCGACTGTGGATCGGGTTCTTGTGAGGCTTGCAGAGACGGGGCAGATCGCTGCAGCGGTCGATGCGACGCGGACGGACGATCATCCGGGAGATATCGGCCCCACGGATGACCGTGCGGAGATCGCGTATGTGCTGGCCAGCATCGCAGCGTCGAGGCAGCGTGAGGCGGCGGCGGCGCTGCTGTATCAGAAGGCGCTTGAGTTTCAAGCCGATCATCCGTGGGTGTGCAATGACTACGCATATTTTCTGATCGAGCGCGATCAGGAATTGTCGGAGGCCGAGCGGCTCGTTCAGATCGCGTATGCGAAACTGACGACGAATGGCAATGTGCTCGATACGTTTGGGTGGCTGCGCTACAGGCAGGGACGGTTTGCGGATGGAGAGTATGGCTTGGGGGCGGTGTCGCTGCTTGCCCGAGCCGCGCTGACGACTGAGGGCGTGTCGAATCCGACGATCCAGAATCATCTGGGCGATGCGCGGTGGCGTGACGGGGATGCTGCGGGCGCAAGCGAAGCGTGGGTTCGAGCTGAGGTGCTGTATCTGGCACGGCAGCGGACGTATCAGACCACCGAGCAGCGCCGTCTGCCGGAGTATTCGAGGTTGGAAGTAGCTTTGCGGAATGTACGGGAGAAATTGCGGGCTGTGGAAGCCGGTGGTCGGCCTCCGGTGGCGCCGATCGTTGAAACAGGCGGGCAACAATAGAGGCGGGCGCACGTCGAGCGGGAAACAATCAGAAACCATTCCAGAGATCATTCTGGGCAGTCTAGCAAAGAGGACGAGCATGGCCGGTCACAGCAAATGGGCGAATATCAGGCACCGCAAGGAGCGCCAGGATAAGAAGAAGGGCAAGGTGTGGTCGAAGTGTTCGAAGGCGATCATGGCTGCAGCTCGCGCCGGCGGGGGAGATCCGGACACGAACCTTTCGCTGCGATATGCAATCGACGAAGCCAAGTACGCCAACATGCCCAAGGACACGATCCAGCGGGCGATTGACAAGGGGGCGGGTGCAACTGGCGGCGAAGATTGGGCCGAAGTGAGTTATGAAGGCTACGGCCCGGGCGGGATCGCGGTGATCATCGACGCGCTGACGGACAATCGCAATCGCACGGTGACGGATCTGCGGACGATCTTCAAGAAGGTGGGATGCTCGCTCGCGACGACGGGCGCGGTGTCGTTTCAGTTTCAGACAAAGGGACAGATCGTGCTCGATGGCGAGTATGAGGAAGAGAAGGTCATGGAGTGTGCGCTCGAGGCCGGTGCTTCGGATGTCGAAGCGCCCGAGGCCGGTGGGGCGTGGACGATTCTGACTGATCCGACTGATTTTCAAAGTGTCAAGGAAGCGGTCGAGGGCGCGGGCATGAAGATTCTCGAAGCACGCATTGCCAAGATTCCGAAGGAGAGCCAGGAGATTCGAGGCGAGGACGCGCGAAAACTGCTGGCGTTTCTCGAAGCGCTCGAGGACAACGACGACGTGCAGAACGTGTACTCGAATGCGGACATCCCGGCGGATGAACTCGAGAAGATGGGGTGAGTGTGCCGGTTGTTGCGGGTGCGAAGTTGATGCCATGGATCGGGCGGGCAAGTTTCGACCGTTCGGGCAGATACCGGTATGCGCTTCAGCGGCAATGGGCCGCGGGGGGGCGTCGCGTGTGCTTCTGCATGCTCAACCCGAGTACTGCTGACGCATCGAAGAACGATCCGACCGTGCGGCGCTGTATCGGATACGCCCAGCGGTGGGGGTTTGATGCGCTGGAGGTTGTGAATATCTTTGCGCTGCGTTCGACGGATCCGCGCGGGCTTTATGAGGCTGCGGATCCGATCGGGCCTCGCAATGACGCGGCGATTGTGCGGGCTGCCGAGCGTGCGCAGTTGCTAGTGCTGGCTTGGGGTGGACATGGGGAACTTGGGGGACGGGGGAGGGAGGTCGTGAGGCTTGTATCGAAGACGAAGTCCGCGATGTGTCTGGGTGTGACGCAGTCGGGTGAGCCGCGACATCCGTTGTATTTGTCGCAAAGCGAACTACCGATGGCGATCCCGAGTTTTGTGCTTGAGGCTGCCGGTGCGGCGCGGTATGCTGGGTGAATGTTCGTGCTTGGCGCAGATCCGGTGTTTCCTGTGGGAGTGGTGCTGCCGATGGCGGTGGTGGCACTTGTCGCAACGTGTCTGCATCTGATTGCCATGCAAGGTTCGGCGATGCCAGCGAGTCGGAAGCGGATTCGCACGACGTCTGGTATGCTGAGTCTGCTTTTGATTCCGTTGGCGGCGTACGGGTTTGGCATCGCGACGACTGACGATCAGCGCGTGTTCGTCATGGTGTGGCTGGCCGTGCTGGGGGTGATGGGGATCATGGTTGTCCTTGCTGGGCTTGACATGCTCAACAATGTGCGCATTCACGCAAGCGAGCAGCGGCAGATTCGGGCCAATCTCCGATCGTTGCGGGCGGAGTTGCATGAATATGTCGAACGCCATCGGGCCGGGGGCTGAGCGGGGGCAGACACGCTAGGGTTCTGGCGTGAGCGAATCTGCCGCAAGGACAGAGAATACGCAGCGACCTCCGGTCCGGGGGTTGCTCGGGCGCGCGCTGAGCAAAGTGTATGAAGTTGAACTGAACCGCAGATCGCGCAGGTTCGATGCCGGGGTTGGAGTGCACCGGCTTGATCGACCGGTCATCAGCGTCGGGAATCTGTCGGTCGGCGGAACGGGCAAGACTCCGACGGTGACGGCTGTTTCTCGATGGCTGCTCGAGGCCGGGCATAGGCCTTGCATTGCGATGCGTGGATATCGGGCTCGCGATGGCGAGTCGGATGAGGCGATGGAGTATCGGCAGGTGATCGCGGGTGTGCCTGTGGTGGCCAAGCCCGACCGTCGCGCCGGGTTGAACACACTTTTCGCATCGCCAGAGGGAGCGGGTGTAGATTGCGTAGTGCTCGACGACGGGTTTCAGCATCGCCGACTCGCGCGCGATCTGGATCTTGTGCTGATCGATGCGACGCGCGATCCGTTTGCCGATAGGTTGCTCCCCGCGGGATGGCTGCGCGAGCGACCCGAAGCACTGCGGCGGGCACACGCGGTTGTTGTGACGCACGCTGAGCGAGTCGGTGTGGGTGTCGTTGAGCGGATGTTCGAACGCCTCTCCCGAATCAACGCGCAGTTGACCCTGGCGAGTTCATGGCACCACTGGTCGGGCCTAAGTGTGCGCGAATTCGATGGCGCGGTCGAGCAACATCCGGTGTCGTGGCTCAACGGGCAGCGAGTGCTCGCGGTGTGTGGCATCGGCAATGGGGCGGCGTTTGTGGCGGCAGCTGAGGGAGCGGTTGGCAGCGCGCTGGCGGGTGCAATCGTGCTGCGCGATCATGCACACTATGACCGCCGCACGCTCGACCGAATTTTCCGAGCGGTCAAGCAAACACAGGCCGATGTCATTTTGACAACGCGCAAAGATGATGTCAAACTCTCGGCATGGGCTACGAGGGATGGTCTTTGCCCCGTGGCAACAGCCGAACTGGAGATTCGTTTTGATCGGGGGAAGGACGCTCTGCGCGAGCGGGTGCTCCAAGTCGTGGCGAGCGGAAGCCGAATACGATAGGTCCACATGGATCGATTGCTTGAACATCTTGCTGCGTGGAAGCCATTCACGGCTGTGGTTGTCGGTGATTTCATGCTCGATCAGTTGCTGTTTGGCGATGCCGAGCGGCTGAGTTCGGATGCGCCCGTGCCAGTGCTTCAGGTGCGGCGTCAGGAAAATATGCCGGGCGGCGCTGCCAACTTGTGCATGGATCTTGCCGCGATGAAAGGCCGCGTGTATGCGCTCGGGGTTGTAGGACTCGATCCGGAAGGGCAGGTTCTCCGACGCGAGATGGATACGCGCGGCATCGACACCACGGGCCTGATCGCTGATGCGTCACGCCCGACGACGATCAAACGCAATCTGATCGGTCTCGCGCAGGCGCGGCACCCTCAGAAAATGTTTCGCGTGGACTTCGAATCGCGCGAACCGATCGCGTTGAGTATCAGCGATGCGATCCTGGCACGTCTCGATGCGATTCTGTCCGAGGCCGACATCGTGTGCATCGAAGATTACGGCAAGGGCGTCTGCACCGATGCACTCTGCCAGGAGGTGATTCGTCGATCGCGTGCCCGCGGGCGCGAGGTGCTGGTGGATCCGTGCATCTCAACGGACTTTGTGCGTTATCGGGGTGCGACAGCGATCACTCCCAATCGCACCGAAGCCGAGCGGGCGACGGGCCTCAAGACCCACGAACACGCAGACGCGGAGCACAACGCGGCACTGGCTCGCGGGTTGCTGGCTCGGTTGGAACTCGATGCAGTGGTGTTGACGCTTGATCGTCATGGCGCGCTTCTGCTTGAACGCACAACCGATGAGCCGCTTCCGGTGCCCACGATCGCTCGCGATGTGTACGACGTGACTGGTGCGGGCGACATGATGCTCGCGGGACTGGCAGCATCGCGTGCCAATGGGCTCGACTGGCCCAGCGCGGTGCGGCTGGCCAACGCTGCTGCAGGTCTCGAAGTGCAAGTGTTCGGCGTGAAACCAATCCCGATTGAACGCATCCACCACGAGATTCTCGAACAACAGGCTCTGCGACTGGGCAAACTGCGCTCGCTCGAACAGATACAAGTGCAGGTGCGTGCGGTGCGTGAGGATGGGGGCAGCGTCGCCTTCACGAACGGGTGTTTCGACGTCATTCACGCTGGGCATGTGCGTCTGCTCGAACAGGCATCGCAGACTGCCAGCCTGCTCATCATCGGGCTCAACAGTGATGCTTCGGTTCAGAGACTCAAAGGCCCCGAGCGCCCGATCAACGGCGAGCAGGATCGCGCTCGTGTGCTTGGCTCAATTTCGGGTGTCGGATCAATCGTTCTCTTCGATGAAGACACACCGATGGGTCTCATCGAGGCAATTCGACCGGATGTGCTTATCAAGGGCGCGGATTATCAAGAACATCAGGTGGTCGGAGCCGATCTGGTCAAGAGTTATGGCGGGCGTGTGCACCTGATCGAGCTTGTTGCCGGCAAGAGTACAACGTCCACAATCGAGCGCATGCGGAAGCCATTGGGCCCATGACTGATGACGCGAGGTCACAACCAGATTTTGTGGGAGTGCGGCGTGTGCATCTCGCTGTGATCGAGCCGGGACTCGTGCGGGCCATGCTCGAGGGCAATAAGCGCATCGAATCGCGCTTCTCTCGCACACGGCGTGCGCCGTTCGGGCAGATCGAGGTGGACGATCGGGTGTATTTTCTGGCCCGCCGGGCAGGATTGATCGTGACTGGTCGCGTCGAGCGCGTCGAGTCGTTTGAGGGGCTCGACGAGCGAGGGGTGCGAGACTTGCGCGATCGTTATGGTCCATGTATCGCAGCAGCCGAAGCATACTGGCATCAAAAAAATGATGCACGCTTTGCGACATTGATGTGGTTTGACAGATTTGAGAAGGCGGCATTCGCACCCGACGACGTTCACGGGCGAGAGCGGTCGTATCGCTCGGCGTGGATCATCCGCCCCGGCGAGCAGTGTGTCTATCCGGCCTGTTGCCAGCACGAAGCTCAACGAAGCGCGAGGACTGAGCCGAGCCTGTTCGAATCGAGTTGCGCAGGAACATGATTCACCGGCTTAGCGCCAATCGATGACAATTTTTCCAAAATGTTCCCCGGCCTCATAACGTTCATACGCTGTGAACGCCTCGTCTGCCGAGAAGACAGTGTCGACGACCGGTTTGAGCGCACCAGTGCGGTAGAGTGCAACGACTTCGCGGAACTCATCGTTCGAGCCCATGGTCGAGCCGAGGATGCGGAGTTGGTTCCAGAATATGCGGGCGAGGTCGGTGGTGGCATCGGGGCCGGTGGTGCAGCCTGGGGTGACATACGCTCCGCCGCGCGCCAGCGACTTGATGCAGTTGAGGTGTGTGGCTTTGCCGACGGAATCGATAGCCATGTCAACGCCGCGTTTGCCGGTCCACGCGCGCACATCGCGCGACCAGTCCTGGCCCTCGTCGAGAATCAGACATTCGGCACCGAGTTGGCGAGCGTGTTCTAGTTTAGTGCGGCTTCGGCTCGTGACGCAGACAGAGCATCCAAAGTGCCGCGCGATGGCCAGAGCGCTGGTCGCTACTCCGCCACTGATGCCGGTGATGAGCACGCGCTGTCCGGGTGCGAGTTGGCCTTTGGTGATCATCATCGAGTAGGCGGTGAGCGCGCACAGGCCGAACGCAGCCGCCTCGATCGGATCGCAGTCATCGACTGCCGCGAGGTTGTCGGCTGGGCAGGAAAACTGTGCGGCGTGTGCCCCGAAGTGGTGCTCGCCGATGAGTTCATATTCAGGCGCGAGCGTGGTTCGTGGTGGCTCGGTTGGTGAGAGTGGCCTGACGATGCGCATCGCGGCGTTGTAGATCACCTGCTTGCCGATCCACGCTGGATTGACGTTCGGTCCGACTGATTCCACGATGCCACAACCGTCGCACCCCGAGATACGCGGGTAGGCGAGTTCCAGCCCCGGCACGCCGCGACCGACCCAGAGATCCATATAGTTAAACGCCGACGCGAGTGTGCGGACGGTGACGAATCCGGCCCGCGGCGGCTGCAGATCGGGCCAGTCATTGCGGACTTGGATGTTGGGCGCAACGGGGTTGCCTTGCTTGGTGACGACGATGGCTTTCATGGGGTAGGCTATGTAGGGCGAGGTGATTGTGCCTGCCGAGTCGACCGATTTCGGGTACGAGGTCCGTTGTGCTGAGGTGTTCGGCGATCAAAACACGAAAATCGAGCAGATCGGGAAGCATTTGTCTGAGCATGTGGTATGATGCTTTAATGGGCCGCTTTGTGCTTGCCATGGTGATGATCTGGTCGCTGCTGCTTAGCCAAGGCTGGCAAGCGGAGTCAATGATCGCCGCGGCCGAGTGCTGTAAGATCGTGGTTGAGCCGGGGTACTGCAATCTTGATGAGTCCGAGAATAGTTACGGACGTGCCGGTGCCAACGCATTGTCCTGTTGCGCTTCCGCTTTAGAAACGACGAGCAGTCCGACGAGCTCGAACCACGATGGCCGCGACTCACCGGATTGCCCGGCATCCGGCGAAGAGTGTCCGTGTCTGTGCTGCCAACGCGTGCCTGCAACATCCAGTGCGTCTGCGTTCTCGTGGGCGGCAGCACTCGAGATTCCGAATCAATTAAGCATTGGTGAGGAGCGTGCGGCTCCTCTGTCGCGTTCTTTGCGGCCACCAAGCCCGCCTCCGAAGGTCTCCTGAATGTGTTGAGTTGACTTCTCGAGTCGCTTCGGCCCGTTGTGGGCTGAACGATCAACATCAATCAGAATTCAGGAGATTTTCCATGTCGAAGAAGATTGTTGCGGCGTGCGCCGCGTGCGCGATGGCGGCGGCTGCGCTGGCCATGAATCCCATGCAAACCCAGCCCGCCAAGGCAGCCACCGCTGGATGCTGCGCGTGCTGTCAGTGCAGTTGTCAGTGCGATGACTGCCAGTGCGACGATTGTTCGTGCTGTGCATGCTGCGCTGGTTGCGGCTGCAAGAACTGATGCAGCGTCGCAGACCATGCGATGGATGATGAACACCAAGCGGCCGATCCTTGACGGGGTCGGCCGCAATTGTCATGTGCCCGAGTTGAATCGAATCTGGCAACTATGCCTGGCCAAGATGCCCAAGAAAAAGGGACCGGCGCGAAACCGGTCCCTCGAAGTTCAGATTGATCTGCGAATCGCTCAGCGGTTGATCGTCGGTTGGCCTTCGACATGCTTGAGCCCGCGGCGGCGATCGCGGAGGCGGCGGCTCTTGCCCACACGATCACGCAGGAAGTACAACTTGGCGCGGCGGGCATCGCCACGACGCACCACTTCGATCTTCGCGATCATCGGGCTGTTGATCGGCCACGTGCGCTCGACGCCCTCGTTGTCGACGATGCGGCGAACGGTCATCATCTCGCCGATGCCCCGACCCTTGCGGCTCATGAGCACGCCCTGGAACACCTGGACGCGTTCCTTGTCGCCTTCGACAATACGGGCGTGAACGTTGATCGTGTCGCCGACATCCATGACCGGGATATCGGTCTTGAGGGATTCGGCATTGATGGATTCGATGATCTGCTGCGTGCCCATGGCGCACCCCTATGGTCAAAAATCCCCCGTTCGTCGGGGGCCTTGATGATAGGCGGGGTTGCCGGTGAGGTTCAACTGTGCTCGGGGCTCTCGAAAGGGGCAAGCAAGTCCGGACGCCGTGCCCGCGTTCGCTCCGCGGCCTGCTCAAGCCTCCAGCGGGCGACGGCGTCGTGGTCGCCGCTGAGCAGGATCTCGGGCACAGGCATCCCCATCCATTCGCGTGGGCGAGTGTAATGGGGGCAGTCGAGCAGACGGGCATCTTCGGGGATACGCAGTTCACTTCGCCATTGAGCCAGGAGCCGCGGCTCAATAGGATTTCCATTCGGGTTCAGTTCGGATATCTGCCCAAACGAGTCCTGAGTCGCACTTGCTTGATCGCCAAGCGCGCCGGGCTGGAGGCGGGCGACAGCGTCGATCAGCACAAGGGCTGCCAGTTCTCCGCCCGAGAGCACATAGTCACCCAGACTGATCTCCAGCGGCGACAGACGCTCGATGACGCGCTCGTCGATTCCCTCATAGTGCCCGGCGATCAGGAGCAGACGCGGGCGGGCGGCGAGATCCTCGACAAGCCTCTGCGTCAGCGGCACACCTTGCGGCGTGAGCAGGATCCGTAACGCTGGTGTCGGGTCGCAGGCTTCGGCAGCATGGACGGCATCCCAGAGTGGCTGGCACATCATCACCATGCCCGGCCCGCCTCCGAACGGTCGATCGTCGGTCTTGTCGTGCTTGTTGTCGGCAAAGTCACGGATGTTCGTGGCCAGGACTTCGAGCGCCCCCGCACGAATCGCGCGTGCCGGGATCGAGACCCCAAGCACCCCGGGCGGCGTGAGCGAGAACAGTTCGGGAAATGTCGTCAGCACGTCAATGCGCATCGTCGAGCAAACCCTAGCGGCTCCCGAGCCTGTGGCAAAGGCGCGGGCCCTACGATTCGTCTGGTTGCAAACACGTTCCGGCTCGGCGGACGGCTGCGAGAGGAAAGGGCAAGCATGATCGAAGATGTTGTCACGGAAGCAGGCCAGGCCGAAGCAGGTCAAATCGAGGCGCTCAAGATCCGCATCGACGCCCTCGAACGCCGCAATACCGAACTCGCTACCATGCTCGAGTATCTTCACTTCTGGACGATTCGCAGCGACGAGAACATCCGCGACTTGACGAGCCGCATCGGCGGGCTGCCCGAAGCCGAACGCGACACACGAGGAATTTTCGAGTTCAAGTGGCAACAACTCAACAAGGGTGTGAGCAGTCTGGAGAATCCGGAGCACAAGGCCGTCATCGCCGACACGGTGCTCCGATGGACCGGACTCAATCGGGAGTGGTTCAAGGGCAAGCGCGTGCTCGACGCAGGCTGTGGCGATGGGCGGCTGAGTTACGGCCTGTGCTCACTCGGCGCCATCGTCACAAGCATGGATCAATCGACCAAGGGTGTCCAGCGCACGGTCGAGTACTGCAAAGAGTTTCCTGGACATCGCGGCATTGTCTGGAATCTGCTCGATCGCTACGAAGCCGAGCCCGCGAGTTTCGATCTTGTGCTCAGTTTCGGTGTCATTCACTGCACGGGCGACACACGCAAGTCGATGGCAAACCTCGATTCACTCATCAAGCCCGGGGGTTATCTGGCCTTGATGGTCTATGGCTATCCGCGCCCAGGCCATCATGGCGACTTTGTCCATATGGTGCGCAAGGAACGAATCCGACAGGCGATTCGGCACATGACCGGCGAGGAAGCCGTCGCGTACATTCAGCAGCAACTCGACGCTGGCGAAATCCGCGGCGATGCTCGCGGCTGGTATGACGCAACCGCGCCGCGCGTCGAGGACCATTACACATTCCCGCAGCTGAGCCAGATGATGCAGGAACTCAACTACACCGATATCGTCCTGCTCGATGAAGCCATACGCAACATTGCGGTGCGCGGTCGCAAGCCCTGACCGAGTCATCAAGAGCGATGGTCAAGTCGTCTTGTGCGTCGCGCCTCGTGATGCGGTTCAGGGTCTGCTGTCGCGCTTAGCCTGATTCCGCTTTGTAATTCCCGCGACGCCGTGCACAGTGATCGGCGACTCGGTTTGAGAGATCAGCAATGCGTTGCGGTTGGCGGTCGAGGCCTTGTCATACGCGACGAACTGCTGCTGCTGAATCTCAGCCGCGATGGAACTCCCCAGGTTGTCCCTTGACTCATGTGAGGCAGGTCCTGAGCGACTGGTTGCGCGGGACGCGGCGAGTTTCTTCTTGACCACCTTCTTGCGAGCGGCCTTTTTGGCCTGCGTCTTCTTGCTCACCGGTCCGCCGGCGTTCTTGGCGCGAGGTTTGGCCGATGATTTCTTCTTGGCCGCTTTGGGTGCCGGAATGGTGGACTGCTTTGAAGTCTCTTTCGGGGCCGGTTTCTTAGCGGCTTTTGCCTTGGGCGGGCTCACTTTCTCGGCCGCCGTCTTCGTTTTGAGCGCGGCTTCGAAGCGATCCAGAGTCTCCTGGAACAACTGCAACTTGAGGTGTGTGTTCTTGTTGTCCCCGACTGGCCTCGTTCGGGTTCGAGTGCTCTTGCCGCGTTGTTCGCGCGTTTGCTGGTTAACCAGATCGCGGTATTTGTCGCGCAGTTTTCGAGCGAGAGCGAGCTTTTGCGCTAAACGCGATGGCGTCAGATCCTTGACACGCTGGCGAGTGCTCCAGTGCACCAGTCCGAGTTCAGGTTTCGAACAGATGGCTTTGGCGCGAGCAATGGTGATGGTCATGCTGGTCCTCGTGTTGTATCAGGCCGTGCCGTACTTGGGCACGACTCAATAGTCTCATCGGTCCAATACGTCGCGGCGCATGGCAAGTGCCGCGCGTAATCCTACCCACGATTCTTCTCATCGACGACATCGCCAGCAGCAAACCGGCGCGACCACGATCGTTCAGCGGACACAAAAGTCTGTCAACTGTGATCAGTCCGTCTTCGCTTCACCAAGTCGAGCAGCAATAACTTCGATCGCCTTTTCGAGTACCTCATCACGACCGGCAGCAACTCCTGCGGGCGTAGGCACGACAGGAACGGTCGGCAGAATCCCGACTCCGTGATGGGTTGAGCCATCATGCTTGAGTACCTTCATGCCCGTCCAGCCCACAATCGCTCCGCCCGGGAGGACGAAGGGATTGACGTTGCCGTTGGTACCCGCGGTGGTAGAGCCGACGATGTCTCCGAGTTTATAGTGCTCGACGATGCCCATGATCGACTCGGCGTACGAAATGGCTGCTGATGATGTCAGAAACGCGACGGGCTTGTCCCAGTGCGGCGCCTTTGGCGGCATGTCCCAAGCGCTTTGATCCCACCTCCACCCCGCGCGCCCGGGACGGGTAATGACGGGGACATGCCATTGAGCGCTGGCAACATTTCGATCGATCAGATGCCTGATGGCTTCGTAAGCAGCTCCGGCTGGATAGCCTCGCATATCAAAGATAATGCCGCGTGCAGACGTCAGTGTCTCAAGATTGCTTCGCAACTGATCGGACTCGGCACCCACGAGATTGAAGTACACAACCCCAGGCGAGACTTCAGTACCGGATTCAGGGGTTCCCTTCTTCGGCATTGGTAGGGCTATGGGCATCGGCTTCATCAGAACCCGATGCACTTCGCCGTCGGGTCGCAGGAACTCGATCTCGACCGGGTCGGAAGTGCGCGGGCAAGTGAGTTCAAACGCAGCCAGATACTTCGCCCAGCCCTCAGTCGATGCGCAAATGGAAAGCCTCACCTCGGTATAGACCTCCGCAATGGGTTTGTCGTTGATCGCTCGCACAACCTCCCCTACGCCGATCATCTCGGTAAATCCGGGGTCCACGCCGACGACGATCAGATCTGGTCCGGTCCAATCGAGCGTGATTGGCAGGCACCCCGCAAAACCGACACGGTGAAGTGTGACCGATCCGTGCCCATCGTGAAGTTGTGCAATCAGGCGTCGAAGGGTCATCAGGTGATCCGCGTCGCTCGTGGCTTCTGATGTCTGCTTGAGCCCCTCCGTCAGCGCTTTGTCCCAGTCAGTATCGACAACATCGAAGTACGGATAAAAGTGCTCCATCACGCCCCAGGCAGTCGCAATATCCGCAAATCGGGTTGCACGCTTTGACAGGGAAAACGCTGTGTTTTCAGGGGAAACTGTCCATTCCTGCGGCGTTGAGCCGAGCGGGAATGTACCCGTCCAGTTTCGATACACAATCAGCGACAATCGGCACGACACCCCGCCTCCGAGGTTCGCGATGTGGAACCGGTCTTCCACCCGAAAGGGAAGATCATCACTTGTCAGACGGGCGGTGCGCAGTTGACTTGAATAGACGAACTGTTTGAAGGTGGTCGGGAGAGACCCGACGCCTTGGTGCTCCCAGTAACGCACTGAGCGCGAGCCTTCGGGAATCTCGGGCTCGGGGGGCGCAAAATCGGGTCCGCCAGCCCAGACTTCCAGAAGCGGACTGATCGGGGTAAAAATTTTGGCGAGCCTTGCTGCAAGGTCTTGAGCATCAACAGCATCAAAAACAGACTCCATTGCCTGAATCGTGAACAGATCCCATGCTTTGACTCCGCTTGCTTGTGAACTCGGGTCAAAGTAGCGCACGAGGGCGACGAGCCGGGCGGCGGCTTCGAGATTCGCCGTCTCGCGCGCCGTCAGTACCCCGGACTCAAACTCATCTGGTGCAGGCGCGATCCGAGTCGCAGCCGGTGCCAGCGTACAACACCAGGCAAGGGCGATGCTGAGAGCAACCTGGATTTGAAGACGAAACTTCAGCAACACATGTGGATAGGGGATCATCATCCTGACATGGTATCAGAATCAGGCAATCTGATGGGCGCGCAGGTGAGGGAGGACAAAAAGAAACGGACCCGAGTTACCTCGGGCCCGTGAAAACTTGAATGATCGAAGCGGATCAGCGGCGGCGACGGATCGCAGCCAGACCACCGAGGCCCAGAAGCGCCAGGCCGGTCGGCGACGGGATGGTCGGGATGACCGTGAAGGAGGTGCCTGCACCCGCGGTTGAAGCGCCGAGGTTGGCCAAGATCGTGATCTGACCTGTCGTCATGCTGATTTCGCCCATCACCAGGTCCAGCGTCCCTGCACGAATGAACGAACCATACAGGCGGCCATCGAACAGCTCGATGCCGTTGCCGCCGAAGTTCATGCCAGCGTGACCGATCAGGCGGACTTCAGCGTTGGCGTCGGAGGCCGACACAGCGTAGAAGTTGCGGGTGCGGGAGTCACCGAAGACGAACTCGTCGGTTGCTTCGTTGTACGCCATGCCACCGATGGCCTGCGTCAGGTTATGCCACTCGCCGATTTTCTCAAACGACTGGGTGTCGATTTCGACGATGACGTTCAGGGAACCCTGGCGCTCGACGCCGAAGAGACGCTCGCCGACATAGGTGATCGTGTTGTACGTCGCGTTTCCAGTACCGATGCGGACCATGGTCGGGGCGTCGGTGTTCTTGTTTGAACCGACGCGGTAGAACTCGGTGACAGCCTGGGCCTGATTGATCGTGTGGGCGATGATGCGGCCACGCGAGTCAGTGGTCATACCCGAGAAGGTCCAAGCTCCTTCGCCGTCAGCGAGATTCAGGACCTCGGTCTGAAGGGTGTCGGCGTTGGTCAGGAAAAGCTTCTGCCCATGGCCCGTCACATACTGCGCCTGAGCAGATGCAAACCCGGCAAGGGCAACGATGACTGCGGTTGAAACGACATTGCGATTAATCATGGCTACCTCTCCAAGTGGAATAAGTCCTCAACTCCACCCGACAAGGTGCGCCCAATCCCTACAACTGCAACCAATCTGAGAAAAAAATCGTGCATCCCCTTGGAGTTTCAACCCTTGAAGCCCCGTCCGGCTCCCAAAAAAGGTAAACGGGCATGGTTTGTCCCCATGCCCGGAGGTCGTAATAACTGAATGTTCGGATAGTGATCGTTTGGTCCGCGATCAGGCAGTTCGGCGACGACGACACGCCAAGGCCCCGAAAACCGTCAGCAATCCGACCGTCCCCGGAGCGGGGATGATCCCGAATCCGACTCCCCCGTGGATCGCGTCTGCCAGGATCGAAGAGACGTCAAAGTGCCCGGTTTCGAGATTAACCTTACCGAATACGAACTTCATATCTTCGCCGCGAATGGCGGCTCCGTAGACCTCGCCTTCGAAGTACTCAAGTCCGTGCCCGCCCCAACGCATGCCCGAGTGCCCGATCGTTCGGATCTCGCCTTGGACCGTGGACTCTGTAAGCCCGAGACCAATGGCGTAGAAGGAGTTGGTGCGGGTGTCGCCGACGACAAATTCGTCAAGGTGGGGGACGTAGGCCATGCCTCCGATCCCGAGTTCGTAGATCCCAAGCACAGCGATTTCTTCGAACGTGTAAGGGTTCAGTTCTACCAGCGCGTCCGAGTGCCCGATGTCGTTACGGACTGCAAACATGCGTTCGCCGACGTAGTCGATGGTGTTGTACCAGATGTCTGTGAAACTGACAGTGTCGACGCGCCAGTTTCCCGGGCGTCCCTTCAGGTGATAGAAGACGCCTCCGGTGCCGGAGATGCCGTGCATGAGCACCTTGCCAGTGGGGTCGGTGGTGATGGCCTGGTAGTGGCCTGTTGAGTCGAGGGCGGAGATGGTGTCGAACTCTTCAGGCGTGGTCGTCCGCTGGAAGAAGTACGCTCTGGTGCCGTTCGTAGCAATGAGTTGGGGCTCGACCGGTCCCGCGAGGGCCGACCCGGTCAGAACCAGCAACGACAAACCACAAGCCTTAGCCTTGATCCTTGGCATCTCTCATCCTCCAGTCTCACGATGTTCCGAGGGAGCCATATCGCAGGCTCCGTCTACAGAATGCCACACTAAGTGGCAGTAGACAAGTGACTTATGAACTTTCGTTCGCGGGAGCGCCGCGGTTCCCGGTTGTGACGATTACCCCACCAATCCAGGGGAACTTTGCCGGTTCGCAAGGCCCGATAGGTGTGCTCCGACTACGCTATAAAACATGGGTCAGAATGCCACCGATCGTGTCAAAGCCTCGCTCGCAGCTGCAAACGATGCCTTGGCGCAATTCCTCTCGGACCAGCGAGCGGTCGATCGAATTGCCCTTGTAGGAGCCAAGATCGCGGCGGCCATGCGGAGCGGAGGCAAAGTCCTCGCGTGCGGCAATGGCGGGTCGTGCTGCGATGCCATGCACTTTTGTGAAGAACTCACCGGGCGATTTCGGCAGGACCGCCGGGCATTGCCTGCAATCGCGTGCTCCGATCCTTCGCATCTGACGTGTGTGGCCAATGACTTCGGGTTCGAGTTTGTCTTTTCCCGATGGGTCGAGGCACTGGGCAGGCCTGGCGATGTGCTCATCGCGCTGAGCACAAGTGGCAACAGTCGCAACATCGTCCGCGCGGTTGAATCGGCAGGAACCATCGGCATGCACCGAGTTGCACTTCTCGGGCAGGGCGGCGGGGTGCTGAGCGGATTGTGCGAACACCAATGGATCGTTCCAGCCCGGACTTCTGACCGCATTCAGGAAATCCACATGCTGATATTGCACTGCATCGTCGAAGCGGTTGAAATCGAACTGGGCGTCGGCTCATAGACGCGTGTGCCAAGTTCGACGTTGAATCAAGCCTGCGCGAGCGCACCAGCCAACAGTCGGTGGAAGTGATGCACGCCTTGCTCGCGATCCGGCGAATACCGCCCGCGTGTGTACAGGCTCGATCGACACCCGCGCTGCACAGCCTCGACGATGGCTTCGTCCTCGCGCTCCACACGATCGAGGTCGGCTCCTGCGCCTTCAGCAATTCGAGTTTCGTCGAGGACGTAGCTCAGGAAACTGACACGCGTTTTGGCGACTCCCAGAGGCCGCACGATGTTGATCGAAATGCCCCACGGATACACGTTCACCATCGTGTTCGGGAAGAGCCAGTAGTAATATGCCGCGATGTTTCGGCCGTGATCGGGCGAACTTCCGGGCAGATCGAAGCAGCCTGAGCGATCCTTCGAGACGCCCAGTTGCAACACGCTCCATGGGTACAACTCGGTGGTGTACTCGCCATAGTCGATCGTTTCATTGAGCGAGGCGTGCACAAACGGGATATGAAAGCCTTCGAGGTAGTTGTCGCAATACAAGGCCCAGTTGGCATTGACGAGGTAATCGCGCGAGCGTTTGGGGTCGAGTTGCAGGCGATCGAGCGGGAACCACGCCAGGCGTTCGTGCATCGGGGCGAGCACGTCTTCGAGCGTGACGCGCGGGCAGAGCGAAGCAAACACGAACTTACCCCACAAGCCGAACTTCACCCTTGGCAGATGGTCGGCCGGCGCAGGAAACCCCTTAACGCGCGTGAACTCGGGCATGTGCCGGCACGTGCCATCGAGATCGAATCGCCGCCCGTGGTATCGGCAGACCAGACTTTTCTCGACCCCCGCGTGCTCACAGAGAATCGTGCCCCGATGCGTGCAGACGTTGCTCATGCAATGCATCTGGTCGTTGCGGTCGCGTGTCAGGAGCAGCGGCTCATCGAGACACCCTTCGAGCAGTGTCACGGGGCATGTCTGCCCCGGCACCTTGATGTCATCGGTGGTGGCGATGACTTGCCACGACGGCGCGAAGACGCGCGCTCGCGAGGCTTCGAAGAAGCGAGGGTCTGCATAGATCCAGGCCGGGAGTGTGCTGGCGAGGGTGATGTCCGGGTCGATCTCGAACAATGGCAGATTCATTGCCTCCAGTGTATCCGATTTGGACCGATTCGCGGCTGGCGCATACCTGATACGGGTGCTTGCCAACGGTCCTGCAGCCCTATGATCGCAGATCAAACGCCCTCCCCTTGGCGCGAGCGCCAGCGGGGAAGAACGAGGTTTGCAGATCGATGCCGTACTACATGAAACTTGGAGAGATCCCGGTCAAGCGCCACGTGCAGTTTCGCAGGCCTGACGGCGCGCTGTACTCAGAAGAGGTTTTCGGCACTGAGGGCTTTGTAGGCCCGACGAGCACGATGTACCACATCCATCCGCCGACGCAGGTCTCTGGGTGGAAGTCGCTGTATTCAACCAAAGTCGAGTATGTCGAGCAGGAAGTGATGCGCATGCGGCACATCAAGACCGCGCCGATGAAACCTGCCGGCGACGCCATCACCGGGCGCGTGGTTGTGCTTGGGAACTCCGATGTCGAGATGGCGTTGTGCGTGCCTGTCGAGCAGATGAAGTACCACTTCAAAAACGGACAGGGCGACGAGTGCTACTTCATTCACTATGGCTCGGGCACCGTGTACACGATGTTCGGCTCACTCAAGTTCCACAAGAAGGACTACATCGTTATTCCGAAGGGGACGATCTATCGCATTGAGTTCAATGCGCTCAGTGACGCCGACCGGCCGCAGGGTGTGAGCGCTGCCGAGATGCCTCTGGGCAAGTTCGTGTTGTTCGAGACGGCCAATGGCTCGCACATCGGCCCGCCGCCGCGCTATGTGTCGAAGACGAGTTCACAGTTTCTTGAGCATGCGCCATTTTGCGAACGTGATTTGCGTGTGCCGCAGCTGCCGATGACCTTTGACGAGGCTGGCGAGTTCGAGGTGCGCATCAAAGCCCGCGACACGGTGCACAGTTATATCTACAGCTATCACCCGCTCGATGTCGTCGGGTGGGACGGGTGTTACTACCCGTTCTGTTTCAATGTCGATGATTTCGCGCCGATTGTGGGCAAGTTGCACATGCCGCCTCCGATCCATCAGACCTTCGAAGGGCACAACTTTGTGATCTGCTCGTTCTGTCCGCGCGTGCTCGATTTCCATCCCGAAGCGATTCCGATTCCGTACAACCACTCGAACATCGACTCCGACGAGGTGCTGTACTACGTCGAAGGCAACTACAAGGCCCGGCGCGGGATCGAGTCGGGCTCGATCAGCCTCCACCCGCAGGGGATTCCGCACGGCCCGCATCCGGGCACCGTCGAACTGGCGCTGGGCAAGACCTACACCGACGAACTGGCGGTCATGTGCGACACGTTCAGGCCTCTGTTCCCGACCAAACACGCGCTGGACCTTGATGACCCCAGCTACCCGGAGAGCTGGCGTGCCGACCATCATGCGCCGGGTCAGGCGCGCGATGGATCGGGTCCGGTCAACACCTGGACATGAGTCGTTTCATGAACGCGCACGATAATGCCCAGGCATACGAATGCCTGGGCTTATTTTTTCAGTCAGTGTGATCGTGGGTCCTTCGAGACTTCAAGGACAACCGGCGGAAAATACCTGGAGGAACAACTGCACATCGGCGAAGTCGAGTGTGTTGTCGAAGTTCAGATCGGCCCGCGAGTTTCCGCTCGAGAACCATGACAGGTATTTGGAGACGTCAAAGAAGTCGAGAACTCCGTCGCGGTTGGAGTCTGCGAGGCATGGCTCGTGGACGAGTTGGAAACCGCTGACGTATCCGCTTGATCCCCAGAATCCGCCGACGACTCCGAGTTCGAGCGTTCCGTTCTGGTTGACTTGGAGGAAGAAGTGGGCGTGTGTGACGCCTTCGACGAGTGTGCCGGTGTATGGGCCGCTGAGGTTCTGGTAGTAACTCTGAAGTTGGAACAGGGTGGCTTCGAAGGGTCCGCCGCCGGAATAGCCATAGGCGAACACGTCGTAAATGCCGGGCGCGAGACCGGAGAATTGGATGAAAGCCATGACATCGCCGAAACCCGACATGGCGTCCCCAAGCAGTGCCAGCGCCCCGCCAGCAAGGTTGGGATCGGTGATCGGAGTGGAAAAGTCGTGGGGGAGTATGATGGAGACGCCCGTGGGGTTGCCATTGAGATCTTTGAGGTCGAGTGCTTCGCCGTGCAGGGCGTCGTTCCAGTATCCGGCATGACCGGCAGCGGCGTACCCGGAACCTGGGGTGCCGGCTTCGGTCCCAAGATCGATGTTGATGGACTGACCGCTCGCAACGGACGCGAGCCCGACGGCACAACCGATCAGAACACGCTTCATGTGATGCTCCTTGCTTCCGAGGCATGGGAATTTCGGATCCCGGGTGCTCGGGTGTCGTTCGACCCGTTGTCAGTGTACCCGATGGTGCTCTGCAGGCCATAGGGATTTGTTCCTTGGTTGGGCAGTCTCTCTCCACAGTTTCGTTGGCTGGGTTGTGCGTGGGTGCGATCTGCCGTAGCATCTCGTTCCCCTGCACAGGCGTCAGGGACCGAGTCCCGCATGATTTCACACAGGCGTTCACGGGCTTTGATACTTGTGCTGACCTCCGGCCTGGCGCTGGCGGGAGTGCCATGGGCCGGTGCGCAGGAGGTTCGGGCGACGGATTTTTCGACCGCGCGGTTGCCTATATCCCCTGTTTTGGGTGAGATTCGTTTTGAGGGTGCGCGGGCGTGGGTCTGGCGGGAAGGCCCGACTCAGAGGCTGGTGCTGGATCGGAACGTTCGAGTGACGCTGGGGAACTCGACTTTTGAAGCCGAGCGGGCGGTGGTGTGGCTTCGAGAACTGGAGGATGGTTCTCATCAGGTGTTTGCAGCGTTGACGCGTGTGCGCACGCCGAGCGCTGATGCAGCAGTCAGTGTCAAAGCGGACTTTCTGCCGATTCGGGCGGTGATTGCCGGGAAGCCGGAGTTGATGGCTGATGTGCGGCTGGATGGTCCTCCGAATTCTTCCGGTCCTGTTCGGGTGACGGACGATATCAAGCGGGCGTTGGCGCAGGCTGATGATGCGTTGACTCGGGCGTTTGATGTTGCCCCTCCGCCTCGGGCGTTGGAATCGCGTCCGGTGCGTCGGCCTCGGGTGGTGCCGGAGGGCGATATTGAGGAGCCGCGGGTTGAGGGGCCGCGGCCGGAGCCGCCAGTGGTGGAGCCTCGTGCAGAGCGTCCGCCGCGTACGGATC
This sequence comes from Phycisphaeraceae bacterium, assembly GCA_019636795.1. Classification (NCBI taxonomy): domain Bacteria; kingdom Pseudomonadati; phylum Planctomycetota; class Phycisphaerae; order Phycisphaerales; family Phycisphaeraceae; species Phycisphaeraceae bacterium. The sequence continues at coordinate 148,647 of JAHBWW010000005.1, forward strand.
GTCCCGTGGTGGTGCCTCCGCCGGTGGAAGAGACGCGTGCTGAGCCTGAAGTGGTTGCTGAGGCACCATCGCCCGAGGGCGAGGTTCCGGCGGTGGTTGGGGAAGCGGTCGATGCGCGAGGCGCGCGTGCGACACCTGTGCGTTCGCCATTGTTTACGAGCTCGGGGATCTTTTTTATCTCTGCGGGCGAGCGCATCACGGTGCAGTCGGGCGAGCATGACTCTTCGGTTGTGGTGAGCGGCGGGGTGGTGGTGCAGTATCAGTCGGGGGTCGAGTCACTCGAACTCACGGCCGAGCGAGCGGTGATCTTTCTCAAGCCGGGGAAATTGTCGGATCGACTGAGCAGTTTTTCTGCTGACGATGTGCTCGGGCTGTATCTGGAAGGCGAGGTGCGTGCGACGGATGGGACGTACACGTTGCGCGGGCCTCGGATCTATTACGACGTTGAGAAGAACCGTGCACTGGTGCTTGATGCTGTGTTCTGGGCGTATGACGCGAGGCTGAGGAGTCCGCTGTACATGCGAGCCGACGCGGTGCGGCAGGAATCGGCCAAGCAGTTTTCGGCGGAAAATGCGGTGTTGTCGAACACGGCGTTCTTCAAGCCGGACTTCACGATCGGCGTGCGATCGGTGACGATCGAACGGCGCGAATCGCCCGAGGGCGATACGACGTACGTCGATGCGAAGAACATCACATTTCGTGCGGGCGATGTGCCGTTTTTCTGGTGGCCGAGGTATCGGGGCGATCCGGCGCAGTTTCCGCTGCGGTCGCTTGGGTTTGAGGATTCGAACCGCACGGGCGGGGTGCTGACTTCGCAGTGGGATGCGCTGAGTCTGCTGGGCATTGAGCGGCCGCCGGGGCTGGATGTTTCGCTGGAACTGGATGTCTATTTTGATCGCGGGCTTGGGCTGGGTTCGCGGACATCGTGGGAAACGGAGCGTTCTTCGGGTTCGTTGTATTGGTACATGCTGCCACAGGACACGGGGATGGACATCCTGTCGCGAGGAACGCGAGTCGATCGGGATGGTGAGTTTCGCGGAATGGCGTTCCTGAAGCACCGAGCGGAGATTGCGGAAAACTGGACGATTCTGGCTGAACTCTCGAAGGTGTCGGATGAAGCGTTCGTGATGGCGCTGTTTCCGGAGATTGCGCGTGAGGCGCGCGAGCTCACGTCGCGCGTGTATGCGAGGCACACGGTCGAGAACAGGCAGTTCACGGCAGAACTCAAGGGCGCGCTCGACGACTTCATCATTCCCGAGCATCAGTTGCAGACGCCCGGGTACATGGTGGACAAGCTGCCCGAGTTGCGGTATTTCGTTGCAGCGGCCGATCTGCTTGCCGAGACGTATCCCGGTCTTCTGACGCACACATGGGAGGCGTCTTATTCGCACATGCGGCTGACCTTCAGCGAAGTCGATGCGCGGGATCTTGGCTTCACGATCGATCGTGCGGCTCAGCAGGCATTCGGGACCGATGCGGATGATTCGCTGGGGGATCTGTTCCGATCGATTGGACTTGATGAGGCGTTTGTAAATCGATTCGATACGCGGCACGAGTTGTCGGCACAGTTGCGCGCGGGTGAGGTGCTGATCACGCCATTTGTGGTCGGGCGCGTGACGGTGTATGACGACGACTTCGAGTCATTCAGCCCCGACGAGACGAGCAATACTCGCTTCTGGGGTGGAGCGGGCGTGACGGCGGCCACATCGTTTCAGCGCGTGTATCGCCATGTCGAGTCGGATTTACTGGATCTGCATGAGTTGCGGCACATCATCGAGCCGAGCGTGACGGTGTGGTCGGCGGGAACGACAATTGATCGTGAGGACCTGCCGATCTATGACGTGGAGGTTGAATCGTTGCTCGAGGGCTCGGCGGTGCAGGCGCGCCTGGGGCAGACGTTCCAGACGAAGCGAGGCGGGCCGGGACGGTGGAGATCGGTTGACTTTCTCACATTCAACGCAGCGTACGTCTGGCACTCGGACGATACGGGACGCACAAGCGCGGTGGGGCGGTTCTACTCGGCCCAGCCGGAGCTTTCGGTGCCTGGTGAGTACATCAAACTTGACAGCACGCTTCAGTTGACCGAAGCGTTCGGTATCGCGGGCGAAACGATCTATGACCTGGATCTGCACCAGCAGGCACGATCGAGCATCGGCGTGCTGATGCAACACAACCCCGAGTTTGCGACAGCGGTCGAACTGCGGTACCTGAATCCGGAGGATGTGACGTTCGGGCGCTTGGGCATGCAGTATCGCCTGACGGACAAGTATCGCCTGACGTTCAACACGACGTACAACTTCAGGCTCGACGACTTCCAGACGTTCAATGTGCGATTCTTCCGGCGTTTCACGATCGGCGAACTGGGCCTGGCGCTGAACTACGACAACATCCGCGGTGAAACGTCGTTCGGGTTTACGTTTGTTCCGTTCGGTGCGAGCAGCGGCATCGGTCAACGCACACGAAGTACGGCGAGCGACGATGGATTCGGCGGTTAGCCATCTGCCGGCTTGTCCGCTTCGCGGCGTTCGCGCTGGGCGGCTTCGCGGTGCTTGGTGTAGGCGAACATGACCATGACGGCCGGGATTGCGAATTTCTCGACAGCGGACTGACCGAGCTGGTTCATGCTGGTGGTGCGGCCGGTGTTGACGTCGCGGGTCATGTCGTTGATGCCGTTTTCGAGCGTTTTGAAGAGGCTTCCCCAGATCATGAACTCATCGTCGGACTTGGGCATGAACTCGCGTGCGCCGGGGAGATTCGTCGGGAGCATGAGGTACCACCCGTCGGTTTGTTTCTGGATGAGGACGCCCCATGGCTGAAGGAGGGGTTTGTTGTCGTACATGACGCCATAGGTGTCGTCTGCGATGTAGATGACGTCAAGCTTGTCATTGTTGCGAGTGAGCCAGCCATACGGATCGGCAAAGATCTGTTTGCCCAGGTTTTGGAATCGGTTGGAATCGTTGGATCCGCCGACGGGTGGCCCGCGGCGGCCGCGCGTTTGGGGACCGGCAAGCTGGCCGATGAGATTCAGTCCGCCGTCGGCCTCGATCTGCTTGCGGACTTCTTCGATTTCATTGGGGAACTTGTCCTGCAAGGCGTCGGCGAGGTCGGCCATGGATCCGAAGGTCAGCCCGATCTGATTGAGAAGAGAACGCATCTGAACATTCTCGGCGTAAATGAGTTCTGTCAGGCGTTTGGCCTCCCCGTTCTGGATCATGAGGGCAGCGGACTCGAGCACGGCTTCGGGGGAGTTGCGGCTGTAGGAGGTCGGGGGTTTCGAGCACCCGCCGAGGATGGATGCGATAAGCATGAGCAGGAATGGGGCTTGACGAACGAGCATGTCGGGGCCTCCGGATCGCTATAGTGTACCATTCGGTCGGTTCTGCGAACACGATTCGTTGGGGGTTTCGGATGAGGATCACGGTCAATGGAGAGCCGGTCGATCTGCCCGAAGGGGTGACGGTGGCCGAATTGATTGCGCAGATAGGGCTTTCGACCACGATTTGTGCAGCCGAGGTGAACCGGAATCTGGTTCCCAAGCGCGATCAGGACACGCGCGAACTGCGCGACGGCGACGCGGTGGAGATCGTGACGCTTGTCGGCGGGGGTTGAGTGGCGCTCGATCGAGGCGGCTGATGACTCGCCCGTGCTGGTGCGGCTCTAGAGTTGGACATGGGATCGAACATGCGCGAAGAACCTGGGCTTGATGCGTGGAGCATCGCGGGGCGGCGGCTGATGAGCCGGCTGTTCGTGGGCACCGGCAAGTATGCGACTCACGAGTTGATGGCGGCGGCTCTGGATGCTTCGGGTGCGGAGGTGATTACGGTGGCGGTGCGGCGCGAGAGGCTGTACAACGCCGAGGGCCGGAGTCTGCTCGACGCGATTGATCTTGATCGATACACGATTCTGCCCAATACGGCGGGGTGTTTTTCGGCGGAGGATGCGGTGCGGGTGGCGCGGCTTGGGCGTGATCTGCTCGAACAGCTTGGCAACCCGGGGGCGCAATGCGTCAAACTCGAAGTGCTGGGCGACAAGCGGACGCTGCTTCCGGACCCGGTGGGGACGCTGGAAGCGACGCGGGAACTGGTTGCTGACGGATTCAGCGTGCTGGTGTATTCGAGCGATGACCCGATTTGTGCGCTGAGGCTCAAGGAAGCGGGGGCAACGTCGGTGATGCCCGCGGGGAGTCCGATCGGGAGCGGGCAAGGGGTACTGAATCGGAACAACATCGTGCTGTGTCTGTCGCTGTTGAAGGAAGGTGACGCGGCGTATCCGGTGATTGTGGATGCGGGCGTAGGCGCGGCGAGCGATGTGAGCGTGGCAATGGAACTGGGGGCCGATGGGGTGCTGCTCAATACTGCCATCGCGGGCGCGCGGGAGCCGGTGATGATGGCGCACGCGATGCGCAAGGCCTGGCAGGCGGGGCGGCAGAGTTACCTTGCAGGACGCATCGACAAGAAGCTTTACGCGACGGCGAGCAGCCCGGTCGAGGGCGCGATTTCGTACATACCCGGCGAGTGAGTTTTCAGGCCTGTTTGATGAAGGTCTTTTTCGCGCGGTCCTTGAGTACGCCGGGGAACTGGAGCGTGCGGCCGTGGGCGACGACATAGACCCCGGGCGCGAGAATGCCTGTTGCGAAAATTGACTCGGTGAGATTCTGGAGCGCGTCGGAGTGCTTCATTTCGAAGGGGCGCATCGCGCCGGTGAGGATGATGGGCACGGGCGGATCGATGATGCGTTCGTAGATGAGTTCGCCTGTTGCGGTGAGGGTGTCGGTGCCGTGAAGGATGACGACGCCATCACACCCTGCCGAGCAGCCGAGCAGGCGTGCGGTTTCGACGATACGCAGGCGCTCGTCGTCGGTGATGTCGAGGCTGTCTTTGGAGAGGAGTTGGATGGTGTTGACGATGGTGTCTTCGAGGCGGAGGCGGCGGAGCATGAGCGGGACGATGCTGCGTGCGTTGGACAGCGAGCCCGTGAGTTCGTCGTACGTCTTCTCGATGGTGCCGCCGGTGGAGATCAGCGTGATGTGCCGCATGATCAGAGCGTAGGTCGCTCGTCAGATTCCCTTGGCCTGACTTTGCGATGCGAGGCGTACTTTGAGGCGTGCGCGATTGCGGTCGTGGGAGATTCGTGCGGATTGGGCCAGGGCGTCAGTCGCGTGAATGTCGACCTTGCGGCTTTCGGCTGCGGCGAGCTCGGCTTGAGCATCGGACTTGGCGATCGATTCGATGGGCATGGCTTCCTGGGCGAGGATGGTCAGGCCTTCACTGCTCATTTTCGCGAATCCGCCGTCGATGAAGTAGGAGCGCGATCCGCCTTTGCTGTCGCGTGAGTCGGGAAAGTCGAGCCGGAGTTCGCCCAGGCCAAGGCGGGCGACGAGTGGGCTGCGTCCGGGCATAAAACCGGCAAGGCCGTCGTGGAGCGGCACTGAGGCGTACCGGACCTGGTCATCAAGGACAGCATGGGTGGGAGTGACAACGCGGCAGCGGATGGTGTTTTCAGCCAAGACTGGACTCCTGCAGAGGGCGGTTTGCATGATAGGTGGGCAATTGACGATGCGGCCAAGGTGCCGGGTGGATAGGCTGGAGGCGTGCGGTTGCCCATTGGAGTTCGGATTGCTTTGCTTGTCGCGTTGATGATCGCGGTGGGATTGGTACGTGTTGGGGTAGGGCCGACGCACAGCGACCCGCAGGTCGCGGCCCAGATGTTTGAAATTCGGTTGCTGCGGACCATCAGTGCGGGGCTTGTCGGTGGCTGCCTGGGACTGGCGGGGGTGTTGTTGCAGGGCCTGTTGCGGAATCCGCTGGCATCGCCAGACATCATGGGGCTTGCGTCGGGCGCGGGGCTTGCGGTGATGGTGGCGGCCTATGCATCCAGCATGGCAGGGGCGGGAGTTGTGGCTGGGTCCGGGCCATTGGTTCCGGCGATGCTCGGGGCGTTTGGCGTGCTCACAATCGTCTATGTGTTGAGCAACAGACGCGGTGTGATTGATCCGGTGGCCATGATACTTGTCGGGGTGATTTTGAGCATCACCTGCTCGGCAGGAACGATGCTCATTCAGCATCTGTTGCCAGATCGGGGTGTATACGCGGGACGCTGGCTGTATGGGGCGATCGATGAGGAAGCGGGGGGTGTTCGGCTTGCTGCGGCGGGAGTGACACTGGCGATCGGTCTGGTCGCTTCGATTTCATTCGGGCGCACGCTGGATGCGGCGATGATGAGCGAAGATGAAACCCGAAGCGTCGGGGTGCGGCTGGGGCTTGTGCGTGGGGGGCAGTTTGTCGGCGCGGGGCTGCTCAGTGGGGCTGCGGTGGCGCTGGCGGGGCCGATCGGGTTTATTGGTTTGATCGGGCCTCACATCGCGCGCGGGATCGTTGGGCCGGTTCATCGGTGGCAGTCGCCTGCGGCGGCGCTGGTGGGGGCGGTACTGGTGATTGCCGCCGATGCAGGGGTGCGATTGCTGGCGCTGCCATCGGGGAGGTTGCCTCTGGGCGTGGTGACCGCGCTTCTGGGTGGGCCGGTGTTTTTGGTGATGTTGCTCAAGGTGCGTCGGGGGCGGTAAGAGCCCGGGGGACGCGGCAAAGCGCGGAGTTACTTGCGGTAGGTGATGCGACCCTTGCTCAGGTCGTAGGGGCTGAGTTCGACTGTTACGATGTCGCCTGGGAGGATGCGGATGCGGAACTTGCGCATCTTGCCCGAGAGGTAGGCGAGGATTTCCGTCTTTTTGTCGTCGGGCAACTGCACTTTGAACATGGTGTTCGGCAGCGCCTCGACGACGACGGCTTCAAGTGAGATCTTGTCGTCCTGTTTGGCCATGTGGGGGACAGTGTAGCGCGTTTCGGGGAATAGGTACAGGAGCGAGCAGGTCGCCAGAGGGCCGGGGAAGCGGATGGACGCATAACCTTCATCCCCCCAGGCGAGGCCTGCGGTCGCGCCCATGATCAGGAGGAGACCCCCGATGTCCGAGAATCAATACGTCACGCTCCCTGCCGACTCGAACCAGGCGCTGGGCATCGCCCGGTATGCCATCGACTTTCTTTCGAGCGAACCTGGCAAGCGGGGCGAACCCGGTAGCGATGTGCTGGAGAAGACGACGCTGTTTCATACGGATGCGGCGTTGTGCGGGCTTTCGGCACTGGCTTTGGGGACGAACGCGCCAACGATCCTGCGGCGCGAGGCACTGACGTACTCGATCGGCCCGGATGCGGCTCCAATCGGGCGATCGGAGCGATCCGGGGCGACAGTGTTCGGATCAAGAACGCTCGTGCAGCCTGAGAAGGCGATTGTGGCCAACGCTGCGGCGGTGCGGGAATGGGATTCAAACGGGACGAACTTTGGATACAACCCGAGGCTCGGGCACACGGCGGGCGAGTTTGGGCACAACGACTTTTATCCGGTGTGTATCGCGGCGGCGCAGATGGCGGGGCGATCGGGGGCCGACGCGCTCAAGGCCATGATCTGCCTTGATGAGATTCGAGGCAGGCTTGCGGAGGTCTTCAGCCTCAAGTCGTACAAGGTGGATCATGTGGTGCATGGCGCGATCGCGTCGGCAGCGGTGTTTGGCGCGATGCTTGGCGCGACGGCCGAGCAGATCGAATCGGCCATCGGAATGACGGTTGCGCACTACATTCCTTTCCGGGCTATTCGCGCGGGCAAGCAGTTGAGCGATTCGAAAGGCGCGAGTGCGGCGATCAGCACCGAAGCCGCGGTGCTGGCGATGCGGCGTTCGATGATGGGCTTCCTGGGGCCTCGCGATATATTTCGCAATCCGGAGGCGATCTTCCGCATGTTCGAAGGACCTGGGCAGATGTTTGTGAAAGTGGGGGGCAAGCCCAAGGACGTGTCGCCGCGCGATTCGAGCCCGTTCGAACTTGTGCTTGGGCGAAGCGGGAGCGATTTTGCGGTGATGGGGATGCACTTCAAACTCGGGCTGTATGAGCACCAGTCGGCGGGCGCGCTGCAGGCCATGATTACGCTGTTGGGGCGAAGTCCGAAACTGCTTGAAAATGACGGCGCGAACATCAGGCGCATTCGCATTGTTGCATACGAGCCCGCATTCGGCATCATCGGCGACCCTGCCAAGCGCGACCCAAAGACGCGACAGTCGGCGGACCATTCGATGGTGTACATCGTGGCGACGTTGCTGCGCAAGGCCATCGAGAGCAAGAAAGTCGGCTGGACTGAACTGATGCTCGAACCGGCTGACTATTGCGCCGACGCCATCTTCAACAAGAAGACACGGGCGCTGATGGACACGATTGAGTTTGCGCACGGCGGGCCGGAGTACGACGCAAAGTATCCCGACGGCATCCCGACGAGCGTGGTGATAGAGGACTCGAGCGGCGCGTTGCATGACTCAGGGCTGGTGATGTATCCGGGCGGGCACGCGCGCAATGTGGAGGCTCCGCTGCGTCAGATTCTGGATCACAAGTTCGGTCTTCTTGGTGCGCTGGCGTTTGATGAGCCCAAGCCGATTGTGGATCGATTCATGCGGCTGGCGAGTTTGTCTGCGGCCGAACTGGCGACGCTGCATGATTTTGTGATTCAGGACCGCGGCGCGTTCGAGTGATCGGCAGATGATGCAGTGCAATTAGTGTTGAAATGAAAGCCCGCGCTTTCGCGCGGGCCTTCAGCAAGGAAATGAACCGACCGGGTGAAACTCGTCTCAACGGCGAACTCTGCTGGGGCTAGCCAAAAGCACTGGCCAACCTGATCGCTCCTGAACCCGGAACGGGAACACAAGGCTTCAGATTCGACTCGCTGCAAGGCCAGGGCCTCGGGCGAGTGTGTTGACGCGGGTTGTTTGACTGCGAGGCGCTAGGCACTTTCGAATCATGCAGACAAGATGCCTGATCGAACGCACAAATGCAAGGGCATTTGAAACACGCTTGGCGAAGATGGGCAGATTGGATGCTGTGTGCTGGCGCAGGTGGCGAAGCGGCAACGAGATCCGGATTCTGGGACGCGTACAGGCGCGCGTTATCACCCTCGCACGATGCGCCATCCGACTCCAGCCAGCAGCACTCCGAGGGGCAGTCCGGCAAGGATCAGCCATTGCAGACGTGCGGCCATGGCGGGCGACATGGCTTGAACGGTGGGCACATTTCCGGACGCTGCGCTTCGTGCGATCAGATCGTCAGCAAAAGCGAGCCATGCAATCGAGGCGTCGAGCAGTTCAAGATTGCCCGGATTGATGGCGATGAGTCGACCATCGACAGCGCGGCGGGGCTGCGCGACGCGATCGAGCGCCCATCCGTTGGATCCGATGCAGATCACGCGCTGTTCTTGGCCCGCAAGCGTGCGCTCGGCTGCGACGGCGAGCGTGTAGGAATCGCGCCGTTGATCTCGGCCTTCATCGAACTTTGCCAAGACATCGGCTGCGGCAGCGGTCGGCTGTGCCTGCCAGAGCCCGATCCACTGTGTTTCCATCCATCGCGAGTTTGAACCGGGCGCTTCGAGGAGTGTGACGGTTTGCACATCATCGCGTGAGTCGGTTTCGATCGCGATGGGCCAGAGGAGTTGGGTCGAAAGGGCTGCGATGGCTCGTTGAATCGGATGTTCGCCCGCGCTGCCTGGAGTTGTGAGCGTGGTTGCGATGGCTCGCCCTCGGTCGGTGACTTGTTCTGTCACGATGGGTGTGCCGGTATTCGGGCGCAGGCCGAAGGGCGCGAGCGCAGCCGCGATGGGGTCGGCATCCCCGAAGGTGGGAAAAACTGAAGGATTCAGCGAGAGGAGAATCGATTGGCCACCGTCGATGAGGTCGGTCACGACGCGCGCAAGGGCTGTTGCGCGGCGGGCACCGGTGAGGTTTGCGTCGCCGCCCGCGCTGGATGCGGCACTGTTGGGAGAGATGATGAAATAGACGCGAGGCCTGCGCCCGGCAGGGTCGAGTTTGTCCAGTGTCGGGTGATCGGGCGCGGCGACGATGGCCCACTCGAGCACGTCAACGCTGCGCGAGCGGGCGCGATCGATCAATTGCTCGAAGACAGGTGTCTTCATGACGAAAGGCTCGACTTCGGCGTGGACGATGATGAGGATCGGCTGGTGAGGCAGCGTGAGCGAAGCGAGTGCGACGGTGAGCAGGTCTTCGGCTCGGCGTGCGACTTCGCCCCCGACTCCGACGTGCGCCGCGACAAGGCCGTCGATGGAGGGCAGAAGCGCGTCGCGGTCGATCGCGGTGATGCCGACATCGGGCGGGCCGATGACGAGCAACGCTTCGCCCAGTGCCAGGGCGGATGCCACGCGAAAGACCGCTGGGCGAGGGAGTCGGGCCAGGGTGTCGGCCTCGGTGGCGATCAGGTCGCGTGCGCGAAGGAGTTCGCGCGCGCGGGGTGCAGCCTCCTGCCGTGCGGCCTGTGGCATCGTCTCGGTCGCACCAAATCGGCCGAGTTCGGTCCCGAGCATCGACAACTGATCTTCGATGCGGTCGAGGTCGGTGGCGATGCGGTCGCGAATGGTGGCGGTGTCAGGCAGCATGCCATCCTGCGTGGCTAGTTCCTGATCGATAAGATCTGCGATGCGGCTGAGATCTTGCGCTGCGATGCGCGAGAGGGAAGCTCCATTCTGCAACAGGCGGCGCACGGTGTTTGCATCGGGCCGATCGGTTGGCACGGCTAGCGCGGCACTCTCGATGCCGGCTGAAACGGATTCGAGATCGACAGCAGTGGTGCGAAAGTTGGCTGCAGATTCGGTCAACCGTTGCGATTGGCGCTCGATGATCGGCCGATCGCGCTCACGGAGTTGATGGACAAGGGCTTCGAACTGCGCCTTGCCGCGGCTGGTGCCGACATCGACGGACTGAAAGTGGATGTTCTCGTTCGTTCGTGCCAGGCCTGAGAGCAGATCGACGATCGCGTCGTACGACTTTTGATCCACGCGTGAACGATCGACTGCGAAGACGAGGTCGAATCGCCCCGGCAGGCGTTCGATCAGACGACTTGTGCGCGGGCTGAGCTGGTGTTGCCCGGTGAGGGTCAGGTCGTAGCGTGTGCGCGTCTGAAGTGCGATGAGATTCATCAGCACCACCGCGAGCAGGATCGCGGCGACAACGATCAATGTTGAACTCCATGCGCTCAGGCGTCGGTTGCGGAGCATCAGCGCCACCTCCGCATCGCCAGCACGCCCGCAGCAAGCGTGACGAACAGCCCGATCAGGCTTGCGAAGTACACCACGTGTGAAGTGTCAACGATCCCGATCGCAAAGTCGCGGACGCGGCGGTCAATTGACAGCGACATGAGCACCTCTGCGACCGGAGCAGGCGCGAGACTTGCAATCTGTGTTGAAGTCAGCGAAACAAGGATCAGAAACATGAGCGTCGCAAGGAATGCGAGCGTCTGGCTCGAGGTGATTGATGAAGCGAGGAGTCCGATCGCGATGTACAGCGAGCCGACGAGGATCAGGCCGAGATATCCAGTTGCGATCGGGCCCGGATCGGGGCGTGGATCGCTGAGCCACATCAGAAGGACGGGATAGAGGAGCGTTGGAGCGAGCATGACAAGGAGGAAGAGGACTGCGCCTGCGAACTTGCCCAGAGCCAGCGACCATTCGCTCAGAGGTGTTGTGCTGAGAATTTCGATTGTTCCAGAGCGATATTCATCAGCCAGAAGCCGCATCGAAACAGCTGGCGCGATGGGCACAAGCAGAAATGCCGAGGCACCAAAGAAGTATCGCAGCGTGGCAGCCTCTCCGGGGACGAGCGTGTTGAGCGCGAAGACAAGACCAGTCAGAAAGAGGTACAACGCCAGCACGATCCATCCGACCGGTGTGCGGAAGAGCGATCCGAGTTCACGAGCTGCAAGAACCAGCATCACGTTCATGGCTGGCCCCCTGCGCCGGCCCGTTCGGCGAGTTGGACGAACACGTCTTCGAGAGTTGGCCAATGCATGCTCAGCTCACGCACTTCGATATTCTGAGCACGAACGAGGCGGGCGACTTCGTCGCGGGCGCTGGCGTGCGTGATTGCGGCCGAGACCCGCGTCCACCCATCTTCAGAGGCTTGATGGGACACGACCTCGATGCCCGCGACACGCCGCAATGCTTCGGGCAAAACGTCGCCCGCATTGGCGCGATACTCGACGATCAGCTCTGCAGATCCGGTGCGTGAGAGCGCATCGGGCGAACCATCGGCGCAGAGCTTCCCGCCGACGATCACGATAACGCGATCGCAGGTGCGCTCGATCTCGGGCAGGATGTGGCTGGATACGAGCATTGTGCGATCGGTTGCCAGTTCGCGAATGAGGCTTCGGGCGTCACGGATCTGTGTCGGATCGAGGCCGTTCGTCGGTTCGTCGAGGATGAGGACCGGTGGGTTGTGGACCAGTGCGGCTGCCAGCCCCACGCGCTGCTTGTACCCCTTGCTCAGAGTAGAGATCCGCCGGGTCAGCATGGTGCCAATACGGCAGCGGTCGGCGGCTTTGCGGGCGGTGGCCCGGGCATCGCGGCGGCCCAACCCGGTCAGACGAGCACGGTAATGAATGTAGTCGATCGCGCGCATCTCGGGGTAGACGGGGGCGGACTCGGGAAGATACCCGATCAGACGGCGAGCAGCGAGCGGATCGCGAATGGTGTCGTGTCCGCCGATGGAGACAGAGCCCTGATCCGGGCAGAGGAATCCGGTAATCATGCGGATTGTGGTGCTCTTTCCCGCTCCGTTTGGGCCGAGCAGTCCTGCGACCTGCCCGGGGATGAGCGAGAAGGACACGTCCTGCACGGCCCGTACCTTTCCGAACCGTTTGCAGATGACTTTGGCTTCGATCATGGCGTACAGACAATATCGGGCTGGAAGTCGTGGAACGTATAGGACCTGTGACGCGAAATGAATGGGCGGGTGCCCACTCGGGCGATACACTGTTGTAAGTAGACGCAAACCGGGGACCGTTCGTGGACATGACCAAGGGCCGTGTCACAGTGATTGCCGAGGGAATGTCACCCGAAGAGGTGTCTCAGTTGCAAACTGTGCTTGCGGAACAGTATGAAGTGACGACGGCGAACGAAGCGCCAGTGGTGGAACTGATTGCGAACTCGCTTGTGGAGGGGATTGTGCTCTGCGGCGAGCAGGGGGGGTTGCTCTGGAGCAACAGTTACTTCGGGGCGCTTGATGAGGCAACCCGGGCGCGAATCATCGACGTCTGCAGCGAGGCGATTTCGTGGTTTGTGAGTCGTGTCGGACAAGGGGAGGTGCCGCTGCGCGACTTGATGTGCAAGTTTGATGTCGGGTCGGAGGATGGCCGCCGGCTGTATGAGGTGTTTGTGACTCCAGCCAAGCAGCGTGTGGATGAGGGTGCGTTGTGCAACCGCGAGGATGTCTCGCGTGTGGCGGCGGTGCTGCGCGACGTGACGCGCGAGCGGAGCGTGCAGGCGAAGATGGAGGCGATCGACCGCGCCGGGTATGAACTGGTGCGTCTGGACGCTGAGGCGGTTCGTGCGATGAACTCGATGCAGAGGCTTCAGCTGCTCGAGAGCAAGATCGTGAGATACATGCGTGAGGTGTTGCACTACGACCACTTCGCAATTTTTCTGATCGAAGAGCGTTCTCGCAAATTGGAATTGGTGATTTCGACGGGTTTGCCACAGGAAATTCAGCATTTGAATCTGGTCCCCGAAGCCGATGGCTCGGGGATCAGCGGGTTTGTGGCGGCGACGGGTCAGAGTTATATCTGTCAGGATGCGCAGTCCGATGAGTTGTTCCTGCCGGGCCTGGTGGGCGCACGGAGTTCGCTGACTGTGCCTCTGCTGCTGCACGATCAGGTGATCGGGATTATCGACATCGAGTCGCAGCAGCCTCGGGCTTTTGACGAGGAAGATCGGCGTTTTGTTGAAATTTTCGCTCGGCATGTGGCCTTGGCGCTGCACATGCTCGATCTGCTGGTGGTTGAGCGCTGCGCGACGAACGAGAATGTGACCGGGCGCGTCGAGGGCGAACTGAACGAGCCACTTGACGACATTTTGCACGAAGTGGAATGGCTTGGAGAATCGGGCAAGGTCTTTGCTCCCGAGGCGGCGGCGCACATCGCGAGGATTCGGGCGGATGTGGAGTCGATCCGTCAGCGTGTCAAGGAAGTCGCGTCCGGGCCTCAGACTTTGCTGGGCGTGGATCGGGCGCTGGCCGAGCGCACGCAGGATCCGATCCTGATCGGGCGCCGGGTGCTGGTGACTGATGACGCGCCCAAGATTCGCAAGGTTATCGGCGAAGTGCTCAAGAGTAAGGGTTGCGATGTCACGATTGCTGCCTGCGGCGAAGAGGCAATTCAGGCACTGCACACGCGACAGGCCGAGCAGGAGTTGCCGTTCGATCTGGTGATCAGCGACATTCAGATGCCGGATCGCAATGGGTACGAAGTCTTCGCGGCTGCCAAGGCGGTGAATAGTGAGACTTCGGTGATCCTGATGACAGGATTTGGCTACGACCCGCACCATTCGATCGTGCGAGCGAGTCAGGAAGGCTTGACGGCGGTGATTTTCAAGCCGTTCGAGATCGAGGCACTGCTCGAACAGATTCGCAAGGCGCTCGCACCCAAAGCCGACTGAACAATCGTGGAGTGAGTTCAGGCATTGCGCCATGCCACGAGCGTTCGAGGCAGTCCGTCATCGTCGCGCAGAATCTGGGGCGATGTCAGGAGAGGGTGGTTCTGCGCGATGCGCAGGACAGTATCTGCGGTCCTGGTCGCGATCTCGATGGCGAGTAAGCCGCCGGGTCGAAGGAGTGGCGGAGCGTGGGCAATGATGGGGGCCACGAAGTCGAGTCCTTCGGTCCCGCCGCGAAGCGCCGTTGTCGGTTCATGATTGCGGACGTGCGGGGCGACATCATCCCATTCGGAGTCAGGAATGTACGGCGGATTGGCCACAAGCGCTCCGAGCGATGCTTTGTTGCCAGCGACGGGATGGTTGAGCAGCGGTTCGAGGAGGTCGCCGCAGATCGTGTCGATGCGATCAGCGACGGCGTGTCGCTCGGCGTTCTGGCGTGCAACTTCGAGGGCGCTTGGCGAGAGGTCTGTGGCCATGATGCGGGCATGCTGAAGGTGCCTGGCGATGGCGACGGCGATGCACCCCGAGCCGGTGCAGACATCGGCGATCAGAAGTGCGTCGCCTTCGTGTCCGCCGAAGCCCGGTCGGCCACGGGCATGCTGAATGACCTGCTCAACAATGATGGCGGTGCAAGGCCTGGGAATAAGAACACGACGATCGACGTGCATGGGGAGGCCAAAAAACCATGCTTCGCCGATAAGATACTGAATCGGTTCGTGGGCCAGGGCACGCGCGACAAGTTCGCGTAGCGATTGTCGTTCGATGGGCGTGGCAGGGCGATCGGAATCCATGTACAGGCGCAGGCGGTCACACCCAATGACATGGCACAGGAGCATCTCGGCGCAGAGGCGAGGCGACTCGACGCCTCTTTGAGTGAACGTGTCGTTCATCCACGAGAGCAGGCGACGCGTTGTCCAGACCGAGTTTGGACCGCTCTGTGCGACACTCACGATCAAGAGTGTATGCGGGAAATGGGAGATTCAGTCGCCGTCGGTGCCTTTGCGATCGGGCTCGGTGGGGTCGGGCTTGACCTCCTTATAGATCGAGCCATCGACAAAGCCCTGAAGTTTGCGGGCGCGGACGGGGTGTTGAAGTTTTCGGATGGCCTTGGCTTCGACCTGGCGCACGCGTTCGCGCGTGACCTTGAAAATCCGTCCGACTTCTTCGAGGGTGTAGGTGTATCCGTCGCCGATGCCATAACGGAGTTTGATAATTTCGCGTTCGCGGTAGGTGAGGGTCTTGAGGACCTGATCGATGCGTGAGCGAAGCATTTCGTTGGCGGCGGTTTCGCTGGGTGCGTCCTGTCGTTCATCTTCGAGGAAGTCGCCGAAGTAACTATCTTCGCTTTCGCCGACTGGGCGATCGAGACTGACAGGCTGGCGGCTGATGCTCATGACTCGGCGGCAGTCGGCAGGAGTGAGACCGGCTTGCTCTGCGACTTCTTCGATCGTGGGCTCGACACCACTGGCTTGGAGCAGCGCCTTTTGAATCGTGCGGAGGCGATTCATGGTCTCGATCATGTGGACAGGAATGCGGATGGTACGGGCGTGGTCGGCGATTGCGCGCGTGATGGCCTGGCGGATCCACCATGTGGCGTAGGTGCTGAATTTGTATCCGCGGCGGTACTCGTACTTGTCCACGGCACGCATGAGGCCGGTGTTGCCTTCCTGAATCACATCGAGGAAACTGAGTCCTCGGTTGCGGTACTTTTTGGCGATCGAGACCACGAGCCGTAGGTTGCCGCCGGAGAGATCGCGTTTGGCCTGCTCGTATTCCCAGAAGACCGTGGAGATGCGTCGCATGCGGCGGAAGAGATCCTGAGGATCGTCGAGGACAAGCTCGCGCAGGCCCGTGAGTTCCTCGGCCATGACCGCGAGGTCTTCGGAATCATGGTGGCGTGCTCGCGTGGAGGCTATTTCGAGTTGTTCGGAGAGGACTTCCATCTTCTGTGAGATGGAGCGGAGTTTGCGCATCAGCGGGATCACGCGCCCAGTTCGGAGGCAGAGTTCTTCGACGAGGGTGGCCATGCGGCGGCGGCGAGAGAGAAGGCGATCGGCATAGAACTGGCGGCGCGACTTGGTTGTGGCTTCCTGCATTGCCACCCAGTCTTCGCGGTTGCGCCTGAGGATGGAGTCGACGGTCGGTAGATTTGCAGGAATGCGGCGGGCGAGTTTATCCTTGTGATTCGACTCGGCAGTCGAGATGCGCATCGTGCGGTCGAACGGCAGATCGCCTGAATGGACGAGGCGCAGAACCTTGACTGATTCGGTGACAATGTAGTCGCTCTCGAAGCATCGCCGACGGAAGATCATGCGCGTGGTTTCGATCTTCTTGGCAAGACGAATCTCCTCTTCGCGCGTCAGCAGCGGGATTGAGCCCATCTGCGAGAGATACATGCGCACGGGATCATCGACGCGGCGCACTGCACCCTCTTCATGCACAGCCTCATCGAGGTCACGCTGGAGGGTTTCGTCGTCGAGGGATTCGGCTTCGGCAACATCGCGTTCGGCCTGTGACAAGCCGTGGTTTTGCGCGTTGAGGCGCACCTGCATGGCTTGCGAATCGCTTCCGCCTTCGCCGCCGGGGACACTTAAGGCGCGAAATCGCTTGGGAAGGCCCGTGATGGTGTCTTCTGGTGCTTCGGGTGGCTGGGCGGCGTCTTTTGAGGCACGGTAGACGCGGGCACGGAATTCGAGTTCATCAATGAGTTCGATGCCGTGTGCGTCGATGATGCTCAGGAGTTCATCGATTGAAGACGGAGAGACCATCTCGTCGGGAAGGGTGTTGTTGAGTTCCTCGTAACTGAGCCAGGTGCGTTCCTGACCGAGTTTGAGCAGTTCGAGCAGCGCCGGGTGAAGGTGGTTGGGGCCGACGATGTTGTTGGACTTTGCTGCCATGAATGAACCTTGCGGGAGCGGGACTCGCATGGAGGCCCGAAACGAACCTGCAACACGGTATGTCGGTCAGGTCAGGTGGGGCGCTTCATTCTCCAGGGATTTGCGCGAGCACTGGTCGGGAGTCGCTCGCGCGACTGACGGAGGCGATCGAGGCGCTGCTGGAGTGCATCGGTCGAATCGCCGGTTGGGGGCCGATCGGTTGGGGATGAGTGGTGATCGGCCCAGAGGGTCGAGAGGCAATGTTCAAAAAGTGTGCGCACACGATCCATGTTCCGTTCGGTCTGTGTCTCGGTTGCGGTGGCAAGACCGATGGCGGCGGCCTGCACCTCGGGACGATGCTCGGCGTCGAGGACGGCTTCGAGCGATGGATCCTGCCCGCTCCGCATGAGCCCCATGATGCAGTCGGCCAGCATGGCAATGGTCGGGGTGTCGAACCGCTCGCCCGTCGGCAGGAGCGCCAGGTCCTGTGCGTGTGCGCGCCAAAGTTTCGGCTCGATCAGCAGGCAGCCAAGCAGAGCGTGTGGCGCAGGGAGGGCGCGGCCGGGCTGGGACCAGTTGGTCGCGCTCTCCTCGGGGGCTTGACGCGGCTTGCGTGCACGTGCGCTCGGGAGGGTGTCGGTGAGGGTCTTGTGATCGAGGCCCGTGATTTCGTGCAGGCGTCGCATGATGAGCGCACGCTTGCGTGGTTCCAGATTTGTGAGGCCGAGGTCGGCCAGATGCTTGATTTCTTCGGTCAACGCCTTGTTGAGCGCGGATGGCCCCTTGCCTGCCCACGCCAGACGGATGCGGTCGAAGCGGTATTCGAGCAGCGGCGTGCCCAGATCGAGCGCGGCTTTGAGGGTGGCGGGGCCATCGGTGCGAGCGAGCAACTCGTCGGGATCCTTGGCGTCGGTGTGGGATGAAAGCGTGGCGATGCGCACGTCGATATCTTCGTTGAAGAACACATCAATGGCGCGATCTGCGGCTTTGGTTCCGGCTTGGTCGCCGTCGAAGAGCAGAACGATTTCGTCGCACAATCGTCGCAGCGTGCGTGCGTGGCCGATGGTCAGTGCGGTGCCGAGTGTGCCGACAACGTTGGTGAAACCGGCCTGGTGGCATGCGATGACATCGGTATAGCCTTCGACGATGACGGCGCGGCCCTCGCGCTGGATCGAACGGGCGGCCTGGCGCAGGCCATAGAGCGTATCGGACTTGTGAAACAGTGGCGATTCGGCTGAGTTGAGATACTTGGGTTGATCGTTGTCGTCGATGCGCCGAGCGCCGAACGCGATGACGCGCCCCATCTGATCGTGGATCGGGAACATCAGGCGGTCCCGGAACGTGTCGTAGAATCCGCCCGCATCTCGTTTTTTGAGCAGATGAGCAGCGACGAACAGTTCCTCGGAACGTGCGAGTGATTGGACCTTGAGCAGGAATCCATCGAATCTTTGCGGGGCAGCACCGAGTTCGAACTCCTGAACCATCTGCGCGCTGATTCCGCGACGGTCGATGAGCGTGCGAGCCCGCTCGCCATGCTCGGCGTGGGCGAGGATGGCGCGGAAAAAAATGTGTGCAATGCCGTTGGCTTCAGCGATGCTGTTCGAGTCGAATCCATCGCGTTCGGTCGCGGCCTGTTTTGCGGTCGCGGGTTTAAGTTCGATTCCCGCGCGCTGAGCGAGGTATTCGAGTGCCGGGCGGAACTCCATGCGGTGGAATTTCTGCACAAACGAGAAGACATCGCCTCCGGTGCCGCAGGCGTGGCAGTAAAAGATGTCCTTGTGCGGGATGACGGCCATGGAGGGCGTGTGGTCGTCATGGAATGGGCACAGGCCTACAAACTCGCGCCCGCGAGGGCGAAGCGCGACGTGCTGGCCGACAATGTCAACGATGTTCGATGCGTCACGGACGCGCTGCTTGTCATCGTCTCTAAGGTCCGAACTCATGCACACCCTCGTTTGAAAGGCAACGCCGCGATGCGAGCGGCGGTTCCGACAGTTGAGACTTCAGACGCGAACTGGCGCGTGCGCGCCGAATCCTGCTTGGCGAAGCGCCAAGGCCGTTTTCTTCAGCCGGTTGTCAAATCGCCACATGCGTGTGAGCGACTCGCGGTATCATCCTCGCCGAGCGAGATCCGCGAAGGCCAAAGGTGAGGGCGCTCGGAATCCGCCAACGGATAGGCTAGCACGGTACCTCATGGAATCAAACTGGCTTCGACAGGGTCACAGCAGAGAGACTTGCAGACGGCCTGCAATGGAGAGAAATGGCAGATGGATCGCATCGGCGTGACGTATTCGGGGCTCGTTCAGGGGGTTGGATTTCGCGCAACCGTGCGATCTCTGGCCCGGCCGTTTCAGGTCAGTGGGTGGGTGCGCAACGAACCTGACGGGACAGTGCGTCTTGAGGTTCAGGGAGTGGCCGAGGAGGTCGAGCGGTTCCTGGCTTCGGTGGTGCAGGAGCGGGGGAGTTTTATCACCCGAGCGCGTCGTGAGGCTCTCCCGATTGTCGAGGATGAGTCCGGGTTTGTGATCGCGTACTGACAGCAGGACGCTGGTTTTCCCAAAGGAAGTCGTTCGCATGCTGATTCTGTTTGACATTGACATGACTTTGCTGACCACCGATGGCGCGGGTATGGCGGCTCTGGGCGAGGCGGGGCGAGAACTCTTCGGCTCCGGTTTTGACGAAACGCGTACCGACTACGGCGGGCGGCTCGACCCGGTCATCATCACGAACCTGCTGATCGCAAACGGTCAGGATGTGACTCTTGCCAACTGCACTGCCATGCGGGCAGGGTATCGCAAGCACCTTGAAAAACAGTTGGCCTCGCGCACGCCTCGCGCGTTGCCGGGCGTTTACACTCTGGTGGGAAGACTCAGCGAGCGATCGGATCTGACGCTTGGGCTGCTGACAGGAAATTTTCAGGAGACGGGGCTGATGAAACTGGCCTCGTCGGGCCTGGATGCGGAGCCGTTTGTTCTCAATGTCTGGGGCGACGAATCACCGCACACCCCACCACAGCGCGAGCACCTGCCCGCGGTAGCAATCGAACGGTACCGCGCGTGGCGTGATGCGGACTTGCAACCAGAGCGGGTGGTCATCATTGGCGATACGGTCCACGATGTGTCGTGTGCGATTGCCAACGGGTGCCGTGTGCTCGGCGTCGCAACGGGGCACGCAACAGCCGATCAGCTCAGTGCGGCCGGCGCGCACAAAGTCTTGCCCGATCTATCCAACACGATGGAGGTTCTCGCATGGCTGAAACTGAACTGATCACATCTGCGCCGGTGCAAGAAGGCAAACGCATCGAGACGCTGGATGTGATTCGTGGCTTTGCGATGCTGGGAATTCTTGTGCCGAACATCGTGGCGTTTTCTTGGCCTCAGATGGCCATGTCCGAGACGAAAGTGTTCGGGATGACGCTCGACCTGCTCGGTACCGGCCCGGCCAACGACAGTGCCAACGCGCTCGGGCACTTCGTGACGCAGTCTTTCTTTCATGGGAAGATGATGTTCCTGTTCGCCCTGCTCTTTGGAGCGGGGGTCGTGATGTACTCGCGCAAGTTCGATAATCCCGATCGGCTGGTTCCGTTGCGTGTCGGCGCGGGGCTCTGGTATCGGCGCATGGCCTGGTTGCTGGCGATCGGCCTGACGCACGCAGTCTTCCTGTGGTTTGGCGATATTCTCGTGTGGTACGCAGCAAGCGGGCTGGGGCTGGTCTGGTGGCTGCGCCGCCTCAAGCCGATGACCCAGATTCTCATTGCGGTGCCTTGCTATCTGTTCGGAACCGCGATTCTGCTCGGGGTTACGGCGATTGGAGCACACGTTCACTCCAGCGGCAGTTTCGACCTTTTCAGCACTATTCCCTCCGAAGTTCAGGCCTATACAGGTTCGTATCTTGAAGCGCTTGTCGCACGCCTGTGGACTTTGGTTCAGTTGTACGTCTTCTCGGGGCCGCTCTTTTCTGTGTCCATTACGGGAATCATGCTTGCCGGTATTGCGCTCACGCGGCTTGGCGTACTCACAGGAGAACGATCCAACCGCTTCTATGCAGCCCTTGCTTTCGGTGGTCTTGTGCTCGGCTTGGGACTCACGGGCCTGGTTATCTCGGGTTTCAATGCAGCCAACATCGATTTCGCGGGTATGTACTTCAGCGTGATTGGCCAGTTGGTGGGCATTCCGACATCACTCGGGTACGCAGCCGTACTGATCCTGCTGGTCAGGAACAATCTCCTCGGATTTCTGACCAAGGCCCTGGCGGCGGTCGGACGCATGGCTCTGTCCAACTACCTCATGCAAACGCTCATCTGCACGACGTTGTTTTATGGATACGGGTTTGGGCTGTTTGCCAGGATTCAGTATCCGCACCTTTGGCTGGTCGTGGCGGGTGTCTGGGCAGTAAACATCACGTTCAGCGTGCTCTGGCTGCGAGTGTTTCAGTTTGGCCCCCTTGAGTGGGTGTGGAGATCTCTGACATACTGGAAGGTGATCCCGCTTCGCAGAACCCGTTCAGGGCTGCACGCTGGCTAGACTGCCCTGCATCAGGAGGCGGTCAGGAATGCCGGACAGTTATCGTGCGCTTTGCTCGGACTTCTACATCAACCAGAAGGTGAGCGTCAAACTCGATCTGCCCAGCTCGCGCGAGACGGTGCTTGATCTCTTCGAGCGCGTTCGGCGCGAGTATCCGGCCATGCAGTCGTTTCGGCGCTACGAAGATGAACTCGCCCTCGAGTCGATCCCCAGCCACGGGCCCAGCCGATGGCTTGCGATCAAGCCCGCAAACATCCGCTCGGGGGTCGTCAATCCGGATTCATTCGAGGATGCCTATGGCCTGCACCGGTGCGTGCTCGAAGTCGCACCCTACTTCCTCAGCATCAGCGCACTGGATATCGAGTTCGTCGAACTCCTCTTCGGGTTTGACATGGTGACAACCGGAAACCACGATGCGATCGTTGCGGCGGCTCTGCTCGGCGATTCGCCGCTGGCGTCGCTGATGGATGTGGAGGGTGCGACGGCGATCGACTGTCAACCGCTCTACGGGATGAAACTCGGGCACGATGCCACGGGAATCGAGGCTCATTTCGAGGTCAAGACCCGGCGCGGCACAGATCGTGTGCGGTCCGATCCGATCAGTATCTACCTGACCATGAGGCAGTACGACCCCGGCGTCGAAGTCGAGCATCTGCCTGGCATGCTCGATCGGCTGGCCGAGCGAGGCGAACACTTGGTCAATACGAAACTGGTGCCGGCGCTCCTGGCACCGATCCGGGCAGCGATCGCGTCGAGTGGAGGGTGAGTCGTGAATGTGGTGTTGGCACAACGCGGCTCGAGCCAGGATGTGATGAACGTACTCATCCTTCTGGCGGTGCTGATCGGACTTGTGCTGCTCGCGGGCGTTGTGATGCTTGTGGTGCGCAAGCGGATGATCAGGAACGACCAGGCGCTCGCGGGATCAGTGTTCGATGACCTCAAACGCATGCGCGACGAGGCCCAGATCAGCCAGCACGAGTACGATTATTTGCGCAAAGCGATTGCGGCCAAGGCAGCGGGCCGAGAGCCTCCGCCTCGCCCGGCGGACTTTGGACCCTTGCCCGGAGAACTGCGGGCAAGGCCAGGGTTTGACCTGACGGGTGAACCACTCCCGCCAGAAGTGCTCCGGGCGCTCGCAGAACGGAAAAAGGCGGAATAGACGTTTTTATCGGTCCGAAGCGAGGAACTTTGCACGCGGACTGAATGTGATTTGAGAAACCTACAGTGAAAGTCGATATTGACCAGTCGCCCTCTCATGCCGAGAGGGTTGCGTGAGATTGAGGGATTCATGGCAGACAAACCAAACACTCCGAAGAACGTCCCGACTCCTGTCGCATCTCGCAGCCAAGGTTCGGGAGCTGGCGATGGCTCTTCCGGCTCTTCGGGCGGCGGCGGCGGCACGTCAGGATCGGGTGGCGGCGGGTTTAAGGGGCGGCGCGTCACGACGTGCTCGTTCTGCGGCAAGACCAGCCGCGAGGTCGGGCCGATGGTCGAAGGCCCCAACGAGGTCTACATCTGCTCCGACTGCGTGAACCTGTGCCAGAACATTTTCAAGCAGGAGCGTCGCCGAGTCAGCTCGGCTTCGGGCGCGCTGAGCGACATCCCAGCGCCGCGCGAGATCAAGGAGTTTCTCGATCAGTACGTGATCGGGCAGCATCAGGCCAAGCGATCGCTTTCGGTGGCTGTGCACACGCACTACAAGCGTTTGTTGCATTCTGAGAGCGACCAGTCGCGCGATATCGAACTCGACAAGTCGAATATTCTGCTGATCGGTCCGACGGGTAGCGGCAAGACGCTGCTTGCCAAGACGCTGGCGCGGATGCTCAAGGTGCCGTTCGCTATTGGCGATGCCACAACGCTCACTGAGGCCGGGTATGTCGGCGAGGATGTGGAGAACCTGCTGCTCAAGTTGCTGCAGGCTGCGGACTTTGATCTCGAATCAGCGCAGCGCGGCATCATCTACATCGACGAAGTGGACAAAATCGGCAAGACAAGCAACAACGTCTCGATCACGCGCGATGTTTCGGGCGAAGGTGTGCAGCAGAGTCTGCTCAAGATGCTCGAAGGGACAGTGTCCAATGTTCCGCCGCAGGGGGGTCGCAAGCATCCCGAGCAGCAGTACATTCAGTTCGACACCAAGCATGTGCTGTTCATCTGTGGCGGCACATTCGTAGGGATCGAGGATGTGATTCGTCGCCGGGTCGGAAAGAGCCGCATCGGCTTTGCCTCGGCCATGGCGGGCGAGCAGGCCGAGCGCGACAAGTTGAAGGAACGCGAGATTCTGCTCGCACAGGTGACCAACGAGGACGTGGTGAGTTACGGCATGATTCCGGAGCTCATCGGGCGTCTGCCGGTCATCACGCCGCTGATGCCCCTGGGTATCGATGCGCTGATCCAGATCCTCACCGAGCCGAAAAACGCTCTGGTGCGGCAGTATCAGCACCTGTTCACGCTCGAAGGCGCACAGCTGACATTCACGGATGACGCGCTGGTCACACTTGCCAAGCGTGCTTCGAAGCGTGCGACCGGAGCCCGGGCGTTGCGGGCCGTCATGGAAGAGCTCATGCTCAACCTGATGTACGAGTTGCCGGACCAGAAGAACGATGGCGTGGAGTACGTTATCGATTCGGCCGCCATCGAGAACCCTCGCACGCTCAAGGAACTTCGGGCTCCACGCACCAAAAGCGCGTAATTTGACCCGCTGACGGAAGCTCTGGGGTTGTCATGTGCCGGGCGGCAGAACGTGCGCGTACGCTTGTGCACTGATGATGTTGGTGCGCGTTGTTGTGTGTGTCCTGGGTGTGTGTGCTGTGCTCGTTGCGCCAGGGGGGTGTGAACGCTCGAAGCCGGTGCCCGTCGAACGCAATAAGGCCGAGGCCGCGGTGCGCGGGCATCGCCTGTTTATTCAGATTTGCGCTCAGTGCCACGGCATGAACGGCGAAGGGGTCGATTTCATGGGGGCGCGCCTGATCGCCAGCGACTGGGTTGCGGAGCGATCGAATCGGGAGTTGGTGGCATTTCTCAAAGAGGGTCGCCCTGCTCAGGCCGATCGGCCCGCCATGCCCCCGAAAGGTGGGAGGCTTGATCTGACCGATCGCCATTTGTACGACATCGTCGCTTTCATGCGCACGCTTGGGGCGGATGGTGCAGCGTCGGTGGATGACACCAGCGAGGGAAGCATGTCGGACCAGCCGCTACCCTCTGAGCCGTGAGCGAGTCACTGACCCATACGCCGGTCCTGCTAAGCGAGGTACTCGAAGTCCTTGACCCGCAGCCTGGCGAGACTCTGGTCGATTGCACAGCCGGGCTGGGGGGGCATGCGGCTGCGGTGGCGGCGCGGGTCGGGCCCAGCGGGCAGGTGGTGCTGCTTGATCTCGATCCGGGAAATCTGGCGCGGGCCGAGGCTGCGGTGCGGGCAGCGCTGACGCCAGCCGAGCCTTGGCGTGCCCGGGTGATAGCGATTCAGGCCAACTTTGCGAGCGTTGGGCGTGAATTGGTTGGGCGGGGCCTTCGTGCCGACATGCTGCTGGCGGACCTCGGGTTCGCTTCGACGCAGATGGACGATGCGGCGCGGGGATTTTCGTTTCGTCGGGCGGGGCCTCTGGACATGAGGCTTGACCCGGCGGGTCCGATTCGGGCAGCGGAACTTGTGAATACTTTGCCGGAACGCGAACTGGCGGACCTGATTTATCGATTTGGGGAGGATCGGTTGAGTCGTCGCATAGCGAGGGCCATCGTCGAGGCGCGCGCACACAGCCCGATCGAAACCACTGACCGGCTTGCTGAGGTCGTGGCGAGGGCATACCCGGTTCAAGCCCGTCATGGGCCGATCCATCCTGCCACGCGGACCTTTCAGGCCTTGCGGATCGCGGTGAATGACGAACTGGGAAATCTGGAAGCCCTGCTTGCGGCGATCGCGCGAGAGGCGGGGCGGGCAGGCGCGCCGGGGCAGGGGTGGCTGAATTCTGGATCAAGGGTGGCCTTAATCTCGTTTCACAGCCTCGAAGATCGCCCGATCAAGATCGCACTGCGGGAAATTGCGGACAGGGGCTTCGGACAAATTCTCACGCGGCGTCCAATTTCTGCATCCGAGGACGAGGTTTCGCGCAACACACGCGCAAGATCTGCTAAACTGAGATCACTCAAGTTGACGAAGAGTCTTCCGGATTCGTGATCATGTCGTGCTGCCCCCCGGTTCAGGATGAACAACGGTGGCAGGTTATTCGTCCCTCAGGCGTCAAGGAAGCAAGGACGCTCCGCTGTGACCCGTGAACATAAACTCGCCATCATTGTTGGATTCTCCCTCGTTCTGGTGGTTGGAATCCTGATCAGCGACCATTTGTCGCCGGCATCGCTGGATGAACCGGTCGATTTTGTGGCGGTGCAGTTGCCGATTGGACGGCGCGAACTGCCGCCTGCGATCGTTCCGGGCGTGATGAGTCGTGGCGAGAGCACACCCACAAGTGGGGAGGTGGTTGAAGAACCAAAGCCCGAGATTGCGTTGGGAACGGACAGTCCTTTGCTTGTGCCGGTGGGACCGGCTCCTGATGAAGTGAGGATCGATCCGCTGGTGATCCGGTTGGGTGGGATCGGGAATGGGAATCAGGTACCGGTTATTCAGAAGCCGGAGCGTGGCAATGTGCAGGGCATCGCGACTGGGCCGAGTTATGCGCTGTACACGGTCAAGCCTCGGGACTCGCTTTCGGATATTGCGAGGCAGCATCTGGGGAGCGCGGCCAAGTGGCGCGAGATCGCGGCGGTGAATCCGGGCAAGGTTGGAAAGAACGGGGAGATCCGTTCGGGCGATGTGCTTCGCATACCGCTTGTCGCGGGGAGCGGGGCGAGGACGACTTCGACAACACCTGAGGTCAAGAAGCCTGAGGTGAAGGTGCCCGAGCAGAAACCGGCAGCGTCCAAGGCTGTGGAAACAACGCGGACATATGTGGTTCAGCCGAATGATTCGCTGTCTCAGATTGCGCAGAAGACGCTGGGCTCATCGAAGCGGGTGAACGAGATTCTGGCGCTCAACAAGGACAAGATCGACGATCCGAACGAGATCTATGTGGGATTGTCGCTGCGACTGCCGGCCCGGTGACGGAGGTTGACGGGTGTGTTCGCGAAACTGGCGTTGATCATTGTGGTGGTGGGGCTGACGGGGTGCGCGATGCTCGCGATGCGGCAGGCGCGGCTTCAGGCGGCGCACGAACTGGCGGAAGCGCAGTTGCGAATCGGTCAGCACGATGACCGGTTGCTGGTGCTGTACGCGGAAATTGCAAATTTGATATCGCCGGACCAGGTGGTGGCGCAGGTGCAACAGCATGGGCTGGTGCTCGAGCCGGCGGTCGATGTCGGGTGGGATCCATTGATCGATGACGGGCCTCTGGAGATGAGTCCGACGTGGTCGGTGCGCAACGAAGATCGGGGTCGCGAGCCGTGAGATTGTGGAGGTTGCGATGGAGTCGGAGGGCCTGGTCGCGTGAGCGCGTGATCGTATGGTTGCTGCCGACGGTGTTCAGCGTTGTGCTGGTGGTGGTGGGTTTGCGGATTGGGCAGTTGCAGCTCGATCCGCCGGAAAAACTCAAACCGTTTGTGAGTGATCGTGTGAGCCGGCGGTCGATTGAGCCGATTCGTGGCGATCTTCTGGATCGGCGCGGGCGTGTGATTTCGACAACTCGTTTTGGGTATCGGCTGGTGGTGGATCCTGCGACGTTTGTCGATCCGCCGGATGAGGCGATTGTGAATCTGTCGGCTGCGTCGGGGTTGGGTGCGGATGTGCTTGGGCCTCGGATCATCGCGGCGCTTGGCGAGAATGATCTGCGCAGGCAGGCGCTGAATGAGTGGATGTCGGTTGATGAAGAGACGGAGCCACAGGTTTCGTCGGTGGAGCTGGTGTGGTCGCGGTTGAAGGCGCTGTGGCGTGGCGGAGAGGAAGAGAAGAATGGTCTGACGGAGTGGGCGGAGGTCGCTGGTCGGCCCAAGCCGCTGATTCGGTATCTGCCGTTCTCGGAGTTACTGGATCAGGACAGTGCTCGGCGTGTTCGCGAGGCGCGGGTGCGTGGGGTGTGGCTTGAACGGTGGCCGGTGCGGGAGTATCCGGGTGGCGGACTTGCTGCGTCGTTGATCGGCAAGGTTGGGTTCGAGCATGTTGGACTGATCGGGGTCGAGAGCACGCTTGACCAGCGTCTGACAGGTGAGCCGGGCCACTTTCGGTATGTGCGCGATGCGGTGGGCCATGCGTTGTGGGTGGGGCGTGGGGACTGGGAAAGCCCGACGCGAGGCGAGGACATTGCGCTGTCGCTGGATCTCGAGTTGCAGCGGATTGCGACGGAGGAGATCGTGCGTGGGGTGCATGACGCGGATGCGGCGGGCGGGCGCATTGTGCTGATGGATCCGCGTACGGGCGAGATCCTGGCGATGGTGGATTACATTCGAGACGGGGTCAAGGCGGTGCCGTTTCCGTGGGTGCCCAAGGACTCGAACTCGGATGCGTGGGTGAATCCGGATCGGTCGACGTGGCCTCGATATCAGGTGATTCATCCGGATGAGAGGCGGAGCGTGCACCCTGCTCTGGGGCGCAATCGGTGTGTGGAAGATGTGTACGAGCCGGGCTCGACCTTCAAGCCTTTTGTGTGGGCGGTGGCGAGGCAGCAGGGCAAGTTGCCGGATACGGAGATGATCCGGATCGAGTCGAGGCGGTATGTGACGCCGTATGGTCGCAGGCTTGAGGATGTGACGTATCGTGCGGAGATGAAGTGGTCGGACGTGCTGCTGTATTCATCGAACATCGGGATGTCGAAAGTTGCGGAGCGTGTGTCGTTTCGGGATGTGCAACAGACGCTGAGCAAGTTGGGCTTCGGGCAGCGCACGGGGATTGGGCTGCCGGGCGAGTCGGCGGGGTTGGTGACGCGGGCACGGGACTGGACGCAGTACACGCAGACATCGGTAGCGATCGGGTACGAGGTTGCGGTGACGCCGGTGCAGATGGTGCGGGCGTTCAGTGCGTTCGCGCGCAATGGGGAGCTTGCGGGGACAGTGCCTGCGATGCGATTGACGGCGTTTGATCCGAGCGATCCGCTGGCCAATCTTGTGGAGCGGGTGTATGAGCCTCAGGCGGCGATGGATGTGCGACATTCGATCGTGGGGGTGGTGGATCGAATGGAAGCGCTGCGAAAGATTCGTTTTCCGGATGATGTGCCGGCGACGTACACGATGTTCGGGAAGTCCGGGACATCGAAGATTGCGGTGTCGGCACCGAAGGATCATCGGCTGCCGCGCGGGGCGAAGGGGTATTTTGACAAGCAGTACAACGCGAGTTTTCTGGTAGCGGCGCCGGTGGATGAGCCACGACTGGTGGTGCTGGCGATCATTGATGATCCTGGGCCGGACCTGGTGCGATTGCAGCGGGCGTATGGATCGTCGGTTGCGGGTCCGGTGACGCGGCGTGTGGTGGAAAGGTCGCTGCGCTACCTTGGCGTGCTTCCAGATATGCCGGAGAAGGAGAAGGTCGCGGCGCGGTGAGGCTCTGGCGGCGAGTGCGTCAGGGGGTGAAGGCGAGAAGTGCTGCGAACTGTTGCCAGAGGTTATCGATCTCGGTGAGGGAGCGGCCGAAGTTGGTTTCCCACCATAGCGATGACGTGATTGGCGTTGGTGGTTGTCCGCTTGGTGGCTGATGTTTGTGCGATTCAGCGATGAGGGTCGCGAGGCTATTGTGCAGGTGTGCGTCTCCAGATTCGATGAGCAGCAGGCCGAGAACCCATGCCCTTGTGTAGTACGCATCCATTGCAGCGGGTGAGGATGTGAGGCGCTCGGGTTGCTGTGCGAGATGATCGTGGAGTGAACCGAGGTGATCGGATTGCAGAAGATTGCGGAGGTGGTGTTTGCGTGCGGGATTGTCGCGTGCGCGACGGACAGGCAAGGCGATGGATTCGTCCCATGAGATGCCTTCGGCCCAACACGCGATTGCTTCATCGATGGCTGTGGGGAGTTGGCGGCGCAGGACGAGTTGTGCGTGGGCGTGCCAGACTTCGTGTGCTGCGAGGCGAAGGGTGTCTGCGGTTCCGACATCGTGGAGGAGGGAGACACCACGACTGGTTGCTGCGCCTCGATCGAGGTCGAGAGCATACGAGACACCGAAGCGCTGACTGAGGGCTGTGCGCCAGAGGGCGACATCGTGAAAAACGACGACTTCGACGCGGTGGGTCAGGACGGGAGGTGTGATGTAGAGGCGATCAAAGCTGGAGATCGTGTGTTCGAGAACGATGGGAAGGCGGTCGCGGAGCAAACCTGGCGGGAGAGTTGTGAAGAGTTGCACGCGGGGTGTGGAGATGGCAACGCCGGGGCGGCCTTGATAGGTCCATGGCGACTGCGTGGTGGTCAGGGTGCTTGTGGGAAGCGGGGTGGCGGGGCGCAGCGAGGCGCAGCCGGGGCTCGCGATGGTGGTGCCGAGAGTGGCGGCGAGCGCGAGCCAGCGCATCATGCGAGGCGTTCCAGCGATTGGAGGACAGCGTCGAGATCGGCTTGGGCACGTGCGAGTTGGGCGCGGGTTTGTTCGACGAGATGGGCAGGGGCGCGGTCTGCGTAGCCGGGGTTTGAGAGGCGGGTGGTGAGGGCGGTGACGGATTTTTCGAGATCGACACGCTGTTTTGTGAGGCGTTCGTGTTCGGCAGCGGTATCGACAGAGTCGGCAAGGTTGCTCAGGTGGAGTTCGCGTCCATCGAAGGTGAAGGGAACTGCAGGGGAGGATGGGGCGTCGGGAGTGATTGAGTCGAGTCCGGCAAGGACTTCGAGCAGACTGGCGGCCGAGGTGAAGTCGGCGGCGAGGGACGAGTCGAGGTGGAGGGTGACGCGGCGCTTGGGCTGCACGGAGTGTTGCGAGCGTACTTCGCGGATCGTGGTGACGAGTTCGCGGAGGCGATCGAACTGAGAGACTGCGGCCAAATCGAGCAGGGCATCGTCGGCTTGCGGCCATGCGGAGGTGCAGAGAACGGCATCTTCGACAGTTTCGCCGAGGTCAAGTGCTGTGATGGGTGCGGTGCGGAGGGTCGAGACCTGTTCGTAAATGGCTTCAGTGATGAAGGGGGTGATGGGGTGAAGCATGCGCAGTATGGAATCGAGTGTGGCGCGGAGGCAGGCTTGTTGTGCGGCCGATTCGCGGATGGTGGGTTTGATGGCTTCGAGATACCAATCGCAAAAGTCACGCCACAGGAGGTCGTACATGAGCTGGGCGTAGGTGCTGAACTGGTAGGAGGCCAGTGCGGCGTCGACTTCGCGGAGTGTCTGCGCCACGCGAGCAAGCATCCATCGATCGGCCAGCGAGAGTGAGGCTGGGTCGATAGGTGTGTTCGTGGGTGAGGTGGAATCGGTTGTTTCGAGGTTGGAGAGGGCGAAGCGGGCGGCGTTCCAGAGTTTATTGCAGAAGTTGCGGCCGATGTCGAACTTGGGGCTGGTGTTGCGATTGCTTTGGGGGTCGCGTTCGACGGGCATGCGGACGTCTTGAGTTTGCGTCGTCATCTGCACGAGGGTGAAGCGCATGGCGTCGGCACCGTGCGAGTGGATGATGTCGAGCGGGTCGACGCCGTTGCCGAGCGACTTGGACATTTTGCGTCCTTCGCCGTCCTGAATCATGGCGTGGATGAAGACATCGCGGAATGGCGGGGAGCCGGCAGAATCGTCGAGGAAGAAGCGGTTGAACATGACCATGCGACTCACCCAGAGGGTGATGATTTCGCGCGCGGTGCAGAGGACGTTGGTGGGGTTGAATGCGGCCAAAAGTCCTGCGGTATTGACGAAGTTGTGGGAGAGAAGCAGGTGGCGGAGGTCGATGGGGCCGAAGGGCGCGGTCTGGACGGGCTCGGTGGTGCGAAGGCCTACGGCACACACGAGGTCGGTTGCGGTGGCGATGTCGTCGGGGCTGGTGAGGGGCGTGGTTTTGTAGCCGAGTTCGTGGAGCGTGGATTCGCTGAAGAACTGGTAGGAGATCGGCGATGTTCCATTGTCGGTGCGGGCGAAATCGCGGAGGTGGAGGAGGCGTTCAACAAGTTGATCAGCGGCATCGTCGCCTTTGCCGATGAAGTTTTTCCATGTGCCGACGCGTTTGAGATAGACGGAGTGAATATCGCGGAAGTTGCGAGGATCGAGTTGGTGTGGCATGACGATGGGAAGATCGTCGTTGGGCCAGCCGAGTGTGGAGAGGGGCCAGAGTGCAGAGGAGAACCATGTGTCGAGGACGTCGGGGTCCTGTGTGAAGCCGTTGTCAATGAATCGTTGTTCGATGTTTTGATCGTTGGGCGCGATACAGACTTGGACGGTTGTCGTCAGTGAGTTTCTCTCGGCTTTGGCAAATCTGGTGACGTGGATCAGTTCGTGCTGTGCATCATCAAGGAACTGGAACTTGACAGGAACCCCGTCGATTTGTTCCGTTTGACTTGGGTTGGCGCCTGTTGTGATGGGTTGTGTGGTAGAGGAGGTCCACACCGGGATTTGATGTCCCCACCAGAGTTGGCGGCTGATGCACCAGTCGCGGAGGTTGTCGTGCCAGGACTCGTAGGTTTTGGCGTAGCGGGCGGGGTAAAACGTGAGGGAGCCATCGGATGGTGATGACGCGGGATTAGAGTCGGGCCAGTGATTGAGGCTTTCGGTGGTTCGTTGGTCGATGGGGAGGGCGCGCTGTGCCTGGCCTCGGAGTTGGTCGTCGGAGACTTTGACGTACCACTGATCGGAGAGGTAGGGTTCGATGGCGGCGTGGCTGCGATAGCTGTGACCGACGCTGTGGGTGTAGGGCTTGATGCCTTCGAGAAGGGCTCGGACCTGGAATTCCTTGATGACGAGCTTTCGGGCGTCTTCGCGCGATTTCCCGACGAAGATGTGTCCGCCTTCGTTGCGTGCGGCGCGGTCCCAGCCGTGCGATTCGGAGATGCTGGCGTCGGGTGCCATGACGTTGATGGCTTCGAGGTTGTGTCGGCGGCCGAGTTCGTAGTCGTTGGGATCGTGAGCAGGCGTGACCTTGAGGAAGCCGGTGGCGAAGTGGGCTTTTGGATCAGGGGCTTGGTCGTCGGGCTCGCGCTCGGGCTGCCATGGGAAGCGGGCGGGCATGACAACATAGTCGTCGGTGACGATGGGGATGATGCGGCCGATGATGGGGAGCTGGACCATGAGGCCTCGCAGCGCGGGGGCGCGCGGGTCGGCGGGGTTGAGCGCGACAGCGGTGTCGCCGATGTAGGTTTCGGGTCGCGTGGTTGCGACGGTAACCCATGCGGGATCATCTTCGGGATACTGGTCGGCAGAGGGAAAGCCGCGCGCGGCGAGTTCGGACCATGTGACTTCCTGCGCGTCCTTGGGGTCGTCGGGATTGGTGGGCGGATGGACGAGCGGATAGCGCAAGTAGTAGAATGAGCCCTGGACCTCGGTCATTTCGACTTCGTCGTCGGCCAGCGCGGTCTGTGTGACGGGGTCCCAGTTGACCAGGCGTTTTCCGCGATAGATCAGCCCTTCCTGGAAGAGGCGAAAGAAGGCTTCGCGCACGGCCCGAGCGCATATGGGGTCCATTGTGAAACGCTGGCGATCCCAGTCGCAGCTGCACCCAAGGGCTTTGAGTTGGTCGGTGATGCGCTGTTCGTACTCGTCTTTAAAGGTCTGGATCCTGGCGACGAATTCGTTGCGCGGGAAATCGGTGCGGCGTTTTCCTTCTTCAGCCAGAACACGCTTTTCGACGACGGTCTGTGTGGCGATACCGGCGTGGTCGGTGCCCGGCATCCAGAGGGTCTCGTATCCCTTCATACGGTGAACGCGAGCAAGCACGTCCTGGAGCGAATTGTTCAGGGCGTGCCCGAGGTGCAGAGCAGCGGTGACATTGGGTGGTGGAATGAGGATGGTGTAGGGTGTTGCGCCTGCAAACAGAACGCGGGCAGGGTCGGCTGCGAAGGAACGGTGACGAACCCATTTTTGCCAGATTCGAGGCTCGTGCTCCTCGGGGCGATAGGCTTTGGTGAGGGAAGGGCTCGACATGGGCTGGGCGTTTCCGAATATGGGACGTGGCGGCGAGTGGCTTGGGATGTGAGTCTACGCGGGCCGATAGAGTCTTGGTAAGGGTGGCAGCGATGCGAAACGCGGGCAGCGGGACAGCGAGATTTCAACGTGGGCTTGCGAGGCCTGGGGTGCTTGCGGTGTGCGCTGTCGCGGTGATCAGCGGATATGGCGTGCTGGTGTGGAAGATTGGGCCGACGGTGTTTCCGGGTCGGTTCGAGCGATCGATACAGGCGCCAACGGTAGCTGTGACTGTTGGAATTGCGGAACTGCGGGCTGTCGAGGCAATTCTGGAGACAGTTCAGGCGGCGGTGAGTGCTGGGGAGTTGTCCAAAGCGCGGACAGTGCTGGTCGCTGCGGTGAAGCAGTTTCCGGGCGATCAGACTTTGAGGCTCGCACTGGGTGACCTGTATCTGAATCTGAGCCGCCCGGAAGATGAACTCAAGAAGTCGGAGAAGTTGACAGACGAGCAGCGTGAGTTTGTGCGGTTGTCATACGCGGAATATCAGTCGGCGCTGGCGATTGGGCCTCGAACGCCAGAGATCGAGTTCACGGCGGGGAATCTTGCTCGCGAGCTCGATGATCTTGAATCGGCGGCTTTGCACTTTTCGGCGGCCATGGCGGGAGACCGCACGGTTGCGGCGTATCCATTGCATCTTGCGCAGGTGCATCTGAAGAAGCAGGAGTTTGAGAACGCCAAGGCGATGCTGGTGATGTCGATAGCGCTTGATGCGGATCAGGCGGTTGCGTGGGGCATGATGGCGGAGATTGCGCTGACTCAGGGCTCGCCTCGAATAGCGCTCGAGCAGATTGCGCGGGCGATCGCACTCGATGGGCGCGAGTCGGCGTATCCGATCATCCAGGCGCGTGCGCACAATCGATTGATGGAGCCAGCCGAAGCGATTCGGGCATTGGCTGGGCTGTCCAGAGACGTGAGGCACTCTGGAACGGTGCTTCGACTTGCGGGGCAGTCGTATGGGCTGATGCGACAGCCGGAGCAGGCTTTGGCGTTGTATGAGGAAGCACTGGCGGCCGGTGCGGGCGGTGACTTTCAGATCGTCTATGAAGCGGCGGAGTGGGCGGAACGGGCTGGAAACACTGCGCGCGCGATGCAATTGGCACGACAGGGGAGCATGGCGGGTCATCAGGCGTCGGAGCGGTTGTACGCGAGGTTGCGTTCGGCGGAAGATAGGCCTGAGAGAATACCTTGAGAGGCAAGGGGACTACACTTGCCGGTTCGTCGCTGCGGGTCGGGGGCGCGTCCTGGCGCAGCGGCACATTAACGCGCGGAGAGCATCATGGCAGAAGCAACAATTGAGACGAAGGTGCAGGTTGAAGACGCAGGTCCGTGTCGCAAGAAACTCACAATCGAGATTCCTGCGGATGTGGTGACGGAGAAGCTGACCGATGCGCTGGACACACTGGCGGTCGAAGCGGCAATGCCGGGGTTTCGCAAGGGGCATGCGCCCAAGAGGCTGATCGAGAAGCGCTTTGGCGAGACGGTGCGCCATGAGGCCAAGAATCAGTTGATTGCGACGGCGTTTCAACAAGCGCTTGATGAGCACAAGTTGAAGATCGTCGGTGAACCGTTTTCGGATTCGATGGACAAGGTTGTTGTTGAGAGCGGCAAGCCTCTGGTTTTTGAGGTGAGTGTGGAAGTCATGCCCGAGTTCGAGTTGCCGAAACTTGATGGGCTGAAGGTCCGCAAGCCGATTCCGGAAGTTTCCGAAGCGATGGTTGATGGCGAGATTCAGAAGATCCTCATCAACGAGGGCGAACTGCAGGAACGCGAAACCGCGGAGGCTGGCGACTACCTGACCGGCCACGGTGTTATGAAGGCTGGAGACCAGGAGATTCACAACATCGAGGGGGCGGTGGTGCAGGTTCCGACGGCGGACAAGCAGGGCAAGGGCATGATTCTCGGTGTGATGGTGGAAGATTTCGCGAAGCAGTTGGGCCTGCCGAAGCCGGGGGAGACGGTGACGGTGCGTGCCAAGGGCCCCGAAAATCACGAGATCGAGGATGTGCGTGGAAAGGATCTGACGATTACGTTCAGAGTTGATCGAGTCGATCGCATCATTGCGGCCTCGAAGGAGGACGTGGTGTCGCGCTATGGCCTGTCGAACGTGGATCAGTTGCATGATATGGTCAAGTCGAAACTCAACGAGCGTGCGTTGGTGAATCAGGCCACAGTGATGCGTCAGCAGGTTGCACGGCATCTGATGACGAACACGACTTTTGATCTGCCAGAGCGTCTTACGGCGGTGCAGAGCCTGAGGCTTCTGGAGCGTCGGCGGATGGAACTGATGTATCGCGGGGTGCAGCCTCTGCAGATCGAGGAGCACATTGCGGAGTTGCGTGCGGCGTCGGCCGAGGCGGCGGCGCGCGAACTCAAGCTGTTCTTCATCCTGTCGAAGGTGGGAGACGATCTGGATGTGCGTGTTGAGGAGTCCGAAATCAACGGACGCATTGCACGTCTCGCGATGGAGCGAGGCGAACGGCCTGAGAAAATGCGGCAGGAGTTGATCCGGTCTCGTCAGGTCGGGGTGATCTATCAGCAGATTCGCGAGCACAAGACGCTTGATGCGATCCTTGCCAAGGCGGAGTTCGAGGAGATGTCGGCTGAGGACTTCAATGCAGCGATGAAGGCGGAGATGTCTGGCGCGGTGTGAGCGGGCATTGTGGAATGATGAACTTTGACTTCATGCGTCGCGCTCGGTTGGGCGCGACGCTTTTTTGTGATGTGAGCGGGAGTGGTCTAGAGAGAAGTCATCGCGGCCTGGAAAGCCTGGCTGACTAGATCGGCCATGTTGCGCCGTGCAGTCGCCTGATGGAGCAGGCCTTGGCGAAGTTCGAGTTCGATGCCGATGTAGCGTTCTGGTGGGAAGTGCAGTCGCAGGTGGGTCGTGAAGCCGTCGTCGGTGCCGAGGTAGGGTTCATTGAAGCGAACGCGAAGCGACGGGGCCAAAACGTTGAAATGGTGCATGGAGGCGTGGCAAAATGCGGCTTCGGCTTCAAGCGCCGGGTCGAAGAGGAGACCGATGTCAAGAGCACGTTCGACGCTGTCGAGGATATCAGTGAATGAGTGGACAGAAATGTGCAAGATGTTTCGGTCGAGCTTAATGCAGTCGTCGATGAACCGTGTTACGGCGTTGCGATAGGGGTGGTAGAACTGCTCGATGAGATTATTGCGTGCGGCTGGGTGGAGAGTGCGAGAGAACTCACTGAACAACTGTGGGTGATCGAGTGAGCGGTTGAGTTCGATCAGGAGGCGAGTGATTGTGGCTGCGTAGAGAGGAGCAGCGAGGTTGGCTGCGCAATGCAGTGCAACGTCAAGCGCGCCGATGTCGAGGGCGCGATGGGTATGGAGAATTGCGGGGGCTGCCTGAAAGAGCGATTCGTAGCCATGAGGCACCCGGTTTGAGCCGTGCTCGCAGGTGATGATGATCGACCACCGCGATGATTCAGGCATGGAAGAGGGTTCCATGTGCGAGGCAGGTTCCGAGTTCGTGGTAGACATCGAGCATGCGTGGCCTGGTTGTGTCGCTGCCTAGCGCTTTGATGATGCGGGTCGAGAGCGTGCCGGCACGGAGCAAACGCGCGATGGTCGCCGCGTGGGGAGCATCGCTTGCGATGGTGTGGGAGGCAATGTGCCGCCAGAGTTCTGCAGCGGAAGTAGGAGAGCAGAGACCGAAGGCTGAGAGTAGTTGAGGATGCGTGATGCGGGCAAGTTCGCCATGGCGAATGGTGTCGAGCAGGGTGGAATGAAGTGATTCAGTGTCGGTGGATTGCTGGGCTGCGAGCCCCATCCACCGTTCTTCGATCAATGATCGCACGGCAGCGACAGTCAGGGCGACGACAGCAAGATCGGCTGCGGGTGATTCCTGAACATCGATGACGCGGATCTCGATGGAGCCTCGATCGAAGCGAGCGATACAGCCTCGACTGTTGGCCCATTCGTGGCGAAGAATTCCATCGGGGTCGAAGGGCGCGAGCGCGCGATAGACCGAGCCGAGGACTTCGTGTTCGTAGTCGCGGCGTGTAAAAATGGGCTCAGGAATGACCAGCCCGGAGAGTTCGGGGATGCGGCGAGCATTCGAGCGATAGACCTCGAGGCGGCTGTCGATGTAGCCAGTGATACGACCGTCGTGGATTGGCGAACTGGCTGCGAGCGCGGGGAGCAATGGCAGGACGAGCCGGATGGCTGCGTGGAGGCGGCCGAATTCGTCGTCGTTGGCGAAGGGGAGGTTGATGTGTGTGCTTTGCAGGTTGGCCCAGCCGTGGCCGCGACAGTCGAAGATGCGGTTGAACGCTTCGTAGACCGCGTTGTATTCGTGCGGCCAGAGTTTCAT
Organism: Phycisphaeraceae bacterium; assembly: GCA_019636795.1. NCBI lineage: Bacteria > Pseudomonadati > Planctomycetota > Phycisphaerae > Phycisphaerales > Phycisphaeraceae > Phycisphaeraceae bacterium. Next base: position 186,942 of record JAHBWW010000005.1, read on the forward strand.
TTCGAGGAACGGGTCCATCCATGGGTGCATCGCTGTGGGCATGAGCATGGCGTTGCGTGCTTCGAGCGAGCGATTGATTGATTCGACTTCCGTGGCGAAGAGTAGATCGACGCCTTCGAGCGATGCTACAGGTTCGTTGGTCTTGAGTTCGACGACATGGAGTGCGAGTTCGTTTGACCAGCCGATGATGGTGTCGTGGCCGTGTGGGTCGAAGTCTGATCGGTACTCTCCGGTGACATCGTGCATGAGCTGGTCGACGATTGGTCGCACATCGAGAGTGTCACGATCGACGACCATATACTCAAGTTCGATGCCTGTTGCGCTGAGTTGTCCTCGCGGATAGTGATAGTGCTTTGGCGACGGATTTGGGTCATTTTGAGTCACTGGCGACGGGCCTCCATGCCTTTGAGGAAGTGTCGCATGATCGCTTCATAGAGCGCATCGCCCAGAATACGATCTTCGACTTCGCAGTCAATGTTCGGGTTGTCATTAACTTCCATGACCATTGCTGCGCCGCGGACGACTTTGAGATCCACGCCATAGAGACCGTTGCCAATGAGGCCTGCCGCTCGGACGGCGCAGCGAACGACGTCCTTTGGTGCGCGTTCGACCGGGATGGTCTCGACTTTGCCGAACTTGTGTCCGTCCTCTTCGTGCTTGAGGATCTGCCAGTGCGATGGAGCCATGAAATAACGGCAGACGAAAAGGGGCTTACCCCCAAGCACGCCGACACGCCAGTCGAAATCGGTTGGAACGAATTCCTGTGCCACGAGGAGATCGGTTGTTTCGAAGAGTTCATTGGTGACGCGTTCGAATTCTTCGAGCGACTCGGCCTTGATGACACCGACGGAAAAAGAACTGTCGGGCTTCTTGATGACGCACGGCAGACCAGTGCGTTCTGGCACTGTGGGCGCACCTTCGCGCCCGAATGTGACGGTGTGCGGCATGGGGATCTTGTGACGAGTCAACTGTTCAGCCAGAAAGACCTTGTTGGAACAGCGCACGATCGAAACTGGGTCATCGATGACGAAGAGACCCATCGCTGCAGCACGGCGGGCGAAGCGATAGGTGTGGTGGTTGACGCTGGTCGTCTCTCGGATGAACAGGCCGTCATACTCGGCAATCTGGCCATAGGCGTCCTTGGTGATGAGTTCGCAGTCGATGCCGAGCTCCTCACCGGCGTCGCACATTTTATGAAGCGTTGGCATGTCCGAAGGCGGGAGTGCCTCCTTTGGGTCGTAGAGGATCGCCAGATCGAAGCGAGCAGGCTTCTTCGTCTTACCTCGGCTGGGTTTGCGTTTGAGGTATCGCTCGGCTTGCTCGGTGATGAATGGGCGGTGGTTTTCGGGGACTTCGCCGACGCCGATGGCGCGCAGGCCTGTCAAGCGCCATTTGCCATCGCGTTCGAATGACGCGCGGAGCAACGGGGCGCTGAATGCGTTGAAGATGGCGAGCGAGAGTCTTTCGTACTTGGGCGAGAGGTTGCGTCCAAAGTAGATGCTGAGCACGAACTCGTCGGACTTGATCGCGCTGAGGCTCGACTGAATCAGATCGTCGAGTTCATCGCTGGCGAGGCGCACGACCGAGGACATTTTCAGATCCTGCATAACCGAAACGGAGGGCAGCGGCCTGTGTCCACGTGCCTCTGCCAGGAGCGAGACGTAGTAACCTGCGGACTGATACTTGTATGAGCGGCAGAGATTGAAGACTTTTGTTCCCGGTTCAACTGCGAACTGAGGATCTTCGAGGTATTCGCGTGCCGCGACGACATCCGTACCAGCCATGCGAAGTGGCCAGCGTTTGGGATTGTCGACAACAACCAGGGCATTCATGCGGAGTGTTCCTTGAGTATGTGTCCGGATTTGGGTTCGATGACGAGCAGATTTCCGTCATAGGTCAAGACGCCAAGCAGAATGGCGCATGTGAGGCGTGACATAGGGACCTTGTAGTCAGCGGCACCAAATCCGGGGTTATCGCCGAGGGGATCGGCGACGGAGACGAGTCTGCGTGCACGATTGAGCCCATGGAGGATAACGAAGTGCCCTTGCGGCATGCCTCGAACATCGTCATAGTCGTCGTTATCGCCATACTCGCGAGCACACTTGTAGAGGTAGGTTGAGCTGAGTCCTGTGAGGATCGGGAGTCCCTTAGTGAGGTATCTGGCCAAGAGTGAGATTGTCAGATCCTGCGTTGCGATGGTGCCGCCGAGGGAAAGAAATTCGAGGTAGGCTTCGGTCGCCAAAGCGAACTTTGGTCCGAGGCTGCGTTTTGCAGCGAGTTGCTCAGTGAGGCGGGCTGACACCAGGTGTTCATCGGCTTCGCCCGTGGTGCGATCAAACCAGGTTGGGTCGAAGACTTGAAGGTTGAAGGTGATCAAATGCGCGGTGTAGCCGCGCCTGAGAGCGTCGATACCGAGCATGACGGCGAGAGTTCCGCGTCCGAGTTGTTCTCCGGGGAGAGCACGCGCTGAAGCGACGACTTCCTCGAGCGACACCGGATCGGCGAAGAATCGGTAGACAGCGTGCAGGCACGTTGGGCCGCACGTGATGTCATTGGGTTGCCATTGGATGTCGACGCCCAGTTCTACGGGGTCCATAGAGTCACCTGTGAACCGGTGAGGGCGCGTGCGCGACCCATCCGGGAACATGAGCGTATCCGCGTGCCTGGGGGATTGTCGAGACGCATGCACGGACTTGCCGGGGAGCGGGGAAACCGGTGGTCTGCCACTGATCAAATCGCACTACGCTTTGGTACTGGAGCACGAGATGCTTGAGGGAACCTGTGTCGCTTTGTTTGCCTTTGATGTGGGGTTTCAGATTGATTTGCCCAAGGCGGGTTCGCTGCTGGCGGGGGCGTCGCCGGTGGGTCTCAAGCGGGCGGGGAGGCCAAGTCCGGGGTGGTTCGACTTTGATCCACTTCCGTTAGGTCAGGTGGTGGAATCCGAGCCGGTGGCTGTGGGTCCGCTGCGGAGCGAGCCTGGCATCGAGATCGTGATGTACGACTTCGGGGCGGTCATTGCAAGCTTTCGCTTTCCGATGCGGGTCGAGGCGGAGCAATTGCCGGGCCTTGGCGAACTTCTCCTGAACAATCAGATTCTCAGACGCAAGGCGGAGGAAGCAGTAGGCCGGTTCCTGCAAGGCATCGAGGCCGCAATCGAGAGACCCTGTCTGCGTGATGTTGTTGAAGACTATGTGGTCTTCGCGATCGAGCGATGGGCCGATGGGGTCTCGCCCGAATCACTTGTCGAGGCGTGCGCGCAGTTTTTCGCACAGGCAGTCGAAGGAGAGACAGATTCGCTCTCGCCCGAGCAGGTGCGGCGGACGCTGGAGCCACGATTGAGTTACGGACCGAATGACCTGGCGATCGTGGACTGGAACGGTGCTGTTTTGTTTGATGCTGAGCCGGGCGACATTGTGGCGCTTCTTGCGCATGCGAACGTAGAGTTGCTTGAGCTGAGGATTCTCGATCAGGAACTCGACAAGTTGCTCGAACGTGCGGATGAGACTCTTGCGAAACTTTCGCGGCGTCGTGCGTGGCCGGTGCTGGTCGAACCTCGACTTTTGCGAGAGTTTGCATCGGTACAAACAGATGCAGTTGTCACGTTTGAGGGGGTGAATAACGCGATCAAACTACTCGGCAATCAGTACCTGGCGCGCGTGTATCGACTGGCAGCGGGGCGTCTGGATCTTCCGGCGTGGCACAGCAGCGTGCAGCGGAAACTGGCAGCGACAGACAGCGTGTATCAGAAACTTTCGGATGCGGTGTCAATCCGGCGCATGGAAGTTCTGGAGATCATCATCATCGTCTTGATCGCGGTTTCGATCGTGTTGCCGTTCCTGCCATTCGGCAAGATTTATTGAGCGTCTTACAGGACTAGAGAGGTATCCTGCCATGCGTTGGTCCATTCGAATCGCGACTGCCTTTGGAATTGGCATCTATATCCACTGGACGTTCTGGCTGCTTGTGGCGTGGGTGTTCTATATCAACCTCAGCATTCAGAACAATGTAGCAGTTGCGGTCGAAGCTGTGGGGCTGATTCTAGCGATTTTTGCCTGTGTGGTACTGCATGAACTCGGGCACGCTCTGGCAGCACGGCGGTACGGCATCGGGACGCGCGACATCACGCTGCTTCCAATCGGAGGCGTCGCGAGGTTGGATCGCATGCCCGAGAAACCTGCGCAGGAACTCGTCGTTGCGCTGGCTGGTCCTGCGGTGAATGTCGTGATTGCCGGCGTGCTCGCGGTGGTGCTGACGGTGCTCGGTGACTGGCCGAAGCTCGAGAATGTCGAGTTTGCGAACATCAGATTTCTGTTCAAACTGATGGCGGTCAATGTGCTCCTCGTTGCTTTCAACATGATTCCGGCGTTTCCGATGGACGGCGGGCGTGTGCTTCGGTCGCTGCTGGCGATGCAGATGCCGATGGTGAGTGCGACTCGCATCGCGGCGAGGGTGGGTCAAGTGTGCGCGGTGGGATTCGGGCTGCTCGGGCTCTGGCTGGCGCATCCGTTTCTGGTGCTGATTGCGGTCTTCGTGTTCATTGCTGCGCAGCAGGAGGCCAATGCGGTCGAAGCCCGTAGCGCAGTTGCCGGCTTGCGCGTCCGTGATGCGACCATGCGTGACTTCATGGTTCTTGCGCCGTCGGATACGGTTGCTCATGCCGCGAAGTTGTTGCTGGCGGGTTCGCAGACTGAGTTTCCGATCGTGGCCGAGGGCAAGCCGATCGGGCTACTCTCGCGTGATCGCATGATCGAAGCTCTTGCTGACGGAAAGGCCCAGACTCCGGTCACGGATTGGACGATCCCCGAGTGCCCGATTTTCAGCCCGCAGGATTCGCTTCGCGATGCGCTTGCTGTACTGGTCGAGAGTCGGTGCAGAGCAGCGATGGTGGTCGAGCACGATCGAGTAATGGGACTCTTGACGCTTGAGAACATTCATGAACTGATGATGGTGCGTTCGGCCATGGCGACTCCACACAGCAGCGGGCCTCGTCGATCGGCGCGTGTGGTCTAGACTCTGAGCCTCATGGACCCAAAGCGACGACCATCAAAGTCTGGCGGTGCAGGCAAGCGGGCGGTGGCGGGCCCCAAGACCTCGCCTGTGGAAGATCTCGTGCGGAACGCTGCCGCAGCGATGCTTGCGGAACAGCCCGATGAAGCCGAGCGCCTGTTTCGTGCCGCAACGCAGGCGGACTGGAAGCATGTGAGTGCACGCATCGGGTTGGCTCGCGCTGTGGCTGCGACGGGCAAACTGACCGAGGCGAGCGAGGAGTTGCAACGCGCAGCCGAAATCGGGCGTGCTGACCCGCTCGTGCTGAGCGAAGTCGCAAGGCAGTTCGCGAGGCTCGGTGAGTTTGAACGCGCGATCAAGGTGTATCGACGGGCAGCCACACTGGCCAAGGATGATGCGGTGGCACTGTCTCGTGCTGCATCGGCAGCAGAGCGATTGTCGCTGCTTGACGAGGCCGACGCATTGTGCGATGAGGCTGCTGCTCGCGATGAAGCCTGTGCGGAGGCGATGCTGATCCGCGCACGTGTGCTGAAGCGGCGCGAACGGTTTGAGGAAGCAGAGCGTTTGCTTGGCGATGCTATCGCAGCGTCTGCGAGCACGAACACGGTCACGCGATCGAATCTGCACTATGAGCGGGCTGCAGTGCGCGATCGTACAGCGCAGTACGCAGCCGCCGTTGAGGATCTTCACGCAGCCAAAGCCTTGCTGGCGCCCGATGCTCGCAGGTGGCAACAGCCGGGGAACGAAGCACAGTACACGCTGCGCCGCTTCATACAGGAAATTACTGCCGAGCGTGTTGGTCAGTGGGAGCAGCGAAGCGCCGACTTTCCAGGTGCCAGAGTGGCTGCCTTGGTTGGATTCCCCCGATCAGGAACCACCTTGCTCGAGCAAGTGCTCGACGCGCATCCGCAGATCGCCAGTGTTGAGGAAACGTCGTACTGGTCGTCGCTGATCGTGTCGGGTATTCTGCGTTCCCAAGGCGGGCACGAATCGTTTGCCCAAGCACTCGATCAGGTCGATCGCGCGACGATGCTCAAGATTCGCGAATCGTACCTTTCTGCCTTGAGGTCTCACGTCGGGGCGGAGCGAGCTTCGTGTTTGCTGCTCGACAAAAACCCGTTGCGGACGCTCATGGTGCCGATGCTCAGGCGTGTGATACCGGGCGCGTCGGTGTTGGTCGCATTGCGCGATCCGCGTGATGTGGTGCTGAGCAACCTCATGCAGCCGTTTGAGGTCAGTGCCATGAATGTGGCATTTCTCGATGTCGCGCGCGGGGGCGCGTTCTACGAGATCATTATGGGTGGATGGCTTAAACTGCGAGAGATGATTGGAAACTGGGTTGAGGTGCGGTATGAAGATCTGGTGAGCGATCTTCAGTGCTCGGTTACGCCGGCTGTTGAACTGCTGGGTCTGCCGTGGGCTGAGGAGCAGGAGCGATTCCAGCAGGTGCGGAGTCAGCGCGTAGTGCGAAGCCCGACCTACGCCGATGTGCGTGAGGCGGTGCATACTCGAGCCGTGAGGCGTTGGGAGCAGTATGCTGATTATCTGGCCCCGGCGTTGCCTGGTCTGGAAAGAATCGCGGTCGCACTGGGTTATAACGCATAAGCATTGCCACAACGGCCCCCGCGCCTCGCATCTGCAAGGCTTTAATTGCAAACAGATTCCAGACGTCGTTTGTGTGGCGCGATCTCGTGGACTGGAGTCTGCCAAATTGACAACTATTCCTTGGGTCTCATGTCGCACTGACACTGGCTCAGCACGAAGTGGGGGATGGCAGCGCCGCTAGCGCGGCACGCTGTTTGCAATTTCTCCCGGCGAGAGCCTGACGGTATTTCAGGCTTATTGAAAGGAGAATGTCATGACCCGTCAAATTGTCCGTCGAGACCCGTTCGAGATGTTTATGCCAGTGGAGAAGATCATGAGCAGGATCTTCGCCGACCCGACGATTGCAGATTTGCCGACGATTGAGGAAGGTACGCTGGCCATGGACATTTCCGAAACTCCTGAGCATCTTGTGGTGCGAGCTTCACTGCCAGGATTCAAGAAGGAAGATGTGAATGTCGAAGTGCATGATGGCGTGCTGACGATCAGTGCTACCCGCGACGAAACGAGCGAGACGAGCGATGAGAAGTTCTATCGTCGCGAGCGGCGCATGGGATCAGTGAGCCGTAGGGTCGCATTGCCGACCGCAGTGAGCGAAGACGAGGCGAGTGCCGAGCTCAATGAAGGTGTGCTCGTGCTGAAATTGCCCAAGAGCAGAAAGGACTCACCAAAGCGTATCAGTGTGAACTGAATGGACGAAGCAGCGGGTCATGCCCGACTGTGGCATGGCCCGAGATTACCGAGAGATGCAGAGCTATTGGTGCATGTAATCGGCCAGTGCCGGATAGAGACTGGCGTAACGCTCGTGGAGCGAAGCGTAGTGGGGCGAATTCTGGCTGGGATTAGTGGAGGCGGCTGCACGAACTGCGCGGTTGCATGCTTCCGGAATTGACGAAAACGCGCCGCCAGAGACAGCTGCAAGAAGCGAAGCGCCGTGTGCCGGTCCCTCATCGTTGGCCAGAGTCACGATGGGCCTGCCGATGATGTCGGCAGTGATTTGTCGCCAGAGCATCGAGCGGGCGCCGCCGCCACCGATGCGCACTTCGCGGGCTTCGATGCCGAGGCTGAGTACAAGTTCGAGAACTTGAGCGAGGGTAAATGAAACACCTTCGAGGACCGCACGCACAAGGTGGCCGCGTGTGTGGCTGCGAGAGAGACCGACCCACGCGCCGCGAGCGTGCGGATCGGGGTGCGGGCAACGTTCACCCGTGAGATGTGGCAGGAACATGAGCCCGTCGCATCCCGGAGCGATCGTGCTTGCCTCGGTGATGAGTTCGTCGAATGACACAGTTGGTGCAAGCACGCTGCGCGCCCACTCGAGCGAGCCGGCAGCCGAGAGCATGCAGCCTGTGATGGTCCATGCACCCATGCGTGTTTCATTGCCTGTTGCGCTGCACATGGTGTGAACACGGCCTGGGGTGTGTGGGTCGAGATCACGGAGGCACGCATCAGTGTGCGCAAACACGACCCCACTGGTTCCGAGCGTCAGCACAATGGCGCCTGCAGAGGCGGCCCCTGCGCCGATGCCGCCGCATTGGTTGTCTCCCGATCCGGCTGTGATCGGTGTGCCAACAGGGAGGCCGGTTTCCGCAGCTGCCCATTTCGTGATGTGGCCAGCGATCGCGCCTGACTCGTGCACGCGTGGCAAAAGATCGTCACAAATTTGCACCGCGTCAACCACCTCGCGGCACCACACTCGGCGCTCGACGTCAAAGAGCAGTGTTCCCGCGGCGTCGCCGACATCGGTCGCAGCCTCGCTGCAGAGACACAGGCGCACGTAGTCCTTTGGCATCATCATGCAGCGAGCGCGGTCATAAACTTCGGGTTCGTGCTCGCGCACCCAGAGCAACTTTGGCAGTGTAAAGCCGGTGAGGGCCGTGTTTCCAGTCAGCGTAATAAGGCGTTGGGCACCGCCCATGCGATCGAGAATCTCGGCACACTGCTTAGCGGTTCTCTGGTCGTTCCACATCAATGCAGGACGAAGTGCGTTAACTTGACGTGAACCAGCATCGCGAAGAGAAGCAGCATCGAGCAGCACGCAGCCGTGCATCTGTCCACTGAGCCCGAGCCCCCGGATTTGCCGAGCATCGGTCTGGCTGCACAAGTTTCGCAGGACTTCGCGGGTTGCCTGCCACCACGCCACAGGATCCTGTTCGCTCCAGCCTGGTTTCGGGCGATCAAAGTCATACGTGCTGACGGCTGTCGCGATGACAGTTCCCTCCGTGTCTACGAGCACGCCTTTGGTTGAACTGGTTCCGATATCGAGTCCGATGAACACGCAACCTTACTCCTGTGTTCAGAACGTCGCCCGCGAGGGCAGCCTTGCCTCGATGCGCTCACTGATCGTGAGCCCGATTGAGAGGGACGAAGTTGCAGCCGGTGACGGCGCATTGCACACATGAATGGCATGCTCGGCGTCAATGATTGCGAAATCGTCGAGCAGCGTGCCGTCTGTGGCGAGCGCCTGAGCGCGAATTCCCGCGGGTGCCGGCGTGAGGTGCTCGCTGAGAATTTCCGGCATGAGACGCTGGAGTGCTCGCACAAACGCGGGTTTGGAGATCGAGCGCCAGATCTCGGCTGCGCCGGTTTTCCAGTGTTTGGCGGAGAGTTTCCAGAATGCAGGATATCCGAGTGTTTCGACAAGATCGGTGATGTTCACATCGCCTCGGCTGTACGCTTCACGCCCGAGTGCAAGCACGGCGTTGGGACCGCATTCGACACCGCCTTCGATCATGCGTGTGAAGTGAACCCCGAGGAACGGGAACTTTGCGTCGGGCACTGGATAGATCAGATTGCGACACAACGAACGGGCAGCGGGCGCGAGCTCGTAATACTCGCCACGAAAGGGCACGATCTTGAGTCCGGGCGATGCGCCCAGCGCCCGCGCGACTCGATCCGACTGAAGTCCGGCGCAGTTGACGATGAGCCTTGCGGAAAAGTCACCCTGGCTCGTCGCGAGCACGCGAAATTCCTGTTCCGGTCGGCTGTGGGTGACGACAGTGTCACACATGATGCGGCCGCCAAGGCGCTCGATTTCGCGTGCCATGGCCTGGCATACGTGCGGGTATGACACAATTCCTGCATCTCTGACGATGATGGCTTCGACGCCTGCTGCGTGAGGCTCAATCTCGACCAGTCGCTCGCGTCCGATGATCTCACACTCGACACCATTGGACTTCCCTCGCTCGAAGATGCGAGCAAGTGCTTGCCGCTCGCTGTCATCAATCGCGACGATGACCTTGCCGCACATGTCGAAGGGAACGCCGGTCGATTGACAGAACTCGATGAGCATGTCGCGCCCGCGGCGGCAGTTGACAGCCTTGAGTGAACCCGGCTTGTAGTAGATGCCGGAATGAATGACGCCCGAGTTGTGTCCGGTCTGATGATGGGCAATCGCGGGTTCTTTTTCGAGCACGGTCAGCGACACGCCCGGCATGCGACGCAAGGTTTGGAGTGCGGTCGCAAGCCCGACGATGCCGCCTCCGATGATGACAATGTCTGAAGTTTCCACACGTGCGCTCCGAGTTTGCGGCGAAAGTGTAGGAAATGCAAATGATCCAGAGCATCACTCGGCGTCGAAGCGGGCTTCGAGAGCCGCTATGATCTCTTGCCGGGATCGGGTCGCTTATAGCGGAGAACCGAGCCATGTTCACGGGCACACTTACGATTGAGAAATTGCTGTCGGCGATGAAGAGGCTCGATGCCTCCGACCTGCATATCAAGATCGGTACTCCGCCAACGTATCGAATTGCGGGCCGGCTCAAGGCGGTGGATGCTCCGCCATTGGGCGAAGATGAGACAGATCATCTTTTTGATTCGCTCTTGAAGCCTGAGCAAGCCGAGCGCTTTAATCGCAATGGGGCGCTCGATTTTTCGTACCATCTGCCTGATGGGGATCGGTTCCGGATCAACATTTTTCGTGCAGGCGGCCACCTGCACGCGGCCGTTCGGCGCGTCAAGGCTGAGATCCCCAACTATGCCGACCTGCATCTGCCGCCGATCTATGAGAAACTCGTGAGCGAGACAGGCGAAGGGCTCGTGCTCGTCGTCGGCGTGACGGGCTCGGGCAAATCGAGCACGATCGCGGCGATGATCGATCAGATCAACCACACGCAGGCTGTCAATATCATCACGATTGAAGACCCGGTTGAGTATCGCTTCGGCCACGGCAAGTCGATTGTCTCGCAACGCGAGATCGGCATTGATGTCGAGAGCTTTGCAGTCGCGCTGCGGTCGGTGGTGAGGCAGGATCCGGATGTCATCTTCATCGGCGAGATGCGCGACCATGAAACGGTGCTGGCTGCGATTCAGGCTGCCGAGACGGGGCATCTTGTCTTTGCGACGCTGCATACCGCCGATACCATGCAGGCGCTTGGGCGCATGCTCGAGTTCTTCCCGGAGCATGAGCGCGATTTCGTACGCAGCAGCCTTTCGACGAGTCTGCGTGCGATCTGTGCGCAGCGGCTGTTGCCCGCGGTCAGTGGATTCGAAGTTGGCGTGGTGCCCGCGACTGAAGTGCTGCTCAACAACCCCGTCATGCGAGACCGTATCCGCGAAGGGGGTGATGAAGACCTGCCGGCGATCATCGATCAGAGCACAGGCGAAGGCATGCACAGCTTCACCCACTCCCTTGCAGAACTCGTCAAGGCGGAGTGGATCGACATGCAGACAGCCATGGACCACGCCCCAAACCGCGAGGCATTGCAGAGTAAGATTCGCGGGCTCGAAGTGCGCGGGGCTTCGCTCGTGGGGCGCATCCGCCAGAAGTGAGGCAATCAAGACCGGAGCTATACGCGCATGAGTGTGAGTCTGTGGCAGAGGCGGGCAACCCGAACTCGTTCATGCGATCTGGCGATCATCGGCGGCGGGATCGCAGGGTTGTCAGCAGCAATAGACGCGCGGGCGCGCGGTTGCAGCGCAATTGTCCTTGAACGCGGCCGACCCGGCAGTGGCGCGAGCGGCCGCAACGCGGGGTTTCTGATGCGAGGTGCAGCCGACAACTACGCGGTGGCTTGCGGGTTGTGGGGGCGCGAGCGGGCCAGGGCGCTGTGGCGCTTCAACGAAGAGAATATCGAAGAACTTCGGATGCTGGGGATCGCTGGTCTGCCTTCATATGCAGCCAGGCCCTCGTGCCTTGTCGCACTCGATGAAGTCGAGGAATCGGAACTGCGCCAAAGCGCAACGCTGCTTCGAGATGATGGGTTCGATGTCGAACTGGTCGAGCCCGGCGCAATCGACGACACACTCTGGACGCGTGCTAAGCCTCGAGTCGGGCTCATCAATCCTCACGACGCCGTGATCAACCCTGTTGATTTGCTCGGGCTTCTTGCCTCCAAACTGCCCGAAGAAATAGTCTGCCCGGGTGAGGAAGTGTTCGCGATCGAGCAGGCTGCTGGCGCAATGCGCGTGCATTCATCGACATGCACGATCGAGGCGGGTGCGGTGCTCGTGTGCCTCAATGCTTTTGCAGCGAATCTGCTGCCTGAACTTGCTGGTGTGGTAGTGCCCAATCGCGGGCAGATGCTTGCGCTGCGGCCGGCGGGCAGAGTGCGACTCAATCATGCCTACTACGTCAATCGAGGCGGTGAGTATCTGCGCGAGGGGCCCGATGGACTGGTCATCATCGGCGGCGCGCGGCGGCACTTCGAGGCTGCCGAGCGCTCGCTCGTCGATGAACCAAACAACGACGTCCAAGGCCGTATCGAGCAGTACGCGCGGCAATGGATCGCCGACGACTACCACGTCGTCGCGCGATGGGCGGGCATCATGGGCTTCTCGCCGGATGGTCAGCCGCTCGTGGGGCAGGTCCGCCCCGGCGTCTGGTTCTGCGGCGGATTCACCGGCCACGGCATGAGCATGGCGCAGAAAACCGCACGCACCGCGGTCGGCGCAATCGTTGATGGCGTGCCGTCGCTCTTCGATATGACCCGGATCGGTTATGCCTGTTGAGTGTGTGCAGTGGTTGCATCATGCGATATGGAGCCGACCGAACCAGTGTCTGCAGGTGGTCTTGAACCCTGGCCGAAGCTGATTCACATCTTCAGATCCATACTCCCGACCGTTGTTTCTCCCTGATCATCCTCGATCTCGATCCAGAGTCGGCTTCCAACTGGAAGCGGATTCGGGATCTCAGCGTGCGTGTGCCATCGGTTCGGGTCATTGGCGCTTTCGATCTCGGCTCGGGTTTTGACCGAGCCCCTTGCGTCTTCGGTACCGATCCAAAATCGTACAGCGATCACCTTCACACTTGAACCCGGGACTGGCGTAACGGTGACATCAATCGGCGCGTCCTTGCCCGCGACGATCAGGCCCTCGTCGCGTGTGGCTTTGGTAAGGAACGAACCAAACGTCGCTTCTCCCAGATCAATGACAGTGCCGCCATGACCATGAGAGGTTGGCTTCTCGTCGAAGTGCTCACCGCCTGGGCCGCGGTCATGTCCATGGCCATTGTCTGCTGATGAAGCACCACCTTGAGTCGAGCGATGTGCAGACTTGTTCTCTTCACAGCCTGTGAAAGTGGAAATGGTCGCAATCGGGGCGAAGGTCAGAGCGCCGATCAGAATCATGTTCGATCGCATTGGGTCTCCTTCATTCTTGGAATAAATTTATTAAGTACATCTTGAGACAGCAACCGTGCTGCTCGCATCACACTGCGACGTCATTTTGGTTTTCCTTCACGACGATCTTGGTCGGCGATACCTCCTTCGGTGATTTGGATAGATCAGGCGAGGACGACATGGCCACACGATGGACAAGCGCATAGCCCGCCGGCACAACGATGAGATTCAGGAACGTCGACGTCAGCAGGCCACCCAGCACCACCACCGCCAGCGGCGCGAGCAGTTCACTTCCGGGTTTTCCAGAAGCTAGCGCGAGTGGCACCAGAGCAAGCGCTGCCGAGAGTGCGGTCATGAGGATCGGCACCAGCCGCTCCATTGAACCTTGCACGATTGCTTCGGCAATGGGCTTCCTGTCGATTTCAATGAGGTGACGATAATGGTTGACCAGCAGGATTCCATTGCGGACCGCGATGCCGAAAAGCGTAATGAAGCCGACAAGACTAGCGATCGACAGCACCGGTGCGACATACAGCGCTGAGCCCGCTCCAAACAGGCTCATGGTGTTTCTGATGAGTCCTGTGTGCATCAGCGAGTCGGTGATGAAGATCGCTGCGATCCCGCCTATGGTCGCCAGCGGCAGATTGATCATCACCAGAACAGCAACCTTGAGTGAACCCGTCGCGATCTGCAACAGCAGGAGCATGACGAGCGCGATGCCACCGCCCGCGAGCAGCAACGTACGACTGGCCGACTGCTGGGCCTCAAACTGACCCCCAAACTCAACATGATAACCCGAACGCTGCACAATTGGCTCGACGCGGCGCTTCACTTGCGCGACGAGATCGCCGAGGTTCGATCCGTCGGCCACATTGCAGGAAATCACCGCCTTGCGCTGAGCGTTTTCGCGGGTGATGATGTTGGGGGACTTTTCGAGGCCGATGTCGGCCACATCACGCAGCCGGACAGTCGGCCCAGGCTTGCCATCCTCCGCCGTTCCGCGAAGCATCAGATTGCGAACATGATCGATGCTTTCGCGTTCAATCGTGTCGAGCCGGACGACCATCGCGTACCGCCGCATGCCTTGGTTTACCTCGGCGACCACTTCGCCATAGAGAGCCATCTGCACCTGCTCAGCAGCGCTCGCAGGCGTGAGCCCGGCGGCTGCGAGATCCTGATGCCGGTACCGGATCGGAAGGCTGGTGATGAGGACCTCGCGGTTGGCGGCCACATCGCGCGCCCCGGGGATGCTCTTGAGTTCGGTTTCGATCTGCCGGGCCAGGGTGCGAAGTGTGGAAAGATCCTCGCCATAGACGTTAATTGCAATAGCAGCCGGCGTGCCCGAGAGAATGTGCGAAAGTCGATGCTCGATGGGCTGGCCGATCTGCACTGTCACGCCCGGAACAGCTTTTGCAATCGCAGCGATCTCTTTGCGAATGGCAATCATGTTGCCATCGGAAGCCACGAGTATGTCCAGTTCGCTGTTGCTGACGGGCTCAGCGTGTTCGTCGCGCTCGGCCCGCCCGGTGCGTCGCGTCACGCTGTGCACACCGGGAATCAGGATCAGCCGCTGCTCGATCGCCATGGCCGCGCGATGGCTCTCTTCGAGCGAAGTTCCCGGTGGCGATGACACAAAAACCGTGAACGAACCCTCGTTGAACTCCGGCAGGAACGACGTTCCAAACGAACGAGCAAGCAGCAGGGACAGCCCCGTGGCGGCAAGAGCCGTTCCCAGCACCAGCACGCGGTGATGGAGCGACCACCGCAGCGAGGGTTCATAGAAACGCTTGAGCCAGCGCACGAGAAACCGGTCGCCGTGAGCGCGCTTCACCGGGCTCTGGTTCCCGGCTCCACCTGCAGAATTACGCGGCCGCAGCAGAATTTTGCACAATGCTGGCGTCACCGTCAGTGCGACGACAAGAGACGCCAAGATTGAAACGATGTATGTGATCGCTAGCGGCTTGAAAAACCGCCCTTCAAGACCCTCAAGAAGAATCAGCGGCAGGAACACAATGCAGATCAGGACCGTAGCCCACACCACCGACGAACGAATCTCGTTGCTCGCAGCGTAAATCACTTCGACGCGGCCCTTGCGCTCCGCTTCGGGCAGCTGCGCGTTCTCATGCAGGCGACGGTGCACGTTTTCGACATCGATAATCGCATCGTCAACCAGTTCGCCGATCGCCACCGCAAGTCCGCCGAGCGTCATGACGTTGAGTGTCAGTCCGAGGCCGTCGAGCGTGAGCAGCGCCGCCGCAAGCGAGAGCGGAAGGGCCGTCAGCGTGATGATCGTCGTGCGCACGTTGAGCAGGAACAGAATCAGAATCACAGCAACGATGATCGTCGCATCACGCAGAACATGCATCAGGTTGTTGACCGATCGCTCGATGAAGTGGCTTTGCCTGAAGACGTCCTTGTCGACCATCATGCCGGGCGGAAGGGTCCGTTCGATCTGCGCCAGTGCTTCATCGATCGTCTGCGTCAGCTTCAGCGTGTTGGTGCCCGGAGACTTCTGGATCGACATCACGACCGCGGGAACACCCCGATTGGCAGCCGTGCCGCGCTTTGGTGCACCCCCCAGCGTCACATCCGCAATTTCACCGATGGTAATAGGCAGGCCGTTGTTCATCGTCACCATCGTCGCCGCAATATCCCGCACGCTGCTCACGCGCGCCGCCTGTCGCATCGGCAGCTCCGCCCGGTCCACATCCGAGAGATATCCGGCGCTCGCGGTGCTGTGCGCCTCGCGGGCGGCCTTGACCACATCCGCGATCGTCAGGCCATAGAGCGTCAGAAGATCCTGTCTGACGTTGATCTGATATTCAGGCAGTTCGCCCCCGATCGCCGAGACCTGAGACACGCCCGAGATCGCCAGCAGCTTGCTCCGCAGTTCAAACTCGGCATACGCCCGCAGATCCAGCGGGCTCACGCTGCCATCGGGCGAGGACAGCGCGAGCAGCATGATCTCGCCCGTGATGCTCGCAATCGGTGTCATGGTCGGCTCGACGCCAGGAGGCAGCGCACCGCGTACTCCGGCCATGCGTTCGCCCACCAGTTGCCGCGCGCGGTAGATGTCGGTGTTCCAGTCGAACTCGACCCAGATCAACGAAAGCGAAATGGCCGACGCGCTGCGCACCCGCCGTACTCCAGGCAGCCCATTGACTGCTGACTCGAGCGGAAATGTGACGAACTGCTCCACCTCGTCTGCTGCCAGACCTCCAGCCTCCGTCAGAATCACGACGGTGGGGGCGTTGAGTTCAGGGAACACGTCGACCGGCATCGTCGGCAGTCGCGCCACCGTGTAGACGAGCATCGCCGCAGCGCAGAGCAGCACGAGCGACGATTGTTTGAGCGAAAATGCAATCAGGTGCCTGAGCATCGCGGGTCCTTCGTGTCGGTTCAGTCGTCGCCTTCGTGGAACGTACCATCAGGATGAAAGTGCCCCCCTCTGGTGATGCTGCCGCTGGTGGCCACCATCAGCTGGTAGACACCGTCAAGTACGATTTCATTGCCTTCCGCGACCCCGCTCTTGATCACCACCCAGCGGCCGTCATCAAGACCAAGATCCGCCTCGAGGCGGATTGCCTTGTCAGGATCGGCAGGGTCGCGACGGAAGACGATCGCCTGCGTGCCATCGCGCGCCACACAACGCAGCGGGATCGCCAGTTCTTTATGGGTTGTTCCGCTGAGGACGATTTCGAGAAACGCCGACACACCCGCTCTGGCCCACAGCGGCGCCGCTACGCCATCATCAGACACCAGTATCAGATCCACTGTTCGCCGTTCAGGGTCGGCTGTCGGTGCCAAACGCAGCGTACCCGCGAACGGATGGGAAACACTCGTCGCCTGCGCCGGGACCACGCTGGCCCTCTGCCCGTCGGCCAGCCGAGGCAGATCGCTCTGCAGCGCCACGGCCCGGAACCGCACCCTTTGCGGCTCGACCGTCGAGAGCACCCGGGCCTGCTGGTCTATCACGCCTCCCGAAACCACATGCACGCTCTCGACGACTCCGGGTGCCAGGGCTCGGACTTCGATGGCTCCGACGGTGCGCCATCTGGGCACGCTCGCATTGGACGCCGAAGGTGCGCGAAGATCGCTGGCACTCATGCCCACCAGCGTTCCCGCAGCTTCGTACAGAAAGTCGAGTCGCGCTCTGGCCGCCTCGAGTTGAGCATCTGACTGACTGCGGCGAGCGAGCAGCTCGGCTTCGGTCTCGAGTGTCTCGGCCAGGTCGGCGCGGGCGGTCGCCATGGCCGCACGGGCCTGCGCCACTTCTTCACTCAGCGCGCCGCCGCTGGCCTGAAGCTGTTCAAGCGTGGTCACTCGCGCTGACCACAGATCGACGATGTTCTGGATCTCGTGGTGATGATGATGATGAGCATCCAGCAGCGGCCCGATACTGTCCACTGCGGCTTGCGCAAGCCTCTCTGCGGCCTCGGCATCGACCAGTTCGCTCTGCATCTCGCGCCAGCGGGGCGCGTCGAGCTTGTAAAGCGGCGTCCCCGCTTCGACGGCCTGATACTGCTCGACGAGCAGTTCAACCGTGCCCGAAGCCGCCGAGCGATACTCGCGCTGCGCCGTCGGCAGCAGCTCGAAGCGCCCAGGCACGCGCAGCGTGCTCGCAACGTTGCGACGCTCGACGGACGCAAACGTGATCCCAAGGTTCTGCCGCACACTCGCGTTGATGTCCACGCGATTGGTCGGCCGGTCTGCGTCGCCCTGGCCAGCCGCAGGAGGTGGGGTGTCGGGCCTTGGCGTGCAGCCACCGAGCAGAAGCAGGGCCACCGCCAGAGCAGCCTTGAAGTCTGGCGGGAAGCAACGGAGTGCAGCAGTGTCGGGCATCGGAGTCCTTTCAATCGACATTCAGTCGGCAGACCTGTGCGAGGGTGGTCCAATGAGTTCATCAAGCCTGATCGCACCGAGGGCCTCGGCCGCTCGAGCCTGAACGAACCGGACTTGTGCATCGTGCTGCGACTTGAGCGCTTCGAGCAGCAGCAACGGCTCCACGCGACCCAGCGACGCTGCGCGACGCACGTCGGCTTCCTGTTCGCCCGCGAGTGGAATGACGCTTGTCTCCACCGCGGATCGCTGAGCGCGGCCCGCCTCCAGCCGCATCAACGCAATGGCCAGTTGCGACGAAAGATGCTCATATGTCGTCGCGAAGCGGCCGCGTTCAACTTCGCGGCGGGCCTGCGCCATCGCAATACCCTGCTGATTGCGATTGACCAGCGGCACCGGTACCGACAGTCCCAGCAGGATCCGCCTGTCCCCCTGATCCGAGCCATAACCCGGCCCGATCGTCACGTCCGGGTACTGCCGCCGCACCTCGGTGCGCAGTGCGCGTTCGGCCACTTCATACGCGCCGCGCACCGCGGCCAGTTCGGGGTTGGATGTTTCCAGCAACTCACGCAGCGTGTCCGCCTCGGTCGCGCGCGCCGCGAACGACACACTGGGCACAAGCGTCAGCGGACTGTGCGGCACCAGTCCGAGCATGTCGCGCAGGTGCAGTTCAAGTTCCAACACATGCGCCTGCAGCGAGATCAGGTCGGCCTCGCGCCCGGCCAGTTCCACGCGAAACAGCCGGGCCGACACGCGCGTCATTGCACCTGCCTCGAGCTGTCTCTCGGCCAGCGACGCGGCCTCGCCCAGTCGCTCGATCAGTTCGGCCAGTAGGTCGGCCTCAAGGCGCGCGGCCGACCACTCGATCCATCGTTCGCGCAGGGCCGCGCGCGTCGCCCACTCGAGCGCCGCGAGCCGATCGAGCGCGACGGCCAGTTCGGCCCCGGCCAGTGCTTTCTCGGCTTCGAGCCGTCCGGAGATCGGGATCGTCAACCCCAAAACCGTTCCCGTCACCCATCCGCCCCCGCCGCCCGAGACGATGCGTTCGAGATCCACGCCCAGCACCGGGTCCACCCACTGGCCGGCGTGCTTGGCCGTTGCCCGCGCGACGCCCGCTTCGAGCCGCGCCAGCCGCAGCGGCGCGTTGAACACGAGCAGCACCGCCTCGGCCTCGGCCAGCGACAGCCCGTCGCTCGGGTCGAACACTCCAGTCTCCTTCTCGTACGACAGCACGCTCGCCTCGACGAGGCTGCGCTCCAGCCAGTCGCTGCGCGCAGCGTCGAGATCAAGCGGGCGTCGTTCGTAGCGTTCGCAGCCGAACGCAGCTGCAATGCTCAGCAGCAGTGCGGCGATGAGCACACCCTCGCTCACGTCGCGATGGCCTCTGCGCCGGCGCGCAGAAGGGCACGGTTGATCGTTCACAGGTCATTCCTCATGCAAGATGGGCGCTGGGCGCACCCGGGCCAGCCGACCAGACACACGGCCACTCGTTGGTGGCGCAGCGATCAGGGCTCCGTCTTCTAGAGCAGCAGCGCGCCGCTGGTGCGCACGAGTCGTTCCACCGCGCACAGCATGCTCAGATGACACGGTCGCGTGCTGGTGCCCGTGCCGCCCGGAGCCTCGCGCTCGAGCGTGACATCAACTGGTGCCCAGAGCCGACACGCTTGGATGTAGGGCCCCTGCGCGATCTTCAGCGGGGCCAGCATCACTATCCCGCGTCCAGCCATCGGCTCGAGGTCAGGGATCGTGATCGCCAGTTCCCCCGGGGCCTGACTCGAATCGGGGTGATGGTGGTGGCGGGTCTGACAGTCGGTGGCAGCGGCGCTGCCGAACGTTTGATCGGGGCACTCAAGGGTGCGGTCATTGTGACGCCGCACATGCTGCTCAGCCGCGTGCAGGGCCGCTTGATCCGTGGCCGCCGTATGCACATGCATCCCGTGCTCATGGTGAGCGTGGGCCACGATCGTGATGCCGCACAGCGGGCTCAGCAGCAACAGCGGCACCATGGCCGCGAGCACCAGCGCGTGCATAACGCCAGACCGCAGGATCCGGCGCACACCAGGCGCAGACTGTTGATTTCGACACGCCATCGGTCGCAAGAGTGTATGGCCTCCCGGTCGCGGCCGTCGAGGTGCGCCCCGCCGCATTCACTTGGGCTCGTAACTGAACTTCTGCCCGCCCAGGGCCGCTTCGAACATCAGCCCGGCCTCGTCCATCGTGAACACAGCCACGCCGTCGGCGTATTTGGCGTTGGCGCCCGCGCCCGACCGCAGCGCCACCGCTGTCGCCTGCGCGCTGAAGGCGAAGTTGCCGCTCTTGAAGATATCGACCGCGTCCTGCGTCTCGAAGGCGATGATCTGGCTGTAGGCCTGTCCGCCGAGTTGGAGCCCGATCGTCCCCTGCGTCAGGTCGCAGTACCCGACAATCTTGCCGCCCTCATAGAGCACGCCGCGTCCGTAGGCCCCGCCGACGCCGATGGCCCCCTTGCCCACGGTCGGGAACACCGCGTAGCCTCGCGCGTCGGTAAGAAACTTCGACAACGATGAATCGTTGCGCTTGGCGATGCTGAGCGTGCGGGCCGCATCGCGCTCGAGGTCGTAGCGCCCGCCGACGGTGCGCGGCGCGGTCGAACAACCCGGCACGATGGTCAGCAGGAACAGGCACGTCAGCCCCACGAGCACGGCAAGCAGTGTCAGGCGTTGCATGGTTGATCCTCCCTTGTTGTGTCAGCCCGGCAAACGGGCGGTGAACTGCACAATGGTAGTCCGCGATCCCTCGAAACTGCGCTGCGATTTCAGATCGGCGGACCCGCAGGTCTTGAATACACGGCACTGCGCGCTGCCCGCGGCGTCATAGGCTTGCCTCGCGCAGCGCCGCGATACACTCTCCCCTGCCATGCCATCGCTCTCACTCGCCATCACCGAACCCATGGCCACGGGCCTGCTGCTGCTGGTCTTTGGCCTGCTCATCGCCTTCAGCGTGCTCTTCACGCGCGCGCTCGATCGCATGGGCATCCCCGTCGTGTTGCTCTTTCTCGTGCTGGGCATGCTCGGCGGGTCCGAGGGCCTGGGCGGCATTGTCTTTGACGATTACGAACTGGCCTTCCGCTTCGGCACGATCGCCCTGGTCCTGATTCTCTTCGATGGCGGACTCAACACCGCTCATTCGTCGATCCGGCGCAGTCTGGCTCCCGCTTCGCTGCTGGCGACGGCCGGAGTGCTGGGCACGGCAGGCATGGTCGCGGTGCTGGCCCGCCTGATGGGGCTGTCGTGGGCCCAGGCGCTGCTGATCGGCGCGATTGTCAGTTCGACCGACGCCGCCGCGGTCTTTGCCGTCCTGCGCGGCGGGAGCCTGCGCGTCAAGGAGCCCGTCCGCAGCACCCTCGAACTCGAGTCGTGCGTCAACGATCCGATGGCCGTGATCCTGACGATGACGGTCGTCAGCACGCTGGGGCCGGCACTGGGCGGCGGTCTGACGTGGCACCTGGCCCTGACCGTGCCGCTCCAGTTGCTCATCGGTGCGGTGGTCGGCGTCGGCATCGGTATCGGCGGCCGCTGGCTGCTCAACCGCGCGATCCTCTCGACCACCGGCCTCTATCCCGTGGCGACGCTGGCCATCGCGTTCCTTTCCTTCGGCGTGGCGACGGTTAGTTACGGCAGCGGCTTTCTGTCGGTGTTCGCGACGGCGGCGGTGCTCGGCAACGGCCCGCTGCCCTACAAGATGGGACTGACGCGCGTCCACGACGCCATCGCCTGGTTCGCGCAGGTCTCGATGTTTCTCATGCTCGGCCTGCTCGTCTTCCCCAGCCGCCTGCTCGATGTCGCCGGCGTCGGGCTCATGCTCGGGCTGCTGCTGGCGGTGGTGGCGCGGCCGATGGTCGCGGCCGCCTGCCTGCTGCCGTTCCGCTGGCCGCTGAGGCATGTTCTGTTCACATCGTGGGTGGGCATTCGCGGGGCGGTGCCGATCGTGCTGGCGACGATCCCGATCATGGCGGGCATCCCCGGCGGCGACCGCGTGTTCGACATCGTCTTTTTCATCGTCGTCGTCAGCGCGCTGGTGCCGGGCGCGAGCATCGTGCCGCTGACGCGCATGCTCAGGCTCGAAACCCGCACGCCGCCCCCGCCCGCGGCCATGCTCGAGATGCACTCGCTGCGGCGGCTCAACGGCGACATCCACATCTACCGCATCCACGAGACGGTCGCGGTCAGCGGGGCGCATCTGCGCGAGATCGAGTTCCCCGAGGGCGTCTCGGTGCTGCTGGTCATCCGCGGCGACACACTCATCCCCGCGCGCGGTTCAACGCGCCTGGCGCCGGGCGACTTTGTCTATGTCTTCTGCGCCCACGGCGATGAGGGGCGCGTGGGCCTGCTCTTCGGCGAGAACATCGAGGCCTGAGCGGTTCCCCCGTTCTACGCCGCCGCGCTGCGGGTCTCCGCGTGCCGTGAAACCTCGCCCACCGCGACCGGCTCGTGGCTGAAGGTGAAGCTGGACGTGCCCGATGGCTCGCTGCGGCCGCCGGCGCGCTGGGCGACGATGTAATACGACACGCTCAGCGTCCCCGGCGGGAGCGTGCGGTCGCGGTAGACAAACCTCGTCGTCGAGTCGAGCAGCGTCGGATTCAGAAGCGTCGAAGCGCCCGCCGAGTGCAGCCCGCGGTAGATCAGAAACATCGTCCCGCCGCGGCGCGTCCCCGTCCAGCGCAGCTCCATGATCCCCGAGTGCGGCATCGACAGCCCGCGCATCAGCGGCATCGGTGGCCGCCCCAGAGCGCTGCGCCGCCGCGCGGGCGGGATCAGCGCGTCGGTGTACACGCTGCGGTTGCCGGTGCGCTCGGCCTGGGCCTTGATGCTCGCGACCAGCGCGCCCGCCAGCTCGCGCAGCGCGCCGCCCGCAAACCGCCAGCCGACAGTCGCATTCTTCGCGTGCGCCCGCGCGCTGAGAATCGCCTCATAGGCCTCCGTCGCCGCGACGAGTCGTGCCGACAGCTCGCTGAGATCTTCTTCACGCAACCCGATGGCGGCGGCTTCGTTCTCCCAGGTGTCCAGACGGGCCCGGACCCAGGTGATCAGTTCACGATCGGTGCGCGGCAGAACATTCATGATCGGTGCTCCTGCATCTTCGATCGGCCGGGCGGCCTGATGGCGCTCACGCCCGTTCCTGCCGCCGCGCGCCGGGCCCGCACAGCGCAGAAAATGCGCGACTGTCCGGTGTATGGAGGGGTCAAACGGCGTTTTGAACGCTTCCCTGTCGTTGGGAAGCGCAACACCGCAGCCCGGAATCGCGCCCGCGCGCCGCGGAAGAGCTCCCGCGCGACCCGGCTGCGCGCCCGCGCCGGGTGGATGCGCTTGCGGGCCGTCCGGCATCGCGCCCGCGCGGCATGAAACCGCGCCCGCGCCGTACGCATCCGCACCCGCTCGCGCCACACCCATCGAGTGCGCCGACCCGGCTCTCCGCCAGCCGTGCGGGCGGTCGGGGCCGCACGGGCATCGCGCAGCGCACCAACGGTCCCGCTGCTCAACAGACCAGGCCATCGCCCGAGTGAGACGGGCTCGATCGCCACAGGCCCGGCTCCGTCGCGACAACAACCCCGCATCGCGTCTACGCTTGTGGCCGTGCAGAGGGAGGGGAGAAAATATGGTGCGTGTGCTGTGTTGTGTGCTGTGTGTGCTGGTCTCGCAGGCCCTGGGTCAGTCGGGCGGAGCGTGGATCGACGCGATCCCCGAGCCGCAGCGCGCGATCGAGAAGATCTCGGGTGACAGCGAGCTCGACACCAAGTCGCGACAGGGCGCCGCGCTCTACGCGATCACGCAGCTGATCCTGCGCATGAGCGGCAACGAGTTCCGCAACCCGCCGCGCCTGAGCGCGCGCGAGTCGGCCCTGCTCGAGTCGTACGGCGCGTTCTACCAGTCGTTCAGCCTGGACTACGCCGCTCACCTCAACCGCGGCCTGTCGCCCGAGCGCCTCGAAGAACTGGGACGCAATCGTCCGAGCACGCCGTTTGCCGATCTCGAATATCGCTATCGCAACAGCCGCACGTTCCAGCGCGAAGTCTTCACGCTCGCCATGGGCCAGGCGTGGGTCGAGCAGTGGTACGAGCCGCTGGTGGCCCGCGAGACCCAGCAGGCCGAGGCGGCCCGCGCCCAGATGCAGCAGGGCCTCGACCTGCTCAACGCCAACGCCCAGCGCAGCCGCGAGGCCGCCGCACAGCGCCGGCGCGAGGCCATGCTGCGCATCGCGCTGGGCCTGGTCGTGATGCTGGCGGGCATCGGCTGGACCATTCTGACCTGGCGTTCGACGCGCCTTGACGCGCGCGATCCGTTCATCGTCACCGGCCGCCGCGCGGGCTGGACGCTGGCCGCCTGCACCGGATTGACCACCGACTCGCGCGTCTACACCACCACCACCCGCCACACCACCCGCGAGCGCTTCAACGACCATCGCCCCGATGTCGTCCGCTCGCACGATGTCCACACCTCGCACCGCGAGTTCGTCGTGCACACCGCCGAACGCGCGTACCCCTTTCACCTGCGCAACTCGAATCTGCTCGTCGGCGACGGGCACGTCGTGTCGTGCGCCTGGCCAGAGAAAGGCCGCAAGACGCGCGACCACCTGCTGCTGATCAACCACACGACGCAGGTTCAGCAGGTGTCAGACGGATTCGTCGCGCCGCTGTTCCTGCCCGGCTGGCTGATCGCCATCGGCGTCGGCATCGCCATGCACTGGATCGTGGGCCTGCTGGTGCTCATGCTCGTTGCCGCGGCATGGAAAGTCGTCAAGACACTCCAGACGCGGCGATTCAACCAGCAGGATCTGTCGCGCCTCATCAGCGTGCTCAACACCCGCGCCGCCGAAGTGGCGCACCTGACCCCGGCCGGTTGAACGCGAGTCAGCGCGAGGCCCGGCGGACGACACTGGCCGCTCGCCTCACCCCAGCCCCAGCCGCTTCATCGACACCGTGCCGCCCACCTCGACCGCTTCGACCGCGCTGCTCGCGCGCAGCAGCGACACCGCCGCGATCAGGTCTGCGGGCAGCGGGGCGACCAGCACCATCGCCTCGCCCGTCCGCCGCGGATGCTCAAAGGCCAGCAGCGCCGCGTGCAGCGCCTGACGCGCGATGATCGCGCGCCCGCCCGCCGCCTCGAGCGCCCGTCCGCCGTACATGTCGTCGCCGACGATCGGCCAGCCGGCGTGCGACAGATGCACGCGGATCTGGTGCGTGCGCCCTGTCTTGAGTTCGAGTTCGACCAGCGAAAACTCCTGATTCCCCACGGGCCGCGCGTGGTCGCGGTAGCGCTCACGCACCCGCGCGATCGTCAGGCTCGGCTTGCCCAGGTCGTCGTGCCGCACGACCACCTTCTCGCGGTAGCCCTTCTCGCGCGACGGATGCGGGCCGAGCGGTTGATCAAACACCACGCAGTCAGGCCTCACATGCCCATGCACGAGGGCGAGGTAGCGCTTGTCGGTGGTGCGCTGCTCGAACTGGCGGGCGATCTTCCAGTGCGCCTCGTCGGTCTTGGCAACCACAATGCACCCGGTCGTGTTGCGGTCGAGCCGGTGGATGACGCCGGGCCGCGCGAACTCCTGCCCGACGCGCGACAGCCCCCCGCCCGACGACCCCGCAAAGTGATGCGCCAGGCCATTGATCAGCGTGCCGCTCAGTTCGCTCCGCGCCGGGTGGACGATCAGGTCGGCCTGCTTGTTGACCACGATCAGGTCGTCATCCTCGTAGAGCACCTCGAGCGGCATCGCCTCGGGCGCGATGTCTGAAGATGGCGGCGGGGGGATCACGACCTCGACCACATCGCCCACGCGCAGCTTCGTCGAGGCCTTGGCGGCGCGGCCGTTGACGCTCACGCCGCCCTCGTCGATCAGTGCCGCCAGCCGTGTGCGGCTCATGAACGTGATGCGGCTCGTGAGATACTTGTCGAGCCTGCCCTGCGTGTCGCGCTGCAGCTCGAAGCGCACGCGCCCCAGCGCCGCCGCGTCATCAGCCTCGCCCGCCTGCTCATAGGCCAGCCGCACCGCCTCGGGATCGACCTTGCCGCCGGGACCGATCAGCTCGCTCATGCCGCCTCACCGCCCGTCGTCGTCAGCGCCGCCCCCGTCGCCCCCGTCGCCGGACTCACCGCCACCATCGCTCGCTTCAGCATCGTCGGCCGGCTGGTCGCCCGGCTCGGTGTCCAGGTCAGGCGAAAGCAGAAAGTCCGTGCCGTCGGGCAACCGAATCTCGGGCGCCTTGGGCGTCGGCAGCGTCGGCAGCGAGGCCGCGTCATAGAGCCGGGGTCGCTCGGCCAGCGACGCCAGCCGGTCCATCCGCGCCGAGGCCGCCAGCGCCAGCGCGTCATACCCGATCGACGTCGCAATCTCGCGCGCCTTGTCCAGGTGCCGCCGCGCGCCGTCCACATCATCGAGCGATTCGGCCACCGCCGCCAGCCCGAACGCCGCCTCGACACCCAGCTGCTCGCGTCCCTTGCCCGCCGCATCAAGAACTTCGCGGTAGAGCCGCGCAGCCTTGTCGAGATTCGACCGCCGCGCGTCCTCGTCGAGCACGTCGCCCTCCATCAGATTCTCCGTGCCCAGATACACCAGCCCGGGCGCCAGCCCGCGCTGGGCGCTGAGCAGGTACACATCCGCCAGATCAAGCTTGGCAAGCAGGCCGAAACTCCGCACGTTCTTGTACTTCTCAGCCACCGGCCCGAGGCGGTCAGGATTCCCCGTCTCGGACGCCGACGCGTACTCGCGGCTGGCCTCGTTGACCTTGGCCACCTGCATCGTCTTGTACTGCCCCCAGCCCCAGTAGGCCACCGCCACGCCCGCGATGAGCAGCAGCACCGGCGAACTCCACTTCTGCAGGAAATCGATAAAGTCCTGATTGAGCCGCGACTCCTCGCGGCCCGCACCTTCCTTGAGGTCCTTGATCCGATCGTCCATGGGCGATGCTCCAGCCTGCCGCTGCCGGGCGCAGGGCGAAGGGAAGTCTAGTGCGCTCGAAGACCCTTGGCCGCTCAGCCGGTGCGGCCCTCTGTGCAGCAGGGGCTGCTCCCTGAGGTATGCGGGCGACTCCCCGAAGTCTGTGGGCAGCTCCCCGAGGTGTGCGGGCGACTCCCCGCAGTCTGCGGGCGGCTCCCTGAGGCTTGCGGGCGGCTTCCCGCAATCTGCGGGCGGCCCCCGTCCAGCCACCGATGTGCGTGTGCGACCCTCTGGCCGCAGCAATTATGGGATCTTCGCCGCCTCCGCCGCCTCCACTTCTACTTCAGGCTCCGGATACCCGTTCATGTGCCTGACCGGGAACTTGTCCGGTGCGAGCCGTCCGCCCACCGCCGCCCCGCCCGGCAGCGGCGTGTACAGCTCGATCGAGATCTGGCTGATCGGCATCGGAATGCCCTCGACTTCCGGTCGGTCGCTCGGCGTGAGCGACGCCAGCACCATCACCGGCACGTTGTCGGCAACATGCTCGAGCGGCTTGCTCTCCATCACATCGCCGCCAGCCATCTTTACCATGCGCTCGTGCACCGGGCTGTAATACCACTTCCGCGCCGCACGCGCATCCTTGAACCAGGCGATGATGACCAGTTTCTTCGAACCGGTCTGGGCCGTGTCGACGCCAAGGCAGCCAGGAGTCGCTTTGAGACCTTCGATGAGCATCCTGCCCATGTCGTCCTGCGGCACCCCGGTGGCAGCCTCCTGCTGGGCAAGCGGCTTGTTCGCCATCGCACTGAACCCCGTGGCAACCGCCGCGGTCAACAACAAGGCAGCAGCTGAAATCGTCTTGCGTCTGGTCATGGCAATCCTTCCTTCTTTGGTTGTCGCTCCGTCTCTGGCCGTTGGTCAATCCCGACGCTCTGCTCTCGAACCAGATCGGCAGCCGGGCCAAGTCATTCTTGGGAACCGCAACGGTCCGGTTTCAACTTCGCTCAGCCAAGCCACGAGGGTTCAAACGTCATGCCCGGCGCAAGCGACGCCCCATCGCCGCGCTCGATCATCTGCGCAATCGGCATCGCGCAGTAGTCGAGGCTGAACGAGCCCGCCGGGCGGTGGTTGCCGCTGAGCCCCAGCCCGCCGAACGGCAGTTTGCTGCTCGCCCCCGCCGTGCCCGTGTTGACATTGATGCACCCGGCGCGGGCCCGCGACACAAACCGCTCGGCCGCACGCTGGTCGCGCGTGAAGATCGACGCCGCCAACCCGTAGCGCGTCGCATTGGCCTGCGCGATTGCCTCGTCAAGGTCGCCGCAGCGTGTCACGCGCAGCAGCGGCCCGAAGACCTCGACATCGCAGCCCGCATCGTCACCGTCGGTCGCGCTGAAGCGTTCGACCTCGATCATCGAGGGCGTCACATAAAACCCTTCGCCGCTCATCGCGCTCGACTCGACCCACACACGCGAACCGCTGCGCGCAGCACGCGACTGAAACTCAAGCACCGCCTGCCGCGATGCCTGGCTGATGATCGGCCCATAGAAAACCGGATGCTCGGCCCGCGGGTCGCCGACGAGAAGGTTCGACGCGATCTTCGCCACGCCCGCAAACAGCCGGTCCGCGATCGCCTCGTGCGCGATCACCCGCCGCGTGCAGGTGCAGCGCTGCCCGGTGGTCACGAACGCCGATCGCGCGATCTCGATCGCCGCCTGCTTGAGATCGGCATCGGCCAGGACCACCGCCGGGTTATTCCCGCCCATCTCGAGCGCGACAATCCGCCCCGGCCGGTCAAGATTCGCCTCGAGGATCTTTCGCCCCACCGGCCACGACCCGGTAAAGAGAATCCCGTCGATGTCGTCGTGCGTCACCAGCGCCTGCGCGACCGCCGCCCCGCCCTGTACGACGTTGAACACCCCCGGCGGCAAGCCCTCGGCCTCGAGCGCTTCGAGCATGATCTCGCCGAGCAATTGGCCGACTCCCGGCGCCTTATCCGAAGGCTTGAACACCACCGTGTTGCCCATCGCCAGCGCCGGCACAAAGTGCCCGTTGGGAAGATGCGCCGGGAAGTTGTACGGCCCGATGATCGCCATCACGCCGTGAGGCCGGAACACGCACCACCCCGCCCGCGTCGGCGCAAGATCAAACGAGAATGGTGACACGCGCGACAGACCGCTGTGTGCGCCCGCATCAAGCGTAATCTCCACCTTGGCGGCCAATGCTGCCGCTTCGGCCCGCGACTCCCACAGCGTCTTGCCGGTTTCGTCGGTGATAATTGCCGCAATGCGCTCGGCATGCACCTTGCAAAGCTCCGCGTACTTGCGCAGCAGAGCGGCTCGTCTCTCGAATGTTACATCGCGAAATGCCTCAAACGCTGTACGCGCCGCGTCCACCGCCTGCCGCACATGCCCGACCTCGCCTCGACCATGCCACACGATCTGGCTCGGCCTGGCCGGGTTGATCGAGCGCAACTCTCCAGCGTCCAGCGCGATCCACGATCCCCCAACAAGATTCGAAGGCACCTTCGTCAGTGATGCGTGCATCACTTCGCACTCCTGCCCTTGCCTGTGCGCTTGGTTCCCTTGCGAGCACCCGCACTCGGGGCGCGTGCCTCACCTTTCGCAGTCTTCTTGCGCCTCACACCCGCACCCGCGTGTTCGCGCGAGGTGCTCGCCGCCTGCTCGGCTTTTTCGCTTAGGTCCGTGACCCCGATCTGATCACCCACCTCGGCCTGCAGCGTCTGCGTCGCCTCGCGCGTCAGACACACCTGCCCGGCGGCGTTGACAAAGAAAGGCTGATTCACCGCGAAAAAGTCGCCGTCATCGCGCAGGAAACTCACGATCCCCGGCGTCGTGCACTTGCTCGCCGCCACCGCAGGCCCAAGTCTGGCCCGCCGCGTCTGCTTCACAATCGAGATATCCGCGCTCTTGGCATGCAGATACGGCCCGCCGTCGAACGGATCGACAAACCCCCGATACTCGAACCCCAGATTCTCCAGCATCCGCCGCGCAGGAACCGTCTCCACGCCCACCTGCCCGACACCAGCGCGGGCCTCGGGCGGCAGCAGCGACAAATAAATGTCATCCTTGGGCAACAGCGACGTCATGAACTCGCGCGAGTATTGACACAGCCGATCCGCCTCGGTGTACGACAACGGAATAAAACGCCGCCCGAAATAATCCCAGAAAAGGTTGTGCCCGTCCGGAGTAATCTGCGCCATCATCTCGGCCAGCACCGTGTCGCGGAACACATGCGGATACAAACCCATGAAGTGAAACCGCACGAGGCTGATGAACCGCCCGAGTTTCTGCGAGTGCCCGCGATACGAAGGCTGAAGGATCAGCCCCCCGATCTCCGTCGGCGCCGAATCATCAAGATACAGCCTCGCAACCGTGTGGCTGGTTCCCGTCTGCAGGCCAGGGCTGAACATCTCACGCCGCTCGAGCTTGAAACACACACTCGGATTTCCCGGTCCGCCCATGCGGCTGATGATCTGGCTTGTACCCAGACATCCGGGGTTTTCCGTCTCGGCCAGCACAAACATGAACATTTCCGCCGAGGCCGTCACATCCCCAAGCCCCGCACCCTTCGTCATGCGACTCGGCTTGGAAGGCGAAACATCGTCCGCACACGCCGCCGTTCCTTCTGCCACCGCCTTGAACGAGTTCCGGCTGCGCAGAACCTTCTGCGAGATGATGTCGCGATCGGCCGGAAGATTGATGAAGTGCACCATCTTCCCAAGTTTGAGAAGAGTCCCCAGATCTTCAATCACCGCGCGTCGGATGTAGAACACGTCACACTCTCCGCAGACCAACCCGTGCGTCTTTGATGGGGACGCCTTGACCCCTTACCCGACGACGTTCACGACACCTTCGCAAGTCCACGCTCAATGCACGCAAACACCTTGCCCCAATGCTCAGGCTCCATCACCGGCAGTGGCGGCAGCAGCCTCAGGTGGTACGGTCCGTGCCCGCAGTAAAACAGCACGACGCCCTCGTCAAAACACGTCCGGCATGCCTTGGTCACCTTGTCCTTGTTGCCGCCGAATGGCGTGAACCGCATCATGCCGCCGATGCCGCCCGCCAACTCCACAACATCCGGTGCAGGCGGGAACCATGACGGATTGCGCTCCATCAGCCCCTTGACCTGATTGCGAAACTCGGCGTGCTGCTGCGCAAAACGCCCATCGCGACCATAAAAGTCCGATTGCTCCAGCATCTCCAGCACGCGAAGCCCGACCGTAAAGTCTGTCGTCGATCCCGTAAACGTCCCGCTCAAAAGCCCGGCCTTGGGGTTGTACTCTTCAGTAAACAGCGTTGCGCACGCCTGAGTCATCTTGCCCACGCAGAACACGTCCACATATTCCCCGAGGTCGTACATCTCGTACGCGAACATCGACTCCGTACGTCCGAAACTCTGGATCTCATCATCCCACACCGCAATGCCATTGGCCCTGCAGATGTCCATGAGTGCCTTGAAGTAGTCTCGATTCGCGACGTTGAACCCGCCTTCGCCCTGGATCAGTTCGAAAATGAAGCACGCATGCTGCTTCGGGTAACGCTCGATCAGATGTTCAAGCTCCTTGCACGCACGATCGATGAATGCGGTCGTCCCGCCCATGCGGCGAGCCTCGGCCTCGCTATAGAACGGCATGTAATCGACCAGCGTGCTCAGCGGAATGCCCTGCCGACCGGCAGCCGAATCGCCGATCTGACACATCGTGATGCTTCGTCCCATGAAGCAGTCATTGAACGCAATCACCCGCGACGCCGGCACATGCTTCTGATAGCACACCTTCAGCGCGCTCTCGTTGGCCATCGCGCCCGAGGTCGTCACGAACGCATGCTTGAGCCGCGAACTCCGGCTCGCCAGATCCACCAGTTTCTTCCCAAAGCCATACGCGTCCGCACCCGACTGAAGATTTCCATGCTTGGTCGTATCTTCAAGACTTCCCAGCAGCGCAGCACGGATCATCTCCGGATGAGAATGCCCGAAAAAGTGCACCCCGATTCCCGAGATCATGTCCCACTTCACCGACCCGTCCGCCAGTTGAACAAGCGGCCCATGACCCACTCCCGAACCGATATAAGGGTACAACAGGCCCCGACCCTTCACCGCGCCCGCGTCGGCCAGTGCCGCCTTGTAGTCCTCAACCAGCGCAGGGTCCGCACCCTTCGCATCCGTGAGCCTCGCGCCCGCTGCCGTAGCCTTCGCCACCAGCGCATCGATCGCCGAACGAACCGCCGGATCATCGCGCAGAGAACACATCGAACTCATCACTGTCGTAGTCATTCAGGTTTCCTTCCGTTCATGCCAGACATCGGCAACCCGATCGACAGGCGATGAATCACGATCGCCAGCAACTGACACCGTTCCACCAGGCTGGGGATTTCAATCCATTCGGTGGGGGTATGCAGCCCACCGCCTCGCACCCCCAGCGTATCGATCGTCGGCAGGCCGGCGTCCTGGAGTATATTCCCATCGCACACTCCACCCGTTTTCGCAAAGGGTAACGCCTGCCCCAGATCCGCCGCCGCTGTGCGCGCGAGGCTCGCCAAAGCCGAGACCCCCCCTGTTTCGGGCTTGGCGGGACGATTGAAACTTCGAAACACTTTCAAACTCGGCAGGACATCGGGTCCCGTCGCCAGTGCGTCCATCATGGTACCCAGTTCATCCGCGACGCCCTGATTCGGAAAACGCACGTTCCCCCACGCCCGGGCCAGGTCCGCCACGACATTGGTCGCAGTTCCGCCCTGCAGGGGACCAACGTTCACAATCCGCCCCGCGCGCTCGTCGGGCATCTCACCGATCGCCACAATCGCCCGCGCCAGCGCATTCACCGCCGACACTCCCGACCAGAACTCGCGCCCGACGTGGGCAGCCCGCCCTCGCGCTTCGATCATGAACTGCCCGGAACCCATCCGCTCGATCGCCAGCGCACCGCCCGGGAGCGCAGGCTCGATCGCGAGCCCCACATCGTGCCGCGCCGCTTCAGCCCGCAATGCAGTTTCCGAATGGTAACTTCCCGTTTCTTCATCCGAGTTCATCAGGAACGACCACGACGCTTCAAGCCCTGCCTCTTCCAGTGCCTCGAGCGCAGCGACCGCGATCACCAGCCCGCCCTTCATGTCCACACATCCCGGCCCTGTCGCGGTCAAACCGTCAGGACTCACGGACAAAGTGCGAAAAGTTCCACCAGGATCGTGAACCGTGTCGAGGTGTCCGGCGATCAGAACTCGCGTCGGGAGTTCGGGCCGTGTGCGATCCGCGATGGCCGTGGGGGGTATTTGCGTTGATGTGCCGCCCGGGAGCCATTCGGGTTTCGGGTCACCCGCTACATGGCGACATCGCGCGCCAAGCGCCGACAACCGCGTCGAAAACCGCTCTCGTGTCTCATCCAGAGCGCTCGTGTTGAACCCTCCGGTCGGGATCGAAACGTGCAATTGCAGATCATCAAGCAGCGCACCGCGGCGAGACTCGATCACCCGACACAGTTGCTGTTCCCGAGCCGAAAGCGTCATGCAGACACTGTAGGCCGGATCTCGAAATTCACGGCCGCTCAGCCAGCGCCAACGCCTGTAATGCAATCGTGTGCAGATCGATGTTGTCGATGAATGGTTTGACCAGCTCCGCACCCGGTCCCAAGGCCGTCACCTCGCACATGTCCGACGTGTGGTTCGGGCTGAGAAAGGCAACCGCGAGATGATTGGCGAGCAAGGCTCCGATCGAACCGGTTGTGCCGTTGGCCGCGTTAAACCCGTCGACGCGCGCCTTTTCGATGATCGTTCGGCTCACCCAGGCCTCTTCATCCTTGGTCAGTGTCGCTCCGGTCGCCGCGTGCAGGGCTTGGGCCGCTGTACTCACGAGCCCCGCTTCATCCTGTGGCCCGCTCGACACCTGCGCAGAAACCCAGTCGAGCGAGTGCTTGGCTTGGGCGATTCGCTCAAGTCCACGGTTGCACGCGCTCCTGCCGAGCGTGAATCCCGGGTTAGCGTTGCCGTGATCCGTGGTCACGATGAGCAGCGTGTCATCGCGTGAAGAAGCGAATCTGACAGCTTCTCCAATCGCGTCGTCAAACGCGATCTGGTCATGAATGAGCGCGCACGCGTCGTTGCTGTGTGCAGCATGGTCCACACGCCCGCCTTCAACCTGAAGCACAAACCCACCTGCTCGCGAACCCAGACGCTCAAGAGCCTCGCGCGTCATATCGGCCAGCGTCGGCTCGTGCGCCTCACGATCCAGCGTGTAACTCATGTGACTGTTCTGGAAAAGCCCAAGCACGCGACCTTCCTTTGGCATGTCGGCAAGTTCCTTGGCCGTGCGCACCACGCGCAAATCCGGGTCGCGTGCGATGACCGAGTCCGCGAAGTACTGCGCTCCACCACCAAGCACAACATCCACTTTGCGTTCGATGATCTGATCTGCGATCTCCTGTTCGCTGCTGCGGGATGCGACATTGGCGATGAACGACGCTGGCGTCGCGTGCGTCACACGCGTGGTCGTGACCAATCCTGTCGCCTTGCCGGCCTTTGAAGCGGTCACAAGCAGGGGCTCGGGCTTGCGTCCATCCGGCGTGACATTGATCGCGCCGTTATGAACGTGCTCTCCGATCCCCCAGGCCGAACCCGCAGCTGCCGAATCCGTCACCAGCGCATCCGCCGAATACGTCTGCATCACCGACCGCCGCGAACCCTCGCGCAACCAGAGTTCAGCCCAGTGCGATCCTCGGCCATGAACCCGCCGCAGCATCACATCGGCAATCGTCAGCGTGCCCTGGCTCATGCCGTCCGAAACCATGAAGATCACATTTCGCGCAGTTCCCGCTCGCGCAGGTCGCACCGTCGGGGCGCGACCAAGCGCAGGCCCCACAGCCAGCAGCCCGCCGGCTGCACCAATGCCCAGAAACTCACGACGCCCCAGTCCATGTCTCATGTCATTCCTCCTACAGCCTCACCCGAACAGCATACACGAACCACTCGATGATGAGCAGCACACCCGCAGCAGCAACAAACCACATCCAGATTTCGCGCAATCCTTGCACCTCGTCGAGCGGGACCGCTTCGACGCCACTGATCGTCAATCGCTCACGCCGATCAAGCCTGCTCTCACGAGCGTCAAACATGTTGATCGCCAGAACAGGAACATCGGCCCCTTCCACACGATACACCCCAGCCTTGGGCAGCACGCCCAGAGACATCGCGCCAGCATGCTCGGGCCGCGACAGTTGCACGTTGATCGGTCCCTGCACTCGCACATCCCCGCGCGTGCCCCGTGTCCCGACAATCACCGGCTCGGTCGTGCTCCAGCTCGTCGATGTCCGGCCACGTTCCGCGTCGGTCAGAAACTCGACCGCGTTGAAAAGAAAGATCGGGAAACTGTGATGCAGAGGCCAGTTCGACTGCTCTAACCCAAACGAAACGACCAGGTGCCGCCCGCCCGATCCTTCAACAACCTGCATGGCAGGGCCGTCCGACAGCAGCGCAATATCCGACACGCGACCAACTCGGGCAAGCTCCTCCGCGTCCGGAGGCCCAGCCCAACGCCCGACTTGAATCGCATCCAGCGCCACATGGCGAAGCACCGGCGAACGACGATCCCACGACAGTACGAATCCACCATTACGCATCGCCACCCCATCGCGCGGCTCGCCAAATGAAAGTGTCGGAATACCTCCCAGAGTGCGTCTTGCCACACCCTCGAACACGACCAGATCAAACGCATCAGCCCCCGACGCCGCAAAAGCCTCGAACTGTGACTCAGGAATCACCCGCAACGATCGAAGCGGCA
This sequence comes from Phycisphaeraceae bacterium, assembly GCA_019636795.1. Taxonomy (NCBI): domain Bacteria; kingdom Pseudomonadati; phylum Planctomycetota; class Phycisphaerae; order Phycisphaerales; family Phycisphaeraceae; species Phycisphaeraceae bacterium. The sequence goes on from JAHBWW010000005.1 coordinate 222,644, forward strand.
ACTCCCCAAGTGCATCGACAAGAAACGGATTCCCCGCCCTTGCATCCGGATGCACCAACAAAACCCTTGGCCTCGTTGGGGTCATCAGGTACACGCTGGCAACATTGTCGGCCTCAAGCACATCGGCTCGCCCAATCACAACAGTGATGAGCCCATTGCCAGGTACGCGCAGTCTGAAACTCTGTCCCGTCTGGGCAGGTTCCTCTCGCGATGCGGCCGGCACCCGCATCGCATGTTGTGCAACTTCCCGCCCATCAAGCAGCAGCGACACGGGCACCGTGATCGCCTCCATGCTTGTCGATTGCAACTGGACGAACATCGTCACGCTAGCCGGATCCTCATCGCTGCGCATGGCCGAACAACTGACAATCGCGACGTTGTCAATCGCATCGCGCGCTGTCTTCACAGCCGAGAAACTCACCTGTGCTCCCGCGATTGCCAGCGGCCCTTCATCATTTGAGCCCCCATCCGAAAACACCACAACCAGCGGTGACTCATCCAGGCTCTCCTCTTGTGCTGAGTGTTGCAAGAGGGTCTCGATCATCCGCAGCGCCGGTGCCATGCGTCCTGGCTGATCTGTCGGTTCGATCATTGCAAGAGCGGCACGTACCTCGCCAAGCGTCATTACCGGCCGCCCTACCACCGCCGCCTCATGCGCAAACGACACGACACTCACACTGACCTGACCGCTTGACGAGAGCAGATCCCGCGCGAACGCGACCGCGTCTTCCTTGGCCGCATCAAGCCGCGACTGCCCGCCGACTCCATCGGTCGCGCTCATCGAGGCTGAGCAATCAACCAGAAGAAAACATCGCGCGACCGCCGCCGATGAACCCTCGATCGCAGGCCGAGCCAGTGCAACCAGAAACAACAGCAGAATCAACGCATGCAACAACAACAGCAGCGATGGAGGAATCCAACGCAGGGGCACATTCACCTGCACATCATGCGCCGCCTGCTCCCACAGCAAAGTCGAACTGATCGTCATCGGCCGCCGTCGAAGCTTGAGCAGATAAAGCCCGATCAGCACGGGCAGTGTCACAGCCAAAGCAATCAACGCTGGAATAGGCGCAAGCAGCGTCATGCCTGATCCTGTGCCCGAAATCGCTGCGCGATCAGAAACGTCTCGCGCGAGACATCGCGGCTCGCCTGCGGCTTGAACATCCGGGCCTGCTCGAACATGCCTCGCGCCTCACGCAGCACCTCGGCCGTCTCGGCGCCCTCCAGAATCTTCATCACCAGCGATCCGCCCGTCCGCATCAGCGCCGGGCACAGTCTCAGCACCTCGCGACACAACGCTGCCGACCGCAGATCATCCCCCGCACCCGTCGTGTTAGGAGCCATGTCCGAGATGATCACATCGAATGGCGGAGCGATCGGCAGCGTTACGGCATCAATTTTCGTCACATCGCCGATCAATGTGCGCACATGCGTCGGCACCGAGGCCTCGATCGCTTTGAGATCAATCCCCAGAATCTCGGCTTTCGGCCCGCACCGCTCGGCCAGAACCTGCAGCCACGAGCCTGGAGCACACCCAAGATCCAGAACCTTCCTCGCCTTGCCCAGCAGTTTGAACTTGTCATCAATCTCGATGAGCTTGTACGCAGAACGCGCGACATAACCCTCACTCTTGGCCTGCCGAAAGAACCTATCGTGAAGTTGCCGCTTTTGAGGCATCGAAGCACTGTAGGAGCGAGAGTTCAAACCGTGGATCAACCCGACTCGGGACAATCCGATGCCGTGCACGCCGCGCGAACCCAGGCCGCAGCCGCCAGAAAGCGATCCAAGGCATTCGATCCCACCTCCATCGGACCATGGAACGTGGCAGCACGTATCGGATCGGGCGGAATGGGCATCGTCTACCTTGTCGAGCATCGCGACACCAATCAGGTCGCGGCCCTCAAGGTCCTGCGCCCGGGTCTTGAATCCGCAAGTGCAGGTCGTCGCTTCGTGCAGGAAATCGAGATTCTTCAGCGACTCGAGCATCCCGCGATCGCGAAGATCTACGACGCTGGCGTTGCAACCCTCGGCATCGCGCCGTGTCACTATTACGCCATGGAGTATGTCCCGGGCTACCACCTCGTTCGACACGCCGAGATCAACGACCTTACTGTCAAACTCAAGGTTGAACTCTTCGCGCGCGTGTGCGATGGAATGGCCTACGCGCATGGGCAGGGAGTTTTGCACCGCGACCTCAAGCCTCAGAACATCGTTATCGAGATGGGAGGCGGGCCAAAGATTCTCGACTTCGGCGTCGCACGTCTCACCGCCGACGGCACCTCAACCATGCACACCCAGGATGGACAAATGCTCGGCACAGTGCAGTACATGCCGCCCGAGCAGATCCTCGGCCTGCACGGCCAGCTCGATGCCTCCGCCGACGTCTACGCCCTCGGCGTGGTGCTCTATCAGCTTATCTTCGGACAGTTGCCATACGACAGCTCAAAGAAGGCAGCCGCCGATCTGTTGCAACAGATTCGCCAGGGCGAGCCAAACTTTCCATCGCTCGAGGGCGACCTTACCGAAGATCATCGACGCGTCATGCTCGTTGCGATGTCTCCGAATCGTGCACATCGCTACAAAAATGCTGCGGACCTCGCGGACGAAGTACGTCGGCTCATCGCCGGCCAGCCGATTCGAGGCACGGTTGTGCGCTTGCCCACCGATGAACCCCCCCGCCCGGGGCTTGGGGCGAGGCTGCGCAACCTCATCCGCCGCTCCGATACGTCGACTGACGCAGAGCGAGAATGAGTTCAACCTCGCCGATACTGCAATGCAGTTTACGAGCAATTTGAATGGCATCGCATCCTTCGTCAGCCATGTTCACCACCTGCCGATCAAGTTGTCCTGATGCGGATGGCCCTGTCTCATGCGCTTGCGCACTGGCGACGAGTTCACGCAGAGTCTGCAACCGCTCGTCCGCCTGTTCGATCAGCAACTCCAATCGCGCCGCCTTGGCATCAAGCGTCTTGGCCAAAGTCCTGCTCAGTTCGCTCGCCTCGGCCATCATCGTTGACAGGGGCTCGCGCGAGGCAGTCGCTTCGGTACGCACCCGGGTGATGACTTCGCGAGGCGACTCCGCGACTTGCGTGCGCTGCCGGTTTGTCGCCTTGCGCAGCAGCCTCGTGATCGTGATCACCAGAATGAGCGTTCCGAACGCCAGCAGCATGGTGGGCAGAAGTTGGCTTTCGCTCTTTGCTTCTCCATCGACGGCTGTCGGAATCAGTTCAGTATGTTGGAGCTCCTGACCTATCATCGTGCGATGTCGTCCTCCGACCTTGTGACTACCCCTTCGCCACGTCATCCATTCGTTCGGCGGGTGCGTCAGGCGTGGCGATGCCTGACAGGTGGTTCGGCAGTTCGAGACTCTGAACGTGCAACTCTGGTGGCATGTTCAGGGGGCGCAGATTCTGCCGCACTGGTCCTGGCACTTGCTTCACGCCCGATCGTCGTTGCACACATCGTCCATGATCTGCGTGAACAACCACAAGCGATGGCCGATCGCGATGCCACCGCAGATTTTGCGCGTTCGCTCGGCCTCCCCTTCGTGCACTCGCAAGTCCAAGTGCGGAATTTGCCCGGCAACTGCGAAGCCACAGCACGAGCGGCTCGTTATCGCGCCCTGAACGACTTGGCGCAGGCATCGGGCTGTCCATTCGTTGCCACCGCCCATCAGGCCGATGATCAACTCGAAACTATCCTCATGCGCCTGGCTCGCGGTTCCGGCCTGCGGGGGCTGCGCGGCATTCTTCCAACGCGGTCTATGAATGGGTCCACGCTCGTGAGGCCCATGCTCGGGCTCTCGCGGGCCGAGTGCGAGAACCTGTGCGCCGCCTGTGGTTATGTCTGGCGGGTTGATTTGACCAACATGGATCCTGCTCACACACGCGCAGCCATTCGTGCGAGCGTTGTGCCCGCCCTCAAACAGATCGACTCGCGCGTACTGGCCGGTGCTGGCCGCACCGCCGAGCAGGTTCGTCGCCTCACGAACCTGATCGAGCCGCAGATTCGCAGCCTGATGTCAACTGCGCAGGAATCGGGCAACGCCCCCTATGCATGGGATCGAGCTGCTTTGCGCGACGCCAATCCGTGGATTGTCGGTGAACTCGTACGCCGCGCAATCAGCACACACTCGGCAGGTGCTCGGCTCGACCGAATCGGAACCGCCGTGACGGATCGGGTCGTGTCCGCTATCCAGGATACAGTGGGTGGTGTTCGAAGTTTTCAGGTCGGAGCCGTTACAATCGTCATTGACCGTGAACGTGTGATCATCAAGGGGAATGAACCGTGAGTCAGACTCCACGCATCGTCCTCATCGGGCATTGCAGTGCGGACTCCTCCATGCTCAAGTCCGCCGTTCGAACTGCGGTGCCTGAAGCGGAATTCGTCTCAGTCACAACTGATGCCGATGTCCACGCTGCAGTCGACCGGGCAGACCTCCTGCTCATCAACCGCGTACTTGATGGCAATTTCTCGAACACGAGCGGACTCGACCTGATCGATTCAGTAGTCACCGCTTCGCCTCAGGCACGCGTCATGCTCGTCAGCAACTTTGCTGACGCCCAGCAGCAGGCCATAGAGCGCGGCGCGTTGCCAGGAATTGGCAAAAGCACCCTTCGTTCACCTCAAACCAAAGAGCGCATACGCAGTGCTATCCAAACGGAGAAAGCATGATCAACAGCCCCATCAAAGTCGAAGAGTTTCAATCGCGGAGGGCTAGCGTGCTTCGCTCGCTCAAAGGCGCCGTCGGATTGGTCCAGTCGGGCAACGGCGCTCCGCCTCTGCGAGGAATATGGGAAGCCGACTCCTTCTTCTACTACCTGACCGGGATTCGCAGTGAATCTGGTGCTTCGATCCTTTTTGATGGCACCAACCCGAATCCGAAGCGGCGGGTGATCCTGTTTCTCAAGCCCATCGACCCCGAGTTCGAACGCTGGGACGGCTATCGGGAGATGATCGGTGAGGACATGCGCGAGGGTCTCGGGTTCGAGACCGTGATGCGCACAACGTCGCTCCCGACGCTCCTGACGCAGGCATTGACGCGTACCAAGCGTGCCGCTTGCCTCCACCCATTTGCGGTGTACGACGCGCCGCCGACATCGGACCTCACGATCTTCCGTAAGGTGGCCGAGCGGGTGCCGGGCCTCGCGATTGAGGACCGCACGGATGTACTTCCAGCGATGCGTGCTGTTAAATCGCGCGCAGAGCAGACTCTTGTGCGCAAGGCTGTGCACGCAACTCAGGTCGGCTACGAAGCCGCAATGCGCACGATCGCTCCCGGCGCGAATGAGCGCGATGTGCAACGGGCACTCGAAGAGGGGTTTGTCGCTGGAGGTGCCTCGCGCCCCGCATACAACTCAATCGTGGGGTCGGGGCTCAACGCCACTGTGCTTCACTACCACGACAACGATGCAACGCTCAGCGACGGGGAGTTGCTCCTGATCGACGCTGGTGCGGAGTTCGGCGGGTATTGCGCCGACGTGACACGGGTTATTCCCGTCAGCGGCCGATTCACCAAGGAGCAGCGCGCGATGTACGACATCGTTCTGCGCGCGCTCGATGCCGGCATTCGTGCTGTCCGTCCCGGGGCGAGTTTCGTCGATGTCGATCGCGCCAGCCGCGACGTGATCGAGCACGCCGGGCTTGGTGATGCGTTCATCCACGGGATCGGACACCACATCGGCATCGATGTGCATGATCCGCAGACCAATGGCAAACTCGAACCGGGGATGATCTTGACAGTCGAGCCCGGAATTTACCTGAAGGACCAGCGCATCGGCATCCGGATCGAAGATGATGTTCTGGTCACCTCGAATGGGCGGGTGAATCTGACGCGCGAGATTGCGCGCACGGCTGACGAGGTTGAGGCGGCGATGAAGTCCGCTCGGCGTGCGCTCAGTTCACGTTCTCGCTCCGCCCGGGCGTAGTGCAGCGGCTGCCAGAAGCATCACGAGCGTCCACGCGAGAGGCAGACCGACCCGGCGAGGCGAGTGGTTTGCGCGACATGCCGAGGACTTCGAGGGCTTCGATGCCGTCGCTTCCGGGGCGTTCGAGCAGGGCTTCGACTTCGGCTGGGCCGAGATTGTGCGCGCGGGCATAGGCGAAGAAGAGCGAAACCGCGAGGGCCGATTCGTTGCCATCGACGCGTTGCCGCACACGCGAGTCGCGCACAATCGTGGCAGCGGAGCGGACAATTTCACTGATGAGGCTCGCGCGTCGCGATGTGCTGAGGGATCGTGCCCAGGCGACAAGGGGGGTGTCGGCAGTTTTTGCGCTCAGGTTCGGTGCGCGTCCGTGATTTGACATTTCGTCATCCGGAATGTTCATGTCTGAGTTGTCCACCAACCGAGATGTGGGCGTGAAGAAGTCAGGTGTGACTTGACAAGCGAAGTGAATCTCTGTTAGAACAATCGAACCGGTTCTTGGATCTTTCTCGGAAAAAGCCTCAATTTGCGGGATTGATGTACGAGGGAATGACAAAGCGTAGAAAAGGATCCGCTTATCGAGTATTGTCCATATTGTCGGCATATGTCTTGAGTATCAAGTGGGAAGCGGACATTGCCGAGGATTCATTGTGCGACCCTGTCTGTGTATCCGACTGGTTCGTTTTTCGGACATGCCTGTTCTGGGCGAGTGGATCAGGCCGAGGGTGACGAGTTGGGCGTCGCCACTGCAGCAGGGAGGAATCCATGGCGTTTGCTTCGGAGTCTCAGGCGCTTCTGGTACTCAAACTGTTCGAGAAGTTCTACGAGCGTGTGTACTGCTTTGCCCGAAGATCGGTGGATGCTTCGGCAGCCGAGGATGTGGCGCAGGAAGTGTTCGTTCGATTGCTCGATGTTGTGGATCTTGAAACGCGCGTGGTGGAAGTGAGTTATCTTCTCAAGATCGCGGACAATCTGATCAAGCGTTCGTACCGCCGCCGACAGCAGTTCGAGCGGCATGTGAATGATCAGAGAATTGCTCGCGGGGCGTTTGGTATTGATCCTCAGGAGCCCGAGTGTGATCGCCTTGATCTGGGGGAATCGGTTCGCGAGAAGATGCACACCCTGAGCGAGCGGGAGCAGGAGGCGGTGCGGCTGATTGTGCTGCGTGGCCTGAGTTATGAGGAGGCAGCGGCGTCGCTGGGTGTCAACACATCGTCGGTGAACAACTGGAAGTTTCGCGGGCTGCAACGCATGAAGCATCATGCGGGTCCGCTAGAAGATAAGCCGGGGCGGAGTGCGGATGGCAAGGGACGAAACAGCACAGAGCGAGATCAGTCAGGTCGAGTCCGGTTTGGCCAAAGAGCGGGCTAGGCGAAGACTTCTGGATACATTGATGGTGCGCATGTCGCCGGCGCCGACTTTGCGCTCTCGCGAGGCTGCGGACGCACTTCTGCCGGGCGTTCTAGCGGCGCTCGATTCGTTTTGCGAGCGTCCGCGTTCGATCGATGAGCAGTTGGATGTGCTCCTCGTTGGTGAACCCGGCTAGCGCCCAGACTTCGCGGCCGGGGCCGATGAGAATGAGGTGTGTGGGATGGATGATGTTGTCGGTCGTCTGTCCTCCGCCGATATCAATCTGAATTGACGGGTCGCGTTCGAGAGCGAAGTAGAGCCCTTCGGTGGCAATGCGATAGATTTGTGCATCGTCGCCGGTGATGAATGTCCAGTTGGAGGTGTCGGCACCGTTTGCGCGGGCGTATGCGGCGAGGACTTCGGGCGGCTCGTTCTGGCTATCGACGCTGAAACTGGCAAACTGGACACTGGTGCCTGCAAGTGCCTGTTGAAGGCGCCGCATCTGCTGCGTCATCATCGGGCATGGCCCTGGGCAACGCGTGAAGAAGAAGTCCACGATAGTGAGTTTGCCTTCGAACATGGTTTGGTCGACCGGGTTGCCATTCTGATCGATGAGATTGAAGGGCGGAATCTCCATGCCTTGAAGGAGGTCAGGGGTCTGGCCCGGGATGATCGCGGCATCGAGAATGACCTCGGTGCTACGGTGGCGCGAAGGGCCGAGCAGGATGACGACGGCAGTGGCGGCACTTGCAACAACGACAGCACAGGCAGCGATGATTCCGATTGGTGCGCGTTGTTTGGACATGCGTGGGTTCTCCGTTTGAATCAGATGGTTCCGGGCCGCGTGGGTCGGCCGATGGATTGCATCGCCAGGCCAAACCCGACAAGAGCGTAGACGCCGGCGATGATCCAGTTGATGGCCGATGCATCGGCATTGTGAAGAGTGGAGGCGCGGAGGGCTTCGGTGGCGTGCATAAGCGGATTGAGCGACATGATCGCGCTGAGGAAGGGTGCCGCGGAGTCGGTGTCGAAGAATGCGCCGCTGAGAAGCCACATGGGCATGAGGACGAGGTTCATGATGCCGTGAAAGCCTTCTTTGGAACGAACAAACCACGCCATGGTGAGTCCGAGGCCGGTGGTTCCAATGGAAACGAGTGTGAGCGCGAGCAAGGCGAGCATCAGACGCGAACTGAATTCGGCCAGACCAAACGCGACGGCCACGAGCAGCAGAACACAAGCCTGCGCCAATGCGGCGATTGCAGCACCGATGAGGCGTGCCAGAGCGATGGAACGCCATGGCAGCGGGCTGACCAAGAGTCCTTGTAGGACGCCACGCTCACGATCGTCGATCAGTGAGATGGCGCTGAAGATTGAACTGAACATGACGACAAGGACAAGCATGCCGGCGAGGAGGTATTGGCCATAGTCGGCTCCGAGTGGAGAGGCTGCGCGTGCGAATCCGCTGGCGAGGAACAAACCCAGGAGGAGTGGCGTGGCGATGGTGGCGACGATGCGCGCGGGCTGGCGCACCAATCGCACGAGATCTCGCCGAACCAGAAGTTGGATGGCCAGGAGGTTCACGAGGGCTGCTCCAGTGGCGTCCCGGTGAGATCGAGGTATGCATCGGCAAGCGTTGCGGGGCCGACGCGGAAGCGTGCGCCTGCGTGGAGAAGTTCTGCTACCAGCTGCTGGAGTTCGTCAGGGTGTGCGATGGGTGCGTTCTTGAGTCGCGATGCGAGTTCGGGTGAGACTGGATCGTCGCAATGGATGCGGACGCCTGTGTGTCGGTTTGTGAGTGCTTCTGGTGAGTCATCAGCGACGACGGAGCCTCGGGACAACATGATGACGCGATCGGCATGTTCGGCCTCGTCCATGTGATGAGTGGCGTAGACAATGGAGAGTCCATCGCGGTGGTGAAGGGCTGTGAGCGTATCGAGGAATCGGAGGCGCGATTCGAGATCGAGACCGGTTGTGGGTTCATCGAGCAAGAGGAGGCGCGGGCGATGGAGCAAGGCCCGCGCGAGATCTGCCCGGCGTGCGAGGCCTCCGGAGAGTGTGCCGATGCGGTCATCGAGGCGATCGGCGATGCCAAGCGAGGTGGCGACGTCGCGGATGCGGCCTTGAGCCTTGGATACACCATACGCCGCAGCAGCAAGTGCGAGATTTTCGTGTACGGTGAGGAGCGCGTCGAGTGCGGTGGATTGGAAGATAATGCCCATCGCGGCGCGCGCTCGGCCTTGGGCATCAGGAGAAGTTGCGGGATCGTGGCCGAAGATGCGAATGGAGCCTGCAGTAGGCCTGGTGAGTGTTGCCACAGCGCGAAGGAGAGACGACTTTCCGGATCCATTCGGGCCTAGCAGCGCGAGCCATTGACCAGCGTCAACAGCAAGTGTTGTTGGAGTCAGGGCGAGGTTGGGTGCGTGCCTGCTGTAGGAGATTTCGAGGCTGGAGATTTCGATCGCAGGAGATGTGTGGTGTGCGGGCGCTGTGGTCATAGCACGACGACCCGGACGAAGGCTTCTGCGACCATGACAAGGAGAAGGAGCGGGAGGTGCATGATGGAGGCGAAGAAGACTTTGCGAGCCACGGGAATGGTTCGCGAGCGAGCGAGTTGAATGCACAGCCAGAGGAAGATGAAGCCACTGACCAGAGCGACAATGGGGTAGACCATGCCGATCAGATTGTGCATGGTGATAGCGGGCCAGAGGGTTGCTGGAATGAGCAGGATAGCGGTGAAGAGCACGACGAATGCGGTTCCCTTGCCGTTGCGATCGATGACGGGGAGCATGCGCATTCCGCCCTTTTGGTAGTCGTCGCGATACATCCACGCGATGGCCATGAAGTGGGGGATCTGCCAGACCATCATGAGCCAGAAGAGGGACTGCGCGCCTGGTTCGAAAGCGGCAGCGATGCCGGCGTCGCTGTGCGCAGCGGTCCAGCCGATGAGTGGGGGCAGGGCGCCCGGGATGGCACCGACGAGCGTGCACCATGCGGAGCAGGTTTTGAGTGGGGTGTAGAGGAGGACGTAGGTGAGTGTGCACGAAAGGCCGATGAGTGCAGGGACGGGTCCTGCGAGGAAGAGGATGCCGGTGCCGAGAAGAGTCAGGAGGATGCCGAGTTTGACTACGGTTGACTGAGCGAGTTTGAGAGCGGGGAGAGGGCGGCGCTGAGTTCTGGCCATGCGTGCATCGCGTTCGGCTTCCCACCATTGGTTGAGTGCGTTGGCGCCTGCAGCGGAGAAGGCGGTGCCGAGGGTGACGATGAGGCCGACGGAAAGCGCGAGCCCGACGGTGGATTGTTCACGGGCAAGAACACCGAGGAGGAATCCGACAACAGCGGTGATCGTGACGAGGCGTGTGATACCGGGTTTGGTGGTCTCGATGAGCGCACGAAACCATGCAAGCCCGGAGGCGCGCGTATCGAGTGCGGGGTTTGGAATCGCGGTAGTCCTGCTCAACGGGAACGGCTCCGACGTGGCAGGATTCTAGCCCGGATTTGGACTGTTCAGGCAGCGGCATCGTGAGAGGACGATCCGCTTGCGATGAAGGAGGTGAGGTCGATGGTTCTGGTAAACTGGAGCCCGACCTGATGGACTTTCCCCCGTACGTGTTCGCAGCGGACGACCTTGCCTCGGATGACTTCGAGCGATCCGGAGAGTGTCATGAGCATCATGTCGCAGGGAGTTCCCGGGTGGAGGAACATGCCGTGGAGAAAGCCGAAGCCGGTTTCGGAGAGGTTCATGGGAATGACGCGATAGCGATGGCGTCGGTCGGGTTCGTCGGGATGCGTGACGATGAGCACGGCACCCTCGCGGAACTCGACGCGATCAATATCCTTGCGTCGGCATTTGCGGCGGGGGTCATCGCCGAGGTGAATGTCGGCGATGATCTCGTCGACTTCTTCGGTGGAGATCTGGAGGAGATCGGTCCATTTCATCTGCCAGGACGACTGGAGGCGGTCGCGATGGGATGTGGTGGAGTCCTGAGCAAACTGGAGCGGGTTGATGCTTTGGGAAATTGTGATGCCAACTGCATGAATGCGGCCGGCAACGAGGCGAGTGTGTGCGACCTTTCCTTCGATCTTGTGCATGATTCCTTCGAGATCGCGGGCGAGCACAAGGACGGGGGTGCTGGTGTACTCCATGCGTCCGTGGAGGAAACCCATCCCCGAGGCGGAGACATCGAATGGACGTACGACAAAGGCTTCGCGGTTCGCACGTTTCATGTAGTTGAAGACGGCGATGAAGGGTTTTTCGACGGCGAGCCCGAAGCGTTCGGCCATGCGTTTGCCGCTGTGGGTGCCGCACGAACTGCGGGAGTGAATCTCAGCGAGAATGCGTCGGTAAGTTGCGTCATCGATGCGGAGGAGATCTTTGCAGTCCATGGTTTATTTCCTCGCAGAGATTGGCGTATCAGGCGGCATCGCTGGAGTCCAACTTGCGGGGAGCGAGGTAGTCGTCAACGACGATGGATTTGGTGAAGCGGACTCCGACTTCGTGAACTTTGCGTTGCACGAACTCGCAGCGTGCGATGGTGCCCCGGACGATCTCGGTCTGGCCATTGATCTTGGTCAAGTGGACGTTGCAATGCGTGCCGGGGTAGAGAAACGCGCCGTGGAGGAAGCCGATGCCGGTTTCGGAGATGTTGGTGGGAATGACGCGGTAACGGTGGCGCTGCTGGCGGTCTTCGGGGTGGATTGTGACGATGATGGCACCTTCTCGATAGGCGGCGCGGTCGGCGGTGCGCCGTCGAATTCCGGTGGAGTGGCTTTCGCGTTCTTCGAGTTCACAGAAGACGTCCTCGATTTCGTCGTCGGTGATGTTGAGGAGGTCGGTCCAACTTTTGTCAGCGAGGGAGACTGCGGACTCGCTGTCGCCGTCGCTTGCCGATCGAGCGAAGAGTGACGCATTGATCGGGGCATCGAGGTGGAGGCCGATGGCGTGAACTCGCCCGAAAATGAGTCGTGAGCATGCGACCTTGCCCATGATCTTGTGAGTTGTTCCGTTACGATCCCGAATGAGGAGGATGGTTGGGGTGCCGCGATAGACGAATCCGCCGTGGAGGAATGCGATGCCTTGCTCGGAGACATCGACGGGTCTGACGGCGACGGCGATGCGCTGGCTGCGACTGCGATAGTTGATGATCGCGACTGAGGGCGCTCCGGAGAAGAACACGAAGCGTTCGGACTTGCGACGATCGATGTCAAAGCCGCCAGGCGGCTGAGATGAGAGTTCATCGACAATGCGCTGATATGTCGCAGCGTCGATGCGAAGCGTGTCCTTGATATCCATTCCGCTTCCCCCGTGTGCGGCGAACGCCCGTCCAATAGATGATCGGGCAGTGATGACGGCATATGCATAAGCAGCGGGTGCGCGTCACCGGTAGCCGTACGGTTGGGTTGGTTGGGGGAAATTTGTATTTGGATATTGGACGTGAGCGTAAATTTTGAAGGACGTACCTTGATAATTATCAGACTGCGTGTGAAGGCAGAATGATGCCACGAGCTTCGCCGAGGCTTATTCGCCTGAATCCGGATCGCTCGCAATAGCCCTTGAGGATGATTTCGTCGCCGTCCTGCAGGAATGTGCGTTTCTCGCCGGTCGGGAGTGTGATGGGCGTTCGTTGTGTACCGGGCACGACTTTGGGGGGCGCAGCGAATGGATCGCCGTCCCATGTGAGTTCGAGCATGCATCCGCGTGATTCGCGTGTCGGGCCGGAGATGGTCCCCGAGCCGAGAATGTCGCCGGGCTGGAGATTGCAACCGTTGGATGCGTGATGTGTGACGAGTTGGGCGATGGTCCAGTACATGTCGCGGAATGTGCCGCGGCTGAGGCGAGCGGGCGAGATTCCCTTCTCTCGCATTGCGGGGGTTGAGATGAAGACTTCGAGTGTGATGTCGAGTCCGCCGTGATCGCGGTTGTGGGGGCTGTCGAGGTGCGCAAGTGGGTGCGGCTCGCCGGGGCTGCGTTTCATGGCCGGGCAGCGAAATGGTGCGAGTGCTTCCATCGTGACGATGTAGGGGCTGATGGTGGTGGCGAAGTTTTTTGCGAGAAATGGGCCGAGGGGCTGATACTCCCACTTTTGAATATCGCGTGCGGACCAGTCGTTGAGGAGACAGATGCCCAGGACGTGTGATTCGGCGTCATCGAGATCGATGGGATCGCCGAGCGGATTGCCGCTGCCCATGACGATCCCGAGTTCGAGTTCGTAGTCGAGCATGCGTGACGGACCAAAGGATGGCGGGGAAGAGTCATCGGCGGGAGTCTGCTGACCCATAGGGCGGCGGATTTCGGCGCCTGAGAGCACGATAGATGAGGCCCGGCCGTGATATCCGACAGGGAGCCACTTGTAGTTGGGCAGCAGAGGATTGTCGGGGCGGAACATTGAGCCGACGTTGGTAGCGTGGAAGACAGAGGCGTAGAAATCGGTGTAGTCGTAGGTATCCATCGGAGGGATCAGGGCTACCGCCTGCGGATCGAGGAAGAGAAGTTCGCGCAGTTCGGCATTGTCGCGCAGGAGCGGGTTGTCCTTGCGGAGTAGGGCGCTGATGGCGCGACGAAGTTCGGCGCGAAAGCCCGGCGTGACGTCGGGGTCACCGAGCGCGTTGAGTCGCCCGGCTTCGCCGATGTATGTGTGGAAGTCCTCGGCGTACGGGCCGTCGCGCCCGAGGAGGCCAGTTTGAACACATCCGCTGATGTTGAGCAGTCGATCACCAATGGGCACGACAACTTGTTCGAGCCAGATTTCGTCGTCTTCATCGAGGGGGAGTGCGGCCAAGCCAAGCGGGAGGTTCTGGATTGGAAACTCGGCATCGGGGGAGTTTGCGCTTTCGACCCAGGATTCGAGGGAAGGGTCGTGCGTTTCGTCGATTGGGTAGTGCATGGTCGGCTCCTGGGTGTTGGCGGAAGAGAGGTTCAGAGTTCGGGCGCAAAGCCGCGGCGCATGGTGTTCTCGCATGAAGCGCGAGGTTCGACGAACTGTGCGAGATAGTCGGGGCCACCGGCTTTGGAACCGACGCCCGAAAGCCCGAATCCGCCGAAGGGTTGACGACCGACGAGGGCGCCGGTGCAGCCTCGATTGATATAGAGGTTGCCGACGCGGAAGTGCTGCTTGGCGCGTTCGATGTGCATGGGTTTGCGTGTGAAGACGCCGCCGGTGAGTTTGTAGGTGTGATTGTTTGCGAGTTCGAGGGCGTGATCGAAGTCGCGAGCGTGAATGACGGCCAGGACGGGGCCGAAGATTTCGTCCCAGTAGATGTGATGGTCGGTGGTGACGCCGGTGAAGATGTGTGGGCAGATGTAGTTTCGCGGCTTTGTGCCTCGTCCGGAGTCAGTGGCGTGCTGGAGCGGGAAGTCTGCGTCGCCGAGGGCGAGCGTGCAGCCCTGAGCCTGCGCATCGGAGATGGCGCGGCGGATTTTGGCTGCGGCTTCGTCGTCGATGACAGGGCCCATGTCGGCACCAGGGTTCTGAGGGTCGGTCACGACCAGCGCGCGAGCAGCTTCGACAAGTCTGCGGACGAAGGTCGTGATGTGCGGCCCTTGCGGTCCTTGGGGATCAACGACGATACAACGCGAACATGCGGAGCATTTCTGCCCCTGAAAACCGAACGCCGAGTAGCGAACGCCGAGTACGGCTTCATCGAGATCGGCTGAGGAGTCGATGATGATGGCGTTTTTGCCGCCCATTTCGCAGACAACTTTCTTGACGTGTTCCTGACCTTCTGGTGTGCGGCCGGCAGCTTCGAGAATGTTCAGCCCGACGGCTTTGGAACCGGTGAAGGCGATGATGGCGACGCGCGGGTCGCGGACGAGCGCGGCCCCGGTGGTTTCGCCGGGCGCGGGGCAGAAGCAAGCTACGTTGGCCGGTGCCCCGACATCGCGCAGGGCAGTTGCGAGCATGTCGAAGAAGATTTTTGCAATGCCGGGAGTCTGCTCTGCGGGCTTGATGATGACGGTGTTGCCGGTGACGAGGGCGGCGGTGACCATGCCGGCGCAGATCGCGAGGGGGAAGTTCCATGGGCTGATGACAACGGTCACGCCACGAGGCTGATACCAGAGTTCGTCGAGTTCGCCGATGAATCGCCCGAGGCGCGTGCGCTGGAACATCGGCACGGCGAGGCGCGCGTAATACTCGCAGAAATCGATGGCTTCGCAGACATCGGCGTCGGCTTCGCGCCAGGGCTTGCCCGATTCCTTGATGATGACGCCCGAGAGTTCATCGCGGCGAGTACGCATCGCGGCTGCAACGCGAACGAGCACGTCGGCACGCCCGAGCGGGCTGAAGTCTCGCCACGCGGGGAATGCGCGGTGCGCGGCGTCGAGCATCTTCATCGCGGCATCAACGCTGGTGTCGTTGGCGATCTGAGGCACAGCAGCAGCGGTCGTGGCTTTGGCGAAGGTGTTGCGGACATCGCTGTGCGAGAAGTCGCGCATCGGTTCGGAGAAGAACGGGCGGCCGTTGCCAACACCATTGGCGCTCGGTGTGAGAGCGTGGCGTTCGGGCGCGAGTTTGTAGAGGTCTTCCTTGCGTGTCGAACCGGCTGGTGCAGCGGGGGCGGCGAGGAGTCGCTCAGGGGAGGCGTTGTCGAGGAATCCGGCCTTGAGCCAGGATTCGTTGGATGTGTTCTCGAGCAGACGGCGGACGAGATACGCCATGCCGGGGATCATCTCGCCGACGGGGACGTACTCGCGCACGCGCAGGCCCATTTCTTTGGCGGCGTGCTTGAGCTGGTCGGCCATGCCGTGGAGCATCTGAAGCTCGAGCGCGTTCTTGGGGAGGTTGCGGCGTTCGAGCCCTGCGAGGGCTTTTGCGATGGAGCGGACGTTGTGCGATCCGAGCGCGAGTTTGATGCCTCCGCGACCGGGATCGAGCCGAGTGAGTGGGGATGCGGGCGTGGGGGAGTCATTGCGTGGGCAAGCGTCGAGGAAAGTTTCGGTCATGTCCTCGAAAGAGCGATCAGTTTCCCACTTTTCATTCCAGACCGGGCATGGCCAGCCTTGCTGTTCGGCGTGAATGGTTTCGTAGTCCCAATAGGCGCCCTTGACCAGGCGGACAGTGACGATGCGACCGGTGCGGCGTGCCCAGTCGCTGATGCGTTTGGCGTCGGCGGGTCCGGACTTGAGGTAGGCCTGCATGGCGATGCCCGCGTGGAAATCGACTTTCTCGCAGCATCGCATGAACAGGTCGAGTGTGAGATCTTTGACGGCGAATTGTTCCATGTCGAAATTGACGAAGACGCCGCGATCGCGGGCTGCTTCGAGCAGCGGCACAAGTCGGGCCATGAGATCGGTAATTGAACCATCGTGATCGATCGGGTCGAGGCGTGCGGAGAGGCTGGAGACCTTGATCGAGACGTTGGTGCGCGGGATTGGGCCGAGGTGGTCGGTTTCGAGGGTGTTGTTCGCGGGCCATTGTGCGACATGGCTCGGAAGGTTGACAATCAGATCGCGATACTTTTCGAGATATGCGTCGGCTTCGGCATCGGAAACGCAGGCTTCGCCGAGAAGATCGACAGAGAAAGCGATGCCATCCTTCCAGAGATCTCGCAGACCGGGGAGTGCGCTTTTGGCGTCGATACCGGCGATGAAGTTGGAGGCCATGCCTTTGATCTGACTTGAGATGGTCTTTGCGGCAATGCCTTTTGCGACGCCGCCAGCTTTGAGGGCGAGGTCCATGCCGGGGGGGGTCTTGACGCCGGGTTGGGTGAGGTAGTCGACGAGGTGGTCGTGGACCATGTCGGGCGTGTTCAGGACGGGGAAAGCATCGACGAAGCGGAAAAGTTGGACCTTGAATGCGTGGTCCTTCATGGACCAATCCATGAGTTTGTCCTGATAGAACTTGGCGCTGAGCAGCCCTGCGCGGTGCTTGGCGGCGCGGTCGAGCATGTCTCGGCCGAGGGAGAGGATGCGCTGTTCGTCTGAGCCGTCCTGGGAGGGGGGCGGCGTGGGCGTGGCGGTGGTGGCGGGCTTGTTCTTTCGGGCAAAAATGGCCATGGATGTGTCCTGTGGGGCCGGGTTGGGCATCGGCCGGGCGATCATAGTCCGGGCGTCGCGGAGACTCCCGTTCGCGCCGCTCGCGCTTGCAGCGGCTACCGTCGGTGCATGGCGAGCCAAGGCCCAGTGGCGGTTTCGATCGGAAACTTCGATGGCGTGCACGTCGGGCACGTGTCGCTGCTGCGGGCTGCGCGGGATCGTGTGGGGCCGGAAGGCCGGGTGGTGGTGGTTGCGTTCCATCCTCACCCGGCATCGCTGATTGACGGTCGCGAGGTGCCGGCTGCAATGACCACGCTCGATGAGCGGGCGGCACTTTTGCGTGCTGCTGGCGCTGATGAAGTTGTCAGGCTTGAGCCAACGAGGCAGTTGCTGTCGATGAGTCCGCACGCTTTTGTCGATGCCCTGGTGGATCAATTCAGCCCGGCGGTGGTGGTGGAGGGGCCTGATTTTCGATTCGGGCGCGGGAGGCTTGGCGATGTGGCGTTCTTGCGGGCAGCTGGCAAGGTGTTGGGCTTTGATCTCGTTGTTGTGCCGCCCGTCGATGTGACGTTGGTGGATCACACGGTTGTGCGGGCGTCGAGCACTATTGCACGGTGGCTGATCGCACACGGAAGAGTGATCGATGCGCGTGCGGTGCTTGGGCGTCCGTATCGACTCTGCGGAGTCGTGGTGCGTGGCGATCGGCGTGGGCGCACGATCGGTTTTCCAACAGCCAATCTTCAAACGCAGAACATGCTCCCTGCCGACGGGGTGTATGCCGCGATTGCACATCTTTCGCATGGTGCGTTGTGCCCGGCAGCGGTTAACGTGGGGACGCGGCCGACGGTTGATTGTTTGCGAAGAACTGTCGAGGCGCACCTGATCGACATGCCGACGATGCGCGGTGAGGGATGGCAACCTGTGCCCGGTCAGCCGGAGTATGGTTGGGGACTCGAACTCGATCTGGTTGCGTGGATGCGCGATCAGGTGCGATTCGCCGGGCTTGATGCCCTGACGGATCAGATTCGGCGCGACGTGGAGTGCGTGCGCCGCATTGTGAACAGCCCTTTGGGAGCGATTGCGTGACACGCCAGACCTGGTCAACCAACTGCACGCTCGACGACATCGCAGCCCGGATCGCGCGATCGCCTAACACGGCTGTTCTCACACATACCAAACCCGATGGCGATGCGATCGGTTCGTCGCTGGCGCTTGTGCGGGCGATTGCTGCAAGCCGGCACACGTCGGCCAGTTCGGTAGCGAGTCCGGCCGAGGCTTGGTACACGGGGCCGATGCCGATCTGGTTCGGCTCTGTGCAACGTCAGACACGCATGCGGTCGCTCGATGGCGGAGATCAACTGCCGCCTCACGAGCCGGATCTCGTGGTGATCGTTGACACTGGCTCATGGACGCAACTGGATCGGCTGGCGGACTGGGTGCGCGCGTTCGAAGGGGATGTGATCGTGATCGATCACCATCTTGCCGGGGATGCGGATGTCGCGGCCATGCGTTATATCGACACCGGCGCTGCTGCGGCGTGTGAGCCGGTCGCGGGAGTGTGCACGAGGCTCTTGAACGTCGCAAGCCCGGCGCGGCTGAATGAGTCGATTGCCGAGCCTTTGTATCTCGGTCTTGCGACTGATACGGGCTGGTTTCGACATTCGAATGTTTCGCCTGCGGTCTTTCGACTCGCGGGAGATCTGGTCGAGGCCGGTGTACAACATGAGCAGCTGTTCCAGAACATCGAGCAGCGCGACCGCGCGGCTCGGCTGGGGCTCATGGCGCGAGCGCTGACTTCGCTGGAGTTCGCCTTGGGCGGTGCGGCAGCGATTATGACTCTCACGCAGAAGGACTTTGAGGAAACTGGTGCTGCACCGCAGGATGTCGGCGGGATCGTCGATCTGCCGCGCTGTGTCGAGAGCGTGCGAGTCTCGGCATTGCTCACTGAGCAGCGCAGCACGGGCGAGCCACTGACCAAGATCAGCATGCGCAGCAAGGGTGGGCCGGGCATGATTGATGTGAATGTGGTGAGTCGAGCATTCGGTGGCGGGGGTCACGCGCAGGCGGCTGGCGCACGGACCAATCTATCACTAGCCCAGGCTAAGGCGAAACTCATCGAGGTCATGTCATGAAGCCTAAGTCCGACATCGAACGACGCATCGCCAAGGCGGTCAAGAACATGCCACCCGAGCCTGCGCGCAAGCAGCGCCCCAAAAAGCCACCGATGCGACTGAACACGACCACGCTGTGGGAGTACCCGAGTCAGCACTACGACAGTGAGAAATCGGGCACGATGCAAGGCGATCGCGACTATGTCGGCGCGACACCGAGCTGGGTGGTCTGGCAATTGCTTCAGCGGTACACCCGAGCGGGCGACACCGTTCTCGACCCTATGTGCGGGAGCGGGACAACTCTTGACGTTGCGCGAGATCTTGAGCGCAAGGGCATCGGGTTCGATCTCGCGCCTTCGCGCGGCGATATTGGTCAGGCGGATGCGCGTCAGCTACCAATGGAAGGCCGAAGCGTGGATTTTGTGTTCATCGATCCGCCATATTCGACCCATGTGAAGTATTCCGACGACCCACGCTGCATCGGCAAGCTCGACGCGAGTGGTGATGATGCTGGTGAGGCGTACTACGAGGCGATGGAGGCCGTCATCGGTCAGATTCATCGCGTCCTGAGGCCCAAGCGTTACATGGCGCTCTATGTCAGCGATTCCTTTCGCAAGACCAAGGTCAAGCGAGTCTTCATGCCGATCGGGTTTGAACTGTTCACCCGGCTGCGCAAGCGCTTCGAGCCGGTGGACATCATTACCGTCGTGCGTCAGAACGCCAAACTCTCGCGCGGCAACTGGCACAAGGCTGCGGAAGAGGAAAACTTCTTCCTGCGAGGGTTCAACTATCTGTTCATCATGAAGAAGGCGTGAGCACCGCCAGCATGTGCTGTGGCTTGGGCCATTTCAGGCATTGCCCGGCCAACCTTCGCGTGTGAAGCGGCCGTTGCGGTGGAAGACTTCGCCATCGGCCGAGATAGTCCCGCCGCTGCGCAGATCGCAGACCATGTCCCAGTGCAGGGCGCTCTCGTTGGAGTTGCCGCTCTCGGGGTATCCCGCACCGCAAGCTGCGTGGAAAGTGCCCCCGATCTTTTCATCAAAGAGCGTGTTGCGTGAAAATTCCTTGATCGAATAGTTCGTGCCGATGGCGATCTCGCCCATGACGCGTGCGCCGGCGTCCTGATCGAGCATGGCGATGAGGAACTCTTCGTTTTTCTTGGCGAACGCATCCACAACGCGGCCTTCCTTGAAGACCAGTCGCACGCCTTCAACCTCGCGGCCGTTGTACACAGCCGGGAACGTGTAGTTGACGTGCCCTTCGGCGTTTTTTGGTCCGGTGAAGACTTCGCCATCGGGGAAGTTCTCGCGTCCTGCGCAGTTGATCCATGTCGAGCCTTCGACATTGACGTGCAGGTCAGTGCCGTCGTGGTCGGCTGTTGGCGGAACGCGGAAGTGGATGTCCTTCTTGCCCTGAAGGTACTCGCGCACGCGCTCCTGCCGATGGTGGATTTCTTCCCACGCCTTGACCGGGTCTGGAAGATGCAGTAGACCGGCAGCGAAGACAAACTGTTCATACTGGGCAAGGCTCATTTCGGCGTCCTGGGCCGAAGAAGCGGTGGGGTACATGGTTCCAACCCACCGGAGTTCGCCCCTGGCTGCGCGATCGAGGAATCGCTTGTTGTACGGCTGAAGGCCTTGACGCCGCATGGCGATGCGGGCAGGGTCGATCTGCCCGAGCGCCTTGGTGTTGGTTTCGGCCCAGAAGCCGATCTGGACATCAATATTTTCGACGCGGGCGTTGTCGAGCGGCGAGAGGTAGCGCAGCTGTTCTTCGGTGCCATTGAGCAGCAGCGTTTCGATGAGTGATTCGCAGCGGACGTGCCAGTACGGGTTGGCTCCTGCGGCCAGAACCTTCTCGTAGACGGCTTCGACAAGCGGGTAGCCGATCGGGTCCGAGGCGATGCAGACAAGGTCGCCGGGCTTGACACGTGTCGAATAGCGCACGAGGACGTCTGCGAGTCGGTCAAGGCGTTGATCGCGCATAGTGGGCCTCCAGTCGAAACAGAGGATACCCCGCTACACTCTCGCGGGTGAACGCATCCTCTTTTTTAGATCGGAGTCTGAGATGAATGCATCGCGTTTGGCGGTGGTGACGGTGGTGGCTGCGGCTCTGGGTGTCGGGCTACTGGCCGGAGCGGGCAAGGGACGTGCCGAGACGACGAAGATCGCGACGGTCGATGTTGTCGAGTTGCTCCAGGACATGCTGCAGACGCCGCAGTATGCCGAGCCGCGCGATGCCAACCGCAATACTTCGGTGGCCGAGCTCGCGGAGATGGAAGACGAGATGCGTCGCATCGACGCTGAGCTGCGCATGCTGACTCCTGCCGACCAGGCGCGCGGGCAGAGGTTGTATTCTGATCTTCAGCAGCGGCAGGCGAACTACCGCGATGCGGCGCAGCGTCGATCGGCCGAGTTTCAGGCGCTCAGCGGTCAGCAGGCCGCCGAGGTCTACGCCAGGATCCACGAGGCCGCGACGGCGGTCGCGCTTGCGGCCGGATACACGCATGTGCTGGCGTCGCGCGATGGTGCAGCCATCGAGGACACGGACTCTCTGCCCGCGGTGATCCAGGGGTTGCTGGCGCGTCCGGCGATCCTGTTCCCGGCGGCGGACGATCTGACTGACAAGGTTCGCGAGCGTCTTGCGATTCCGGTGAGTCAGGCTCCGGGCCAGAGCGAGCCGGGGGCTGCGGAGGGGAACGTCGGCCAGCCCGATCAGCCCTGAGCCTTGGGCGACAGTGCCGCGACGAGTTCGGACGCCAGTGCCGTTCGCACGGCGTCGATCGGTGGACAGTGCGCACCGAGTTCGGATGCCATGCTGGTCACAGGCCTGCCCGCGAGACCGCACGGCACGATGACGGCGAAGTCATCGAGGTTGGTCGTCACGTTGAGCGCCAGGCCGTGGAGCGTGATCCATCGCTGCACGCGTACGCCCATGGCGCAGATCTTGGCCGCGTCGCGCTCGCCGGTCGCCTTGGTCCAGACACCGGTTGCTGAGGCTTCGCGGCCGGTTTCGATCCCAAAGCCGCGCAGTGTCGCGATGACGGCCTCTTCGAGCGTGCGCATGTACTCGTGCAGGCGCAGGCCGATGGCGTTGAGGTCCACGATCGGATACGCCACGATCTGCCCCGGGCCGTGGAAGGTCACGTCCCCGCCCCGGTCTGTCTGAGCGACCGCGATGCCTCGGGCTGCGAGCAGTTCGGGCGCGAGCAGCACATGCTCGGCCGCGCCGGGCCGCCGCGTGACGGTGACGACGGGGTCGTGCTCGACGAGCAGCAGGCGACCGATCTCGGGTGCTGCGCTGGCTCGGGCTGCGAGCACGGCCGCGTGGTGCTGGCGCTGGAGCGTCAGACCGCGCTGGTATTCGACGCGGCCACACTCGATCACGCGCAAGGGCAGCAGGTCTGACGATGTGGTCACGTCCGAAGTCTATCGCTTCTGCGCCAGGAACTGGGCCAGGCCCGCGCCGATCGCTGCTGCTGCGGCGGCTTTCTTGTCGTCTTTCATGGAGCCGTCGGCGTTGAAAGCTTCGTGGGCCTGGGGCAGGCTGAACATATCGGGCAGGACGATGGTGCCGATGTTGCCCAGCACGTAGCGCACCTGCTGCAGTCCGCGGTAGCCGCCGAAGTAACCGGGCGACGCGGCGAGCAGCCCGGCGACCTTGCCCTTGAAACATGCCAGCGGCGCTTCGCCGACTCTCGGCCGCGAGGCCCAGTCGATGACGTTCTTGAGCAGCGGGCTGAACGAACTGTTGTATTCGGGGCTGGCGATAAGGAAGCCGTCGGCCGCGTGCATCAGGTCGCGAAACGCCTGTGCGGGCTTGGGCAACCCTTCTTCGGCTTCGGCATCTTCATCGAACATCGGCATCGGGTAGTCGGCCAGGTGTACGAGCGTGACCTTCGCTCCGGCCTTCTCGGCTCCGGCGGCGGCGACTGCGAGCAGTTTGCGGTTGAACGAGTCCTTGCGGTTGCTGCCCGCAAAAGCGAGGATATGTCCCATGGCGTGCTCCTTGGGTGAGAGTGCGGGGGTCAGGCGTGTCTGTTGCAACAGTATTCCGCTACGGCGGGCCGGGCGCGCTGGCTGCGGCGAGGGGGCGTGATCCGCGGGCGCGGGGCGCCAATGTCGCGCGTGCGCCGCACACGCCGCGCGCCGATCATGCTTGCGCCGGGTTGTGCTGGCGATCGACGAGAGGTGCGGCCTGCGCGAGCGCGCGCTCGAGCGCGGCGCGCAGCAATTCGAACAGGGCGCGGTCGGCACCGCGCGCATCGGCCTGGGGGGCTCCCGCAAAGTCGTAGGCCTCGAACGGGCCGAGCCTGCGCTTGAGCGATTCTTCAGCGGCGAAGCGCGGCACGACGTGGCCGTGCAGCTGCGGCACCTGGTTGCACAGAATCAGATAGTTGATGCGTTCGGCCCCGGTCGCCGCGAGCACCGCATCGCCGACGAGCGCCAGATCCGTCAGGAACGCGGCCCGCGCCGCGGGCGCCAGATCGTTGAGTGCGGGCACGACGGGGTCGGGGATGAGCATGCAGCAGCCGCGCAGGGCGAGCGGCTGGGCGTTAGCGAGGATCGCCCAGCCGCTGGTCAGGCGCGCGAGCACTTGCGGGTCGTCGCCGCGTCGGATGCGTTCGAGCCGGTTGCTGATGGCGTTGTGCATGAGCCGCAATGATAAGCCGCGCGCCGCAGCAGCGATGCTCAGTGCGGTGAGGTCGAGCTCGCTCCCGGGTCGGCAGCGAGCAGCCGCATGTGTACACACTGCCGCGATGTGTCGCACCGCGCCGGGATGGACATGCGCCGGCTCGACAAGGCGCTGTGGCAATGGTCGTTCGAGCAGAGGGCCGGGGTTGAGGTCGCGCGCCTCAGCGCAACATTGCCTTGAGATACTGCCCGGTGTAGCTGCCGCGCGTGCGCGCGACCGTTTCGGGAGTTCCCGTCGCGATCACGGTGCCGCCCTTGTCCCCGCCCTCGGGGCCGAGATCGACAATCCAGTCCGCACACTTGATGACATCGAGATTGTGCTCGATCACCACCAGCGTGTTGCCCGCTGAGGCGAGTCGTCCAAACACTTCCAGCAGCTTGCGGATGTCCTCGAAGTGCAGCCCCGTGGTCGGCTCGTCGAGAATGTAGAGCGTGTGCTCGACGCCGGGCGTGCCGTCGTGGCGTGTGCCCTTGCCCAGTTCGGTCGCGAGCTTGACACGCTGAGCCTCGCCGCCGGAGAGTTGCGTCGAAGGCTGTCCGAGCGTGATGTACTCGAGCCCCACGTCGCGCAGACACTGCGTGAAGCGCAGGATCTTCGGATGGTTCTCGAAGAACTCGCACGCGGTTTCGACCGTCATCGCCAGCACGTCCGCGATCGACTTGCCGCGGTAGAGCACGTCGAGCGTCTCGCGGTTGTAGCGCTTGCCGCGGCAGACTTCGCACTCGACGTACACATCGGGCAGAAAGTGCATCTCGATCTTCTTGAGCCCCTGCCCCTGGCAGGCTTCGCATCGCCCGCCGCCGCTCTTGGCCGCCACGTTGAAACTGAACCGCCCCGGCTGATAGGCGCGGATCTTAGACTCTTTGGTCTGGCTGAAGACCTTGCGGATCTCGTCGAAGATGCCGGTGTAGGTCGCGGGGTTCGAGCGCGGCGTGCGGCCGATCGGCGATTGATCGACCTCGATCACGCGATCGACCTGCGCCAGGCCCGTGATGCGACTGTGCGCCCCCGGCTTGTGCGAGCCGCCCAGCAGGCTCTGTCGCACGCCCGCGAGCAGAATGTCATTGACGAGCGTGGACTTGCCCGAGCCCGACACGCCGGTCACGCACACGATCCCGCCCAGCGGAAACGCGACATCGATGCCCTTGAGGTTGTTGTGGCGCGCGCCCTTGATGACGACGGCCTTTTTCTCACTCAGCGTTCGCCGCTGCGCGGGCACCGCGATGTGGCGCCGGCCGCTCAGATAGTCGCCGGTGATGCTGCCCGGCGTCGCGCACACATCTGACACGCTTCCCTGCGCCACCACGCGCCCGCCATGCACACCTGGCCCCGGGCCGATGTCCAGCACCCAGTCGGCCGCGCGGATCATGTCCTCGTCGTGCTCGACCACCAGCACCGTGTTGCCGATGTCGGTCAAGTGACGCAGCGTGCGGATCAGGCGGTCATTGTCGCGCTGGTGCAGCCCGATCGTCGGCTCGTCAAGCACGTAGCACGCGCCGACCAGCCCGCTGCCGACCTGCGTCGCCAGCCGGATCCGCTGGGCCTCGCCGCCCGAGAGCGTCGCCGTGCGCCGATCCAACGACAGGTACTCGAGCCCGACACTCGTCAGAAACCGCAGACGATTGCCGACTTCGCGCACGATCGGTTCCGCGATCACCATTTGCTCTGTCGAGAGTTCAAGCCCATCAATGAACGCAATGGCATCATCGATGTTCAGTCGGCTCAGTTCCGCGATATTCAGTTCATGTCCGTCGTGCTTCGGCCTGCCGATCACACTCGCGCTCAGAGCACGGCTCGTATCCGCACCATGCTTCGACCGAACCAGCACATGCAGCGCCTCGATCTTGAGCCGGTCACCGTTGCACTCAGGGCAGACATGCTCAGCCTGAAACTGGTGCAGATGCTCCTTCACCCACGTCGATTCTGTCTTGTGGAACCACGCATCGAGCATCGGCATCACGCCGTCCCAGCCCTTGCCGCCGCGCATCAGCACTTCGTAGGTTGCGGGTTCGAGCTGCCCGATCGGTGTCGAGCCATGCACGCCGTGCGCCCGGCAGAAGCGCTTGAGCGCGCGGGGGTAGATCATCCCGCCCGGGCCATTCTTCTTCCACGGCGCGATCGCTCCCGAAAGCAGCCCCTTGTCCATATCCGGGACCACGAGATCTTCATCAAACTCCAGAATCGAACCAAGTCCGTGACAGGTCGGGCATGCGCCGAACGGGCTGTTGAAACTGAACAGCCGCGGGCTGAGTTCATCGAGCGATATCTCCGGATGATCCGGGTCTGCAAAGTTCGTTGAATAGGTCTGGTCTGTCCACCCGTTTTTTTCACTCTCGGCGGCGGCTTCGGTCGCGATCACAACAGTGCCCGCAGCCAGCTTGATCGCTGCTTCAATCGACTCGGCCAGCCGCTGGCGTGCATCGGCCTTGATCGTGATGCGATCCACAACTGCATCAACATCGTGTTTCTTGTGCCGATGCAGATTCAGCGGGTTCTCGTTCTCGTTTTTGAGCACTTCGCGCAGGTCCACGATGTCTCCGTTGACTCGCGCACGCGTCCACCCCTGCTTGAACAGGTCTTCGAGCACATCGCGATGCAATCCCTTGCGCCCGCGCACGACGGGCGCAAGCACCATCAGTCGCGTCCCTTCAGCCAGGCGCATCACCGCGTCCACGATCTGCGAAGCGCTCGTCGCTTCGATGAGCCGCCCCGAACGCTCGACAACTGTCCCGTCCTTCTTTGTCTTGGTCACCGCCCAACTGCGTGGCACGCCGCAGCGTGCGAATAGCAACCGCAGATAGTCATAGATCTCCGTCGTCGTCGCGACGGTCGATCGCGGGTTGTGCGCACTCGAACGCTGCTCGATGGCGATGGTGGGGGGGATGCCCTCGACCTCATCGACATCGGGCTTCTTGAGCTGATCGAGAAACTGCCGCGCGTAGGCCGACAGCGACTCCATGTACTTCCTCTGCCCCTCAGCGAAGATCGTGTCGAACGCCAGCGAGCTCTTGCCTGATCCCGAGAGCCCAGTGATGACCACCAGCCGATCGCGCGGGATCGTCACGTCGATGTTGGCCAGGTTGTGCTCGCGTGCGCCGCGCACATGAATGAACCGCTCGCTCTGGGTGGGCACCAGCGCGGGTGCGGGCATGGGTTCAACCGGTTTGGGTTCAATCATGGCTTGGGTTGCTTGTCGCTTGGTTCGCGAAGTGGTTCGCGTGGTCATGCACGGATCTCCTCGACGCTGAGGGTAGGTCGTTGGTCGGGGAGGGCGAGTGGGTGAAACCAAATGCAACACAATCCCAGCTAGCAAACACTAGCCAAGGAGTTTCACAATGCCCGGGCACTCTCAATTCTTCGAGCCAATAGTCGTTAGTCAGCACGCTGCGCGATATCTTTCAATCGCATACCGCAGCCTGATCGCGATCATTTTGCTAGCTGCGCCGGCTCTCATTCTTGGCATTGTCGGGGTGGTCTTCAGGGGCCTTGCTCGACCGAAGGCGTAGACCCGGTCGAATCCTCGCGCTGTTCGATCTGTCGCGACTCAGCCTCCTGCGCCCGCAACGCCATCTGCTTCTTCGCCTGGAACATCCCCAGTAGCATCAGCCCGACCGCGATGCCAAGCGCGTAGTACCCCAGGCGTCGCAAGAAGCCCCCGGATTCCTGAGGTGGTGCAGTGGTCATGCTCAAGATTAGCCCCTTTCCTGCCTCGCGAGCATTGCCTCCTCCAGAACGAGTCCGCTCAATGCGGCCTCTTCTTCGGACGCCTCGGTCGCTTTCCACCCTGCGAGACACGCTTGAGCGACTCGACCACCTGCGATCGACGCAGCATGAGCGAGCCTTCCTCAGCCTGCGCCTGTCCGATCAACTCTCGCACGATCCCGGTCTGATCGCGCAGCGACGCCGCCTTTTCGAACTCGAGCGATTCGGCCGCTTCGAGCATCTCGGCTTCCAGTTCTGCAAGCAGGATCGACGCTTCGAGCAAAGGCTCGTCCGAATCGACAGCCGCCCGCGCAGTCTTGCGAGCCTTCAGTTCTGCTTCGATACCGCGGCGGATCGATTTCTCGATTGTCCTGGGTGTAATCCCGTGCTGCTCGTTGTAGGCGATCTGCTTCGCACGCCGGCGTTCGGTTTCCTCGATCGCAGCCCGCATCGCGGGGGTCATATTGTCGGCATACATCACCACCATCGAGTTGACGTTGCGTGCTGCTCGTCCCATTTGCTGGATCAGACTCGTCGCGCTGCGCAGAAACCCTTCCTTGTCGGCATCAAGCACACACACCAGCGAAACCTCCGGCAGGTCGAGCCCCTCGCGCAGCAGGTTTACACCCACGAGCACATCAAACTCGCCTTCGCGCAGGTCCGTCAGAATCTCAACCCGTTCGAGCGTCTCGATCTCCGAGTGCAGATACCGCACGCGCACGCCGTTCTTGTCGAGATAGTTCGTCAGATCTTCGCACAACCGTTTCGTCAGTGCCGTCACCAGGACGCGCTCGCCGCGCTGGGCCCGCTCGCGACACCGCGACAGCAGATCCGCAACTTGCCCGCGTGCAGGGTGAATTTCCACGCGTGGATCAATGAGCCCCGTCGGACGGATCACCTGCTCGGCGATCTCACCCCCCACGCGCTCCAGTTCGTACGGGCCAGGCGTCGCGCTGACATACAACACCTGAGGCACAATCGACTCAAACTCCTCGAATCGCAGCGGCCGATTGTCCAGCGCCGAAGGCAGCCGAAACCCATGCTCGATGAGCACCACTTTGCGCGCCCGATCGCCGTTGTACATCGCACGTACCTGCGGCAGCGTAACGTGCGATTCGTCGATGATCAGCAGCCAGTCCTTGTAGTTTCGACGCAGATCGAGCGACGCACCCGGCCGGACGATATCTCCGCCCTCGATCACCGGAGCGCCGACCATCGGCGCGGATGCTGGCGGCGCAAAGTCGAAGTAGTCCATCAGCGTGTATGGCCTCTCGCCCGCCTCGCGTCCATCCATGTATCGACTGTAATTCTCGATCCCCGAGCAGAATCCCATCTCCTGAATCATCTCGAGGTCGTACTTCGTACGCGCCAGCAGCCGTTGAGCTTCGAGCAACTTGCCCTGGCTGCGAAGCTCCATCACACGTTGATCGAGCTCAGCGCGAATGCCCTCAATCGCGGCTCCCAACTGGTCCTCGGGCATCACATAATGCACCGCCGGAAAGAGGAAAACCTGCTTTTCTTCAGCCAGCAACTCGCCCGAAACGGGGTTGATGAGTTCGATCTTTTCGATCTCGTCACCAAAGAGCTCGAGGCGGATCGCGAACTTTTCGTATGCAGGCCACACATCGACCGTGTCGCCCCGCACGCGAAACTGCCCGCGCTTCCATTCGATCTCGGAGCGCTGATACTGCATCGCGCTGAGTGACAGAAAGAACTCGCGGCGATCAATCGCCGATCCTCGCGTGATCGTCATGACTTTCTGTGAGTACGCCAGCGGCGAACCGAGGCCGAAAATGCACGAGACACTCGCCACCACAATCGTGTCGCGCCGACTCAGCAGGTTGCTCGTGGCAGCAAGGCGAAGTTGGTCAAGATCATCGTTGCGGCTCGAGTCCTTTTCGATATAGATGTCGCGCGCCGCGATGTAGGCCTCGGGCTGGTAGAAGTCGTAGTAACTTACGAAATAGTTGACGCTGTTGTGCGGAAAGAACGCCCGCAACTCCTCAAACAACTGCGCTGCCAACGTCTTGTTGTGACTGACGATCAACGCCGGCTTGCCAAGCTCCGCAATCACGTTCGCCATCGTGAAGGTCTTGCCTGTGCCCGTCGCGCCAAGCAGACACGAAGCCTGCGCTCCCGAGCGCACACGTTGCACGATCCGAGCAATCGCCTCGGGTTGATCCCCCATCGGGCGAAACGGGCTCTCCAAGCGGTACAAACTGTGCGTCGCGGGCTCCATCGTGTCTACGGTAGTCAGGTTCTGCCCATCACTCACGTTCTTCGGGTTGTCGCGGATCCGCCAGCCCGATAGTTTCGAATGTGTGGCAGGGGAGCACGCATCAAGCGCGCTTGTTGAGGGATTCTGTCGATTCCGTTTCTACCGACGCACGATCCGAGGGGGATCTGGTCAGTGGGCGGAATCTGTCTCGTTTCATCGCTTGAAGGGGAAGTCTTATGCATTATCGGACGTCTTTGTTCCCGGCGGTCGCCCTGTATGCAGGGTTGGCTGCTCCAATAGCGTGCGCGCAACTGCTCGAACCCGCGCCCGCCTGCACGATTGCCTGCGAGCACGAGGCTGATCAGTTCACTGATCTTCTGACCGCAGAACTCGAGCGTCAGCTGTTCTCAATGTTGCCACGCGACCATCAGGCGGCGATCCTGACGGCATCGCCCTCAGCTGTTTGTGAGCGTCTGCCCGATGACGCCGAGCCTGCCGATGTCCGCTACGAGCACGTGCGAGGGTACATCAGTCAAGCTGGTTATGAGGGCATGCCGGTCGGCCGTCGATTCATGCTCGCCAGTTCCGTCCGCCGGGCCATCGATGGCATGCCTCCAATGGCCCTCTGCTTCGAGCCGGGCAGTGTCACAGAAGAAGAAGCCTGGGCATTCAGCCTCGCACTCTTTGGCGACAATGCCCGCTTTCAGCAGACCGGTCGCTGGACCAGCACCGCATACAGCGGGGGCGGACTCTCGCAGGGCACACCCACCATCATTTCCTACTCGTTCCCTCCTGACGGCACGTTTATTCCAAACATCGGCGTCGGGGTCGGCAGCGGGCCCAACACTCTCAATGCATGGCTCAACGGAATCTACGGGAACTCATCGGTCTGGCTCCCTCACTTTCACGGCGTCTTTGACCGCTGGGCACAACTCACCGGCCTCTCGTATGTCTACGAACCCAATGACGACGGCGTCAACATGAATCAGAATGCCGGTGTTCAAGGCGTTCGCGGCGATGTCCGCATCGGTGCCTTCGATTTTCAGAACGACGGCAATGGCGGTGTTCTTGCCTACAACAACTTCCCGCAAGACGGCGACATGGTCTTTGACGCCTTTGACACCTTTTACAACAACACCGGCAGCAACTCGCTTCGCCTTCGCAATGTCATCTCTCACGAGCACGGTCACGGCCTGGGCATGCTTCACGTCTGCCCCGCCAATGGCACCAAACTCATGGAGCCGTTTGTCAGCACCGCATACGTCGGGCCTCAGATTGACGACATTCTCAATGGCCAGCGCCACTACGGCGACCCGTACGAGCACAACGACACCATCGCAACCGCCACGAACATCGGCACCCCGCCTGCGTTTGGCACGCTTATTCAGAACATCAGCATCGACGACAACTCCGATATCGACTACTTCGCGGTGCAGGCCAATGTGCCGGCGCAACTCTTCGTGCTCATCACGCCCCGCGGCGGTGAATACCAGCAGGGCACGCAGACCCAGGCCTGCAATACCGGCACTTTGACCAACTACAACAATATCCACAACCTCAGCCTTCAGATCATCGCTTCCGACGGAACCACGGTGCTTGCGAACGTCAACGACAATCCCGCGGGAGGTTCCGAAACAGCAACAGTTCTCGTCTCCACACCAGGAACCTACTACGTTCGCGTCGCGGGCGACAACACCAACAGCATCCAGCTCTATGACATCTCGATCAATCTCTTGCCCGCGCCCCCGTTGCTGCTCACTATTCCCAACGGCACGCCGGACCTCGTTGCCCCTGGCGTGAGTGCATCATTCGATGTTCAGATCACCAGCGTCTCGCAGACGGTCGCCTCGGCGCAACTCTTCACGCGCGTCAATGGCGGTTCGTATCAGGCGACAAACCTGACCGATCTTGGTGGCGGGGCATACCTCGCGCAACTTCCCGCGTTCAACTGCGACGATCAGCCCGAGTTCTATGTCCAGGCGACTGGTTCTGGCGGGTTCGTTGTGACTGCTCCCGACAACGGGGCCACGAATCCGCTCGGTCTCTTCGTCGGCGTCGTCGACCTCGTCTTCAATGACAACGGCGAAACCAACCCCGGCTGGACTGTCAGCGGCTCGGTCACGGACGGCGCTTGGGAGCGCGGCGTACCCGTCGGAGGCGGCACCCGCGGCGATCCACCAACTGATGCAGATGGTTCAGGCGCGTGCTGGCTCACCGCAAATCGCGCAGGGGACAGCGATATTGACAACGGATGCACAGTCCTGACCAGCCCCGTTCTCGACGCATCCAACCCCGAAGCAGTGCTCTCATACTGGCGCTGGTTCTCCAACAACTTCGGCGCCAACCCCAATCAGGACACCATGACCGTCGAAGTCTCCAGCAACAACGGCTCCACATGGACCACTCTCGAAATCGTCGGCCCCGCAACGTCTGAATCTGGTGGAGGCTGGTTCTACAAGTCCTTCCGTGTCGCTGACTTTGTCGCATCGACCAACCAGTTCCGCGTTCGCTTCATCGCTTGCGACAATGGCGGCGGATCGGTCGTCGAAGCGGGAGTCGACGGCATCAGTCTGGCTGCAACCACCTGCGAGCAGGATGACTGCCCGGCAGATTTCAATGGTGATGGCGAAGTTGACTTCTTCGACGTTCAGGCTTTCCTGGGTGCGTTCACGGCCCAGCAGCCCGCTGCCGATCTCAATGGCGATCAGAAGTTCGACTTCTTCGACGTGCAGATCTTCCTGGGCATCTTCGCAGCCGGTTGTCCGTGATGTTTTGAAACTTCAGATCAATCGACCTTCAAGCCCCCTTCGTGGGGGCTTTTTCATGCGCTCAACTCTGCACTCACCTCAGAGCACCGTGCCTCGCAACAGCAGCATGGCCACGGCGAAGTAAATCGTGAGTCCGCTCACATCCATCAGCGTCGCCACGAGTGGCGTGCTCGAAGTCGCCGGGTCAAGCCCCACCCGCCGCAAAAGAATGGGCAGCATCGAACCCACAATCGTTGCCCACGACACGATCAGCAACACCGAGAGCCCCACGGTGGCACCAATGGCCGTGGCTTCCGTTGTGGTCACAAAACCGAACGCGCTGGCAACCGCCACGGTCACAAATCCAAGCACCGCCAGCGAAAACCCGAGTCCCAGACCTGTAAGCAACTCTCGCCTTACTACGTGCCACCAATCCGAAACGCCCACTTCGCCAAGCGACAGTGCCCGCACAAGGATCGTCGCAGCCTGGCTGCCCGTGTTGCCGCCGCAACTGATCACCAGCGGAATAAACGAGGCCAACACAATCGCCTTGTTCAGTTGATCCTCGAAGATATTGATCACCCCGATTGTGCCGACCTGCATCACAAACAGCAGCGACAGCCATCCGCCACGTTTGCGAATCATCGTGCGGTAGCCGACGTTCATGTACGGCTCATCGAGCGCCGCCAGACCGCCCAGCTTGTGCACGTCTTCCGTGAACTCTTCTTCGGCCACGTCCGCGACGTCGTCGAAGGTCACGATTCCGACCAGGACGCCTCGCGAATCGACCACCGGCAGGGCGGTCCGGTCATACCGGCCCATCAGCCGAACCGCTTCCTCGCGGTCATGGGTCGCATTGAGCGCGACATATTCGTCGTCCATCAGCGATTCGATGGTGTCCTCGGGCCTAGCGAGCAGAATGTCACGGATTTTGATGTCGTCGATCAATCGGCTTCCTCGATCGATCACAAACACCCAGTTCACAGTTTCTGCGTGCTGGCCCCATTCCCTGATGTGGTCGAGCGTCCGCGCGACCGTCCACTCCGGGCGCACTCTCACATAATCCGGCGTCATCAGTCGCCCGACGCTCTCGGCCGGGTAGCCGAGAATGGTCTGCGTCACGCGCCGCGTCTCAGGATCGAGCCTCTGCAGGATCTGCTGCGCCACTTCTGCCGGAAGTTCATCGAGCAGTCTCGCCCGGTCGTCGGGCTCCATCTCCTCGATCACGCGCGCCGAACGCTCATCGCCGAGCAGTTCGATCAAATGCTCCTGATGGTCCGGCGAGAGCTCCGCAAAAACCAGCGCCGCCTCATCGCGAGGGAGCACCCGAAACGCAAGTGCCGCGTGCGGGCCATCAAGTTCTTCGATCAGTTCCGCAGCATCCGCCGCCGCAAGCGACCGAAGCCCTTCGCGCACCTCGCGATACTCCCCGGCCTCGAGCAGTTCCTTGATGTCAGGCACCAGAAGATGTGTCATCGGGCTGGTCATGACACCGGAGGGTAGCCCACCTTGACCCCATCCTGTCGGTCTGCAACCAGCGAATCAAGGCTCCAGAGCCCGATGGGTTCCCTGGTATGAAACGCCTCGCCCGACTCGACTCCGATGCGGCTGCCGAAGTAGCGCGCCGCCGCCGCCACCCACTCGACCACTGCGCGGTTCTTCTCCGGCAGCACGAACTGCGTGTGATACGCACGAATCGAGTCGATCTTGAGATCCAGCAGCCCCGATACATCAATCACGAAACTCGGGTCAGCCACCCATCGCAGGTGCGTCGCGTAGTAGTAGAACATCCACCTGGGGTAGATCGGAGGCCCGACTTCAAACCTCCGGCCCGTCCAGCCATCCACCGGCGCGGGCATCTCGACCTTGCTCAGTTTCGCATCGAAGCGGGCATCCTCGGCGATGCGTGTCACCGCCCGGTGGTCCGGGTGCGCGTCTTCCGGATATGGCACGAAGATCACCTCGGCCTGATGCGCCCGAATCACGCCCGCGACGGCATGCCGCGCTTCGATCGTGTGCTCCACGAACCGATTGGGCAGGCCGAGCAGCAGGCGTTGCACCGGTTTGCTTCCCGGGAACGCCTGCGGGTCAGGGCTGAGCACTTTCAACGCTGCCTGTGCCTCGGCCTTGCGCGTCGCTTCATCACCAAACGGCGTCGGCTCACCGTTGGTGACATCGAGCAGCAGCACATCGTGCCCCTGCCGGGCGAAGCGCGCAATCGTGCCGCCCATGCCCAGTTCCTGATCATCCGGATGAGGCCCAACAACCAGTATTCTCATGCCTGAGCGTAGGGGCGAAGGCATCGGCCATCGGAGACCATCGCGGGCTATTCGTACACGTTGCCGACCATCACCAGCCCGGTCAGCACGCCCTGCGACTCGATCTCCACGAGCACCAGCGCGTCCGGGTCGCGCGTCGCGAAGAACCCGCCCGCCCGGAACCGGTCGCCCCACTGGTCATGAAACTCGCGCAGGTCCAGCAGCAGCGTCTGCCCGACCTCGAATCCCTCGATCGCATTCGAGAATCGGCCATTGAGCCACACGGTCGAAGGCCCGAAGTTCTGCGCGGTCGTGTTGGTCAACTCGATGTGCGTTGTCCGACGGATCACCTGGATGGGTGCAGTCTCCTGGCGTGCCAGTTCGGTCGGATATGGGCGTGTCTGTTCCGCACTCAGCGTGCTGCGCGATCCGGCGCACCCCGCAAGCAGGCCCGCGAGCACAATCCCGACGCAGCAAGGCACGATCATTCTCATCATGTTCCTATCGTCCATGTCATGTCCTGCGACGGCAACAACGCGACGCCGCCATCTCCCGCCATTGCTCCGCGCCTCGGGCCAGATCCGGGCGCGCACGAACTCGACCCGCGTCGCATCGCCGACTCGATTATTCACACCTTCGACGGCCAAAGCGTCGATCCGCGCCTGCCCGCTCTCGTCCCGGGCTTCGATGCCCCCTTTGTCCAGGCGGGGCTGGCCGGGTATTCCGATGCCGCCATGCGCCTCATCGCCCGCCGCCACGGCTGCCCGCTGTGCGTCACCGAAGCCCTGCTCGACCGCACCCTGCTCGCCGGAGGCCGCGGGTTTGCCAAGGCCGATCTGGGCGACATCGACCAGAATATCCCGGGCGGGCCCGACGATCACCCGCTCGTCGGGCAGATCATGGGCTCGGATCCTGCCGAGATGGCTGCTGCCGCGGTCAAGATGATCGAACAGGGCGCGCGCCGCGAGAAGGCCTACCGCGCGCTGGTCGGGGCGGGTGCAGGGCCCATCGCGGTCGAGTCGCACGCCGAGCGCACCTTCGCCGCGATCGACATCAACCTTGCCTGTCCGGTCAAGAAGATCGCCCGCAAGGCCCGCGGCGGGCACTGGCTCGCCGAGCCCGACGGCGCGATCGCGATGCTCGAGGCCGTGCGCGATGCACTGCCCGCGTCGATCCCCGTCACGGTCAAGATGCGCCGCTCCTTCGACGACACGCCCGCGATGCGTGACAACTTCTTGCGCATCTTCGACGCGGCTTACGACCTCGGTGTCGCGTGGGTCACGGTCCACGCCCGCACGGTCGAGCAGAAATACATCGGCCCGAGCCGCTGGGATCTGCTGCGCGAGATTGTCCAGCGTCGCCATCCCGGCCGCTGTCGCGAGCGCCTCGTCTTCGGCTCGGGCGATGTCTGGAACGTCGCCGACATCTTTCGCATGCTCGCCTACACCGGCGTCAGCGCCGTCAGCGTCGCGCGCGGGTGCATCGGTAACCCGTGGATCTTCCGCCAGGCGCGGCAGATCCTCGCTGGCGCTGCGCCAGCCGCCCCGACCCTCGCCGAGCAGCGCGCCGTGCTCGAGGAGCACTACGCCCTTGCGCTGGCCGTCAACCGCCGCATGCGCGACCCCGATATCCAGACCGCCAAAATGATGCGCAAGTTCGGCGTCCGCTTCAGCGAGCACCACCCCAGCGCCGACACAGTCCGCCGCGCATTCATCGCCTGCAAGAGCATCGACGACTGGCGCGCGGTGCTTGAGGCGCAGTACGCCTGACCGATCGTGGGGACGAAAAGGATTGACAGGTCCCGCGTGAGTGATTGTTCGGGTCGCCAATTCTGGATTATTGGGCGGGCGGGCGAGTCGTTGCTCGCTGCGCGGCTCTGTTTGGGTCGTCTGAGACGAGTTTTGGTGCGTTCGGGGGCTGCTTGCATCGATTCAACATTCAATTGCATCGATGTAACAGAAGGTTAGATCGATCAAAGAGAAGGTTTGATCGATGCGAGAGGAGGTTTGATCGATCCAAGAGGCTGTTTGACCGCTACAACAGGACTTTTGATGCGTGAAAGATCCGGTTGCAACGATGAAAGGCGCGGTGTGATCGATCAAACAGAAGGTTTCATCGATGTAAGACTCTGTTGCACGCATGTAAGATCGTGTCAAATTCGCCACATCCGGACGTTGACGGCCGCGCTCGAGCCCGAACTCGACGCACTCAAGCCCATGAATCGCGCCTCGCGGCGCACAAACGCAGTTTTTCACGGACCACACTCCAAAAGGGGACCCAGCGGACCCCCCCTCCATCGCGGCACTCTCCGGCCCGGGTCAAAAAGAACAGAACGCAAACATCCAAAGGCCCGAGAAGAAATGCCATGATCGGTTTTGGTGCGGGATCTATTCGCGCGTCTGCGAGAGGCCGTGCCACCGCTCGCCGGAGGAACCGGTGAGCGGTGGAACGCAGAATGGTGGTTCGGTTGGAAAAGAACCAAGGCACACCGACCACTCAAAGCCGTGGTCGGCAGCACGGGTGGCATGTATCAACGGTGGCGGTCGGTGCCACCCGCGCGTCAATGAACAGGCCGTTGTCAAGGAGTGGACGAATTGTGGGGAAGAAAACACCCTGTATGACTATCATGCATGGGAAACACCCTCAGGCGTGATTTTTCACTAGGCCTTGGAAAGGAGTTGAACCTTGAACCGAATTGTTGCATTGATCTCGTGTGTCGGAGTCATCACTATTGGAGGCTGCTCGACCAAGAACCACGGTCGCATGACCTTCCTGAGCGAGGCTGAGAAACGGGAACTCACCTGCCGCGAGATCAATCTTGAACTGGCCAAAGTCGATGCCTTTCTCGATCAGATTTCAGAGAACGCCAAGATCGACGGTCGGTCGGTCCTCGGCTTCCTCGGCGACTTCGGTATCGGCAACGCAATGGAACGCAATGCCGCTGAGAAGAGCGCCCGAGAACGGCGCGAACAGTTGCAGGAACTCAAGACTGCCAAGAATTGTCCATGAAGACTCAGAACTGCCAGTGAATCAAGGGGTTCGTCAAGAAGCCGGGTGCCGTGGACATGGCTCTGCATGGCCACGATCAGTGGCAAAGCCGGGGCAAGGCACCCGGTCTTGATTGACTCGGATTCCGACATGGCCGTAGCGGATGTCAGTCATGGTCATGCAAAGCCATGACCTCAGAATCAAGCCTACATGAGAAATCGTCCATGGGCATTGCGTCCGGCATAGCATCCGCTATGTCATGGCAAGAGTTTTGGCTTGACGCAATTGAACTCCTTGGACTCGGCGGTACTCTCGGAGCTGCGGTCGGCGCAGCAGTCACACTCGTCGTCCAGGCAAAACTTAGCCGCAAGACCGAGTCGCTTCGGCGAATCGATGAGCAGCGCATCAAAGTCCTATCGGCCGTCTACGCTGCACTTCAGGATATGCATGATGCGCTGCAGGACTTCGCCAGCCCAGACGCCGCCGGGGATGAAGCTGCGCGACGAGAGCGAGTTTTCCAGAGCGCAGCCAACGCCTTCCGCATGAAATGGCAGCGCAGCAGTTTCTTGTTTAACAAGACCACCATCGCATCGTTTGACGAGATATGGAACCTGTACAAAGATACAGGCTATGCGCTGGATGATGCTCGCACCGGCCTAGATGTCCAGAAGCGACAATATGGGCGTTCTTTGCTGCAAAACAAGATCGCGCAAGCGCGCCTGGCCTTGGACGAGAAGATACGAGCGTTAATCGGCATATTCTGAGAGAGCGGGCGGGTTGGCACCGAAATCCTCTTCCGCCGTGCCACCAAAGGCGGCTTGGCTGCTTCGGTGCGTGGTGGAGCCCGGAAGCGCGGGGCGATGGCAGCACGAGAACGCGATCGGTCACGGAGCCAGCATACTGAATCGGCTGTTTCGCGTCAAGTTCGGACCTCGGGCACGCAAAGAAGGCGGAAGGCAAGCGGCAGCGGCAAGGCTGGGCCACAGCATCGAGCTCGCGCGACGCAGCACATCCGCACAACCTCGCCCGCAACCCTGATGCGAAGCCAAAAAAACTTCTTCCACCGCTGAGAGATTTCGCCTTTTCGAGCAGAAGACGGGCAGGAGGCGTCTGCAACGTGCCGCCGCCGCTCACTGCTTTCCCCGCTTTGAAAAGGAGACTCACATGACACCCGCTCGCCCCTCACTGGCCCTTGTTGCTGCTGCCTGCACCGCCGCGCTCTGCACGCACAGCGCTGAAGCCCAGACTGGTTTCCGCCTGCTCAATGGCTATGCCGCCGCAGGAGGCCAGTTGTGGGACAACCCCAGCCAGGCCGGCCCGTCGATCTGGTTCGGCACCGACACAGCCACGCTCGCTCCGCCTCCGGTCGGGCTCGGCAGCGCATCGGGCACCGCGCGCGTCGAATATTTCTACGGCACCTTCGGCCCGAACAATGCCTCAGTCGTGCCGTGGGCCGAGGCCACACTCGCATTCAACAGCCCCGCCTGCGGCAAACTCGATATTACCATGAACGCACGGGTCAACCTCGGCATCGCCGACATCAATGGCACTCTTTACAACATCCAGCCCGATGTCGCGTGGCTGGTCGCAAACAATGTTGATTCGTTCAGCGGCAAACTTGGTGCCGGAACCGATTTTCTCCTCGAAGTCGTTGTCGATGATTGCAGCGTGTGCCTCCCCGCCAACATCTTCGAAGTCGATTTCGAAGCGACGCCCGATGGCACGTGGGAATCGTGGAGCGGCTGCCTCCCGCAGGGCACGCACCTGATCCAGCTCGCCGGCGGCGGCCTCAGCGAGGAGTGGAGTTTCAGTTGGGATCGCCTCACCGAAACGCTCATCCTTCCAACAGAGTTTGACTCAACCTGGACGATCCGCATCCCCGCTCCGTCGTCAGCCTGCCTCATGGCGCTCGGGGGCCTGCTCGCGATGCGCCGCCGCCGCTGACATCACTCCGCTGCCCGGCCTTACCACTCGGTTTCAACCAGCACAGGCTCCGTCTCGCACGGAGAGGCGGAGTTTGTCTGCGCTTGCAGAACGAACTCGCCCGCTCTGGTTGGTGCCGAAGTTTGTATACTGCCAAAGCAGAGAGATGACGCAAGGAGACCGGTCATGCTGGTGTATGTTTTCGTTCTGGTTGGAATGATAAGCGTGATGCCTTGTGCCCAAGTGAGCACCCAGGGTGGTGCGATGCCGGGCTCGCACGTCGGCGAGCCGGCGAGGCTGCCTGTTGATGCCGGCGGGGGCATTGAGTGGATCATCATCGATGATGTTGATAATCCGCCCGTGACGCTCTCGCCCGGCTGGACCTGGCCGGTGGTCGGGCGCGGCTCTGTGCCGTACGTCTATCGCATCGGCAAATACGAAGTGACCACCGCACAATGGCTGGAGTTTCTCAACACCTTCGGCCCGCAGGGCGACGAGTTCCGATGGTTCGCACGGCCCGAATGGTGGGGCGCGGATGTTGATTTCACCTATAACGGCCCGGGGGTGCGCTACGTGCTGCTTGACTTGCCCGGTGCCGAAATGATGCCGGTCTTCGGCATAGTGTGGCATGACGCGGCGAGGTTCTGCAACTGGCTGCACAATGATAAATCATCGGATCCAATATCGCTTGAAAGCGGGGCGTACGACACGAGCACGTTCGGCTACGAGCCCGACGGCTGGACGTTCACCGACCAGGTGACCCGCAGCGAGGGCGCCCGTTTCTGGATCCCCTCGTGGGACGAGTGGCTCAAGGCGGCACATTACGATCCGCAGGCAAGGCGATGGTACAAGTGGCCCACGCGCGACGGACGATTTCCCGTCACCGGGCTTCCGGGCGCGGGCGATACCAGTGCAGGCGTGCAGGGCTGTGAAGACATCATTCCGTATTGCCCGTACTTCATCCCGCTCGGAGCTTACGAATCAACCTCGCCCTGGGGACTCTACGACGTCAGCGGCGGAACGAGAGAATGGACGGAAGAGACCATCGAAAGTCGTTGGCGCGGGGTTGAAGGAAATCGCGCGGGCGGACCCCTGTATGGCGAGATCATGACGAGTGCAGACAGTGTGCTCGGCATTGCGTCCGAGCGTCCGGGCACCCGGCCGTTTACAGGGCTTCGGCTGGCAGGACAACCAGTTTCAGATTGAAGAGGAGAGAGTCAACCAGAAAGGGCAGGCGGCACCGACCCAATGACTTTCAACAAGCCTTCATAGAGGTGGCATAGACAAAAAATCATCGGTGTCACCCGCCGTAGTCATGGAGAGACATGACCACAGTACACGTCCGCCCTCAGCCTGCAATGGCTTGCTAGGGAGTCTCGCCCGCAAGCCACTCACGCCATTCCAGAAGAACGGCTGCTGCGTTCTTGGCCCCAGCACGGTTGAGCGACATCCCCATCATGTCGTTCTCGATCCTGCAAAGGTAGTCGACAATCCAACTCTCCCCGGCCCCGTCGCGAAGAAGCTTGAAGAGTTGTGGCACGTACGAATCGTATTCGTCCCGGGCGCCGGGAACGCCTGCAACGCCGATAGGGTCCCAGATGTAATGGAGGACTTCACCGCACCTCTTGTAGAGCTCGCGTTCCTTGGGCGTTAGTTTCCTTCCCATCTTGCCTCCCTGACACTTGATTCCTCGCACTTGATTCAACGGAATTCCGTGTATCCGTGGCTGTGAACCCATGCTATCCATAATTCTGTCGAGCAGGAGAATCGCCGTAGGGATGGCCACCAATCGCGTACAGTAACCCTTGTGCCCAGGTCGCGCAGTGGTGCGAATGTCACGGGCGCCGCGTGAGGCGGACCCCCCCGGATCCCCGCACACCCCACCCATCCCGCCGGCCGCGATGCTGTTGACGCGCGGGCGTGGAATCGGTAGGCTGGCAGAATGCGGAGCAGCAGCCGGGAGCGATGCGGGCGGTGAAGATGGGGCAGAGAACGTTGGTGACGGATGTGCTGGAAAGGACAAAGACACACCGACCGCTCAAAGCCGCGGATCGGTGGCACAGAGAGCGTGGAACAAACGGTGGTCGGTGCCACCCCGCCGCAATTACATGTGGTAAGCAATGCCAGAATATTCTTTCTATGATATCGACGAAGTACTTTGGCTGAAATTGCGAGAGTGTCTTTTGGGCCTTGAATACAACTCTCGAGAGCGAGGGGTCAAACGGAAACACCTCCGGAGGCGTGAT
Source organism: Phycisphaeraceae bacterium (assembly GCA_019636795.1). Classification (NCBI taxonomy): domain Bacteria; kingdom Pseudomonadati; phylum Planctomycetota; class Phycisphaerae; order Phycisphaerales; family Phycisphaeraceae; species Phycisphaeraceae bacterium. Next base: position 264,776 of record JAHBWW010000005.1, read on the forward strand.
GCAGCTGTTGAAGCGCCGTTTTCGGAAGCATTTCATCTACTCGTTCAACATATTACACGAGATTTCAACTCCATGCGTGACGAATGTTGGCCAGAACTGCGGATTTATCACAAATGTGACTCCAGTTTTCCAGGTGATCATCGTCTCTCTGTGATGACACGGCTACGCAATCCAGATGGACCGGGGAGTGTATCCTATGGCCGATATGTTTCGAGAATAGCTCCCGATAGGTTTGTGATCTGGATGTGGGACTGATCATGCGTCAGTTTGCGGACAGGCTTTGCTCCATGCCCGGCGGTGGAATGGAACGGACGGCGACAGGTAGCGTACCAATACGCATCCTCAATGTTCATGAGTATTGAGAAATAAAGTAAAGTGCGCGCAATTATTACAGTTAGTGACCCATGGGAACTTGGCGAGAGTTCGCACTGGCAACCTTTGCACGGCGAGTTGGTTCGATTGGTCAATGGCGATCAAGGAGGAATGGCCTTGATATTGCTCGACCACCCCATCATTTACTGTGACACTGAATATCGATATCTGTGTGCTGGTCCGCGTCATGAAGGAGGCACGATAGAGTCAATCAGAAGAGGCAATACCCTGCCCTGTGGAGGCATTGGTTTCTCGAATATCATTTCACAAGATGATTTTGTTCTTATGTATAAGAAATGGAGGGGAGGAGGATTGGCATATATTGGCACCATAAAGGCAGAAGGGTCATGACTAGTTGAGCGGGTTCTCTCGGCTCAGTGTGAGCAGAACCTGGTAGAGGTTTTCATGCCGGTGATTGAATCGAAACTCGCACTCCTTGAGATGGAACAGGATGGTGTCCGGGTGCATCCTCCTTGAGGACGGCTCATGTTCTGATCTTTCATACGTTTCTTGTTGCCCGGGGTATGTTCCGCGAGTCGGGTTTTATCACTCCAGATTCGCCGAGCTCGCCGCTCAGATCTTCCGATCCAGCAGACGATAACTGATCGCCTCGCTCACGTGCGACACCCCGATGGCCTCCGCTCCATCGAGGTCCGCGATCGTGCGCGAGAGGCGGCGGATCTTGTCGTACGCGCGGGCAGAGAGTTTCAGTTCCGTCAGCGCCGCCCCGAGCAGCGATTCGGCCCGCTCTTCGAGCGGTGCGAAGCGATCGAGCTGGCGGCCCGAGAGGCGCGCGTTGGGCGTCAGCGCCCCCTGCCGCGCGTGCTGGAGCGCCCGAGCACGCTCGACCAGTTCGCGCATCTGTGCCGTGCTCGTGCCGATCGGGGCGCTGCGCAGTTCCTTGAACGGCACCGCCGGCGCCTCGACATGAATATCAATGCGATCAAGCAACGGCCCGCTCAAGCGCGACAGGTAACGGTCCATGTCGCGCTGGCCCGCCGCGCCGGGCGCGATGTCCCCCTTGGGCGTCGGGTTCATCGCCGCGACGAGCATGAAACTGGCCGGGAAGCGGATCGTGCCGCTTGCGCGCGCAATCGTGACAACATGATCCTCGAGCGGCTGGCGCAGCGTCTCGAGCACCGGCCGCGGAAACTCGGGCAGTTCATCGAGAAACAGCACGCCGCGGTGGGCCAGCGAAATCTCCCCGGCCTTGGGCGTCGCCCCGCCCCCGACGATCGCGGGCGACGATGCCGTGTGGTGCGGCGTGCGCACCGGGCGCGCCGTCACCAGCCCCTGACCCAGCGGCAGCAGCCCCGCCGCCGAATAGATCCGCGTGATTTCGAGGGCTTCCTCGGCCGAAAGCGGCGGCAGCACGCCCGGCAGCGCCTTGGCCATCATCGTCTTGCCCGTGCCCGCCGGCCCGAGCATCACCAGGTTGTGCCCGCCCGCCGCCGCGACGACAATCGCACGCTTGACCGATTCCTGCCCGCGCACATCGGCAAAGTCGATCTCCGGCTCGGCTCGCCGCAAAAGATCCTCGACATCGGGCGCGGGGAACGGCTCGAGATCAAGTTCACCCGCCAGCAGGCCCACCAGTTCCGCGATCGTGCGCACGCCAAAGACCGGCACGCTCGCCACCACCGCCGCCTCGGCCGCGTTCTCGGCGGGCACGACGATCGCGCTCATCTTCTGCTGCCGCGCCAGCAGCGCCATCGCGATCGCCCCGCGCACCGGCCGCACCCGCCCATCAAGCGCCAGTTCGCCCGCAAACATCGTCCGCTTCGGATCCATCGCCCCCGGCGCCGGACGCACCACCCCCTGGGCCAGCAGCAGCCCGACGGCGATGGGCAGGTCGTACATCGGCCCTTCCTTGCGCACATCGGCCGGGGCAAGATTGATCAGCAATCGCCCGACCGGAAACAGATAGCCCGTGTTGCCCAGAGCCGAACGCACGCGCTCGAGCGATTCCTTCACCGCGATATCAGGCAGGCCCACCAGCGTCTGGCGATCGATCCCGTTCTGGTCGAAGTCGATCTCGACCTCGCAGGGCGAGGCGTCGATGCCGGTCAGCAGGAAACTCTGGACGCGAGCGATCATGCGGCACAAGCATACCGAACGCGAAGCGATCATGTCGAGCGAATTCTCATTTCGCCGTTGATTGATTTCGGGCGGGGGGACCGATGTTGAGGGTGAGACCACCCCGGAGAAAACCGTGCAAGTTCATGGCCGTTCGATCATTGCAGGCCGCGTCGCTCAGGCCGACGCCGCGTCCGTGCTGTTCCGCGCGATCGATCCTTCCACAGGCCGCGAACGACCGACCGAGTTCGCAGCCGCCTCGCCCGCCGACGTGAATCAGGCTTGCATTGAAGCCTGGAACGCCTTTCATGCGATGCAGACCACGCCCGCCGCAGCCCGCGCCGACCTGCTCGACGACATCGCCGGTCGGCTGGCGACGCTCGGGGGAACGCTGACCGACACCGTCTCGGCCGAGACCGGGCTGAGTTCGACGCGCGTCATCTCCGAACGCGAGCGCATGGCCGGAGTGTTTCGCATGTTCGCCGAGGTGGTGCGTGAAGGCTCGTGGAGCCGCGCTTGCATCGAGCCCGGCGACGCCGCCCGTCGGCCAAACCCCAAGCCCGATCTTCGCCGCATGCTCCGCCCGCTCGGGCCCGCAGCGGTGTTTGGGGCGAGCAACTTTCCACTGGCCTACGGCGCAGCGGGCGGCGATACCGCCTCGGCTCTGGCGGCCGGCTGCCCGGTCGTCGTCAAGAGCCACCCGCTGCACCCGGCCACTGGCGAACTGCTCGCCTCGGTGCTGGCCGACTGCGTGCGTGAGCACTCTTTCCCGCCCGGGACCTTCAGTTTTCTCCAGGCCGGCGGAGCCCGCGAGCGGACGGTGGGCGAGGAACTCATCGACCACCCCTGCATCCGGGCCGCCGGATTCACCGGCTCGCACGTCGGTGGTATGGCGCTGACCAACCGAGCCCGCGCCCGCCCCGATCCGATCCCTGTCTTTGCCGAGATGGGCTCGATCAACCCTGTCGTTCTCTTCAAGCACGCACTCGAGACGCAGGGGCCCGCCATCGCCACCCGCATCGCCCAGTCCGTCATCAACGCCTGCGGCCAGATGTGCACCTGCCCGGGGCTGCTGCTGGCCCTGCGCGACAAGCACACCGACGCCTTCACACGCGAACTGTCCGCAGCCTTCAACGCGGCTGAGCCGGGAATCATGCTTGGCACGCGCCTGCGCGATGCCTTTGTCCTGGGGATCGAAGAACTGCTGCGGATCGAAGGCGTTGACGCCATCGCCGGCGCTGTCCCGAGCATGGCGTCAAGCCAGATCGCCGCGACCGCGACCGGAGTCCTGCTGCGCACACGCGCAACGGTCTTCCTGCGCGAGCCGATCCTGCGCAACGAAGTCTTCGGCCCCAGCACGGTGCTGGTCGTCTGTGAGCACGAAGAAGAACTCTTCGCCTGCCTCAGTGCCATCTCGGGGAGCCTGACCGGCACGATCTTCGCGGGTCCGTACGACGCTGCGTTCGCAACGCGGGCCGTGCCGATGCTCGAACAGCGCGTCGGGCGGATCGTGTTCAACAGCGTGCCGACGGGCGTCGAAGTCAACGCTGCGATGATCCATGGCGGTCCCTACCCGGCCTCCTCAGCGCCGCATTCGACCGCCCAGGGGATCATGGCCATGGAGCGCTGGTGCCGCCCGGTGTGCTACCAGAACGCGCCCGATGCGATCCTGCCGCCCGAACTGCGCGACGCCAACCCGCTGGGCGTCGAGCGCATCATCGGCTCTGTGCGCACAAAGGAAGCCATCCGGCGCGGGCAACGCGCTTCTGTCCCGACACCCGGATAATGTCTATCGCGACAGGAGATCCACGGATGGAGCGTTCCTGTCCCAACGAACAGGCCACGTGCAAGGCTTGAGCGCGACGCGACACGATGAGCAAGAAGCCTCGATCAAAACCCGAAGTGCCGATGTCCGGGAGGATCTGGAAAGTCCCCGTCTGGCTCGCAGTGGCCGCCGTCTTCGGCTTCGTCGTGGTCAGTCTCGTCAGTTACAACGGCGCCGACGCCCCCGGGCACGTCACCTGGCCGCAAAATGACACGCCGGCAAACTGGGGAGGCCCGGTTGGTGCTGCCACCGCGTACACGCTCCTGCGACTTCTCGGCTGGGCGGTTCTTATCCCGATTGTGTTTGCTGCCGCCGCACTGGTTCAGACAGGGTGGAAGCGCCGGCTTGACCATCCGCTCCTTCGGTTCTTTGGCGTGGTCCTGGTCTCGGCGGGGATCGCAGGCCTGTTTGCCGTGCTTCGGCCGCAGGGGGGCCTGTTGCCGGGTCTGCCCGGCGGAACCCTCGGGCTCCTGATCGCCGAGACGCTCATGATCCCCCGATTTGGAAGCGTCGGGTCCGTGCTCTGGCTGGGGTTGGTGGGTCTGATCGGCATGGTCGTCGCGGCCGATCGACTCATGTTCGCCCTGCCCAGACTGATCTGGCGCGGGCTCGTTCCCGCTGCCGCGACGACGCGCACCGTCGCCGCTGCCGCGACCGAAGCCACACGCGAAGGTTCGAGAGGTGTCTTCGCGCGATTCATCGCCCGCCTCAAGCGCCGCCGCACCAAGGTCGAAGAAGTCAGGCTCAACGACATCGACGACCCGATCGAGGTCGCTGTCACACCTCGCTCCAAGCGCCGCGTCACCGTCGTGCCCGTGCCCAGGCGCATCGAGGCGGAACCCCTCGACGAGATGGAGGATGATGACGACGAGGCTGTCGCCCAGAATGATGATGACGCCGAGGACGACGATCTGCCCGGTGCACCCCAGGTCTTTGACCGCGAGAAACTCAAGGAAAAGATCGCAGCCCTCAATGTGCGTTTCTCCGGCTCAGAGAAGTCGAGCGCGACCGACGAAGATCTCGAAGACATCCAGAACGCCATCGAACTCGAAGGCTACCGATTCCCAGGTCTGGACCTGCTCGAAGAGCCTGAAGAAGGCTTCAACGACACACTCGAATCGCTCGTGCGCGAACAGGCCGAATCGCTCGAATCCGCACTTCAGCAGTACCGCATCAACGGCGAGGTTGTCGATATCGAGTCCGGCCCGGTCATCACGCTCTTTCACGTCCGCCTCGCACCCGGCACCAAGGTCGCGCAGCTCAACACCATCTCCAGCGATCTGGCCCGCTCGCTCCGCGCGGTCAACATTCGCATCGTCTCGAACATCGAGGGACGCGACACCGTCGGCATCGAAGTCCCGAATCCCAACAAGGAAAAGGTCCGCCTCAAGGAACTCATGAGCAATCGCGATCTGTTCGCGAGCATGAAACTCCCGATGTTCCTCGGCAAGGACGCAGCGGGCGACCCGCTCATCACCGACCTGACCAAGATGCCCCACATGCTCATTGCCGGGACCACCGGCTCGGGTAAGAGCGTGTGCATGAACACGATCATCATGAGTTTCCTCTATACGAAGAAACCCAACGAACTCAAACTCGTGCTGGTCGATCCGAAGATGGTCGAGATGAGTCAGTTCCGCGATATTCCGCACCTGATGTGCCCAGTTGTGACCGAGATGCACAAGGCCGCTGCCATTCTCGAATGGGCATGCCAGAAAATGGACGAACGCTACGAACTGCTCGCCGAAGCCGGCTGCCGCGATATCACGGCGTACAACAACCTCGAATGGGAGGAACTCAAGGAACGCTTCAACCCTCGCTCCGAGCAGGAAGAAGCCAAAATCCCACGCAAACTTCCGTACATGGTCTTCATCATCGACGAACTGGCCGACCTCATGATGACCAACAAGGAAGTCGAGAGTTCGATCATTCGCATCGCCCAGAAGGCTCGCGCTGTCGGCATCCATCTGATCCTCGCCACGCAGCGACCACAGGCCAATGTTGTCACTGGCCTTATCAAGTCCAACATGCCCTGTCGCATCACGTTCAAGGTCGCCAGCAACCTCGACAGCCGCGTCGTGCTCGACCAGCGCGGCGGCGAACTGCTGCTTGGCCAGGGCGACATGCTCTACCTCAGCCCGCAGAGCCACAAAGTCATGCGCGCGCAGGGCACCCTCGTTGATGACCTCGAAATCCGTCGGGTCGTCAAGTTCATGAAGTCCATCGCAGCCCCCAGCTTTGAACGACAACTTGTGCAGCTGCGCTCCGCAGCCGAGGGGTCCGACGAGGATCGCATCCTCCAGAGCCAGAACAACTCCTCTGCCTCACTGGCCGCCGCTCAGGAAGACCCGATGTTCGACCGGGCGGTCGAGATCGTCCTCGAAACCAAGCGCGGAAGCGTCAGTCTGCTCCAGCGACGCCTCGCCATCGGGTACACGCGGGCCAGCCGTCTCATCGACCTCATGGGCATCGCCGGGATCATCGGCGACCACAAGGGTTCCGTCGCCCGCGAAGTGATGATCACGCCTGAAGAATGGGTCGAGATCAAGCGCATGGCGGGCGAACTGGCCGCAGTCCAGGGCGGGCAACTCTTCCCGACTCAAGACAGCGCGGAGCACCCGGACGGGGGCGACGAACACCCGGAATCGGGGGATATCGACGACGAAGATGACGACTTCGCCCGAACTTCCCGTCAGGATTCTGCGTCTGACGAGGGTTGATATCGTCCTACAGTGAGACCGCCCCAGACGGGATCCAAGCCCAGAGGCTTGAAATTCGCAATGGGTTGGGGTGAAAATCCGAATGTACAGGGATACCCGTCCCGATGGCGGCGGGGCGATGGTTCTTCAAGGTATGGAAAGGAAGCACATGCGCGTTTGTCAGCAACTCATGATGATGGTTTGTAGTGGTTCGGCGTGCGTCTCGTTGGTCTTCGCAGCCCCGCCACCCGCCCTTGATCGCGTCCCCGCCGACGCCCCGGTCACGATCGTGATCTCGAACCTCCAGGAGTTTCTGAACGAAACCAAGTCGTTTGGGCGCAGTATCCTCCCCCCCGATCAGGTGCTTCAGATGAACATGGGTCTGGCCTTGGCACAGACCTTCCTTGACATGCCCGGCATGAACGCCAATGGCTCGGCGGTTGCGGTGATTCATACAAACGATCAGGACGCGTTCTTTGGTCCGCCCGTTGTCGTTGTCCTTCCGGTGACGGATTTCAAGCAGGTCCGCGAAGCGCTCGGCGCGACCGGCACCGGCACGGTCCTCGAAGCCGACATCAACAACAACCCGGTCTACATGCGTGACCTTGGGGGCGGATTTATGGCGGTTGGTCCGTTTGCCGAACTGGTCCAGGAGTTCAGCGGCACGGCCGGCAATCTTGGGACACACACCTCAATGCTCGGCCGCAACGGAGAGCGGGTCCTTGCCGACAGCGACTTCACAGTCATTGTCAATCTCGAGCAGATGGCACCCCAGATTCGCGAAGGCGCAGAGCAGATGCGCCAGCAGATGGACATGATCATGATGATGGCTGGTGATCAGGCAGCCCAGATGCGCCCGATGCTCGACATGATGAATGGCGCCATGACGGCCCTGGCCAATGACGGCAAGTCGATTGCATTTGGTGCTCAGATGGATACGTCAGGCCTCACATTCCACACCGGCCTGAACTTCAAGGAAGGAAGCGGTGCAGCGACGTTCTTCTCGAACTCAGGCAGCACCGGATCCATGCTCGACAAGGTTCCGGGAACCAACTTCCTCTTCGCCTATGCCCTCGACGCAGGCAACGCGAGCCTTCAGAAGATGTTTGCCGATGTGGCCAAGATCTCGCAGACAATGCCCGGCATGGGCGGGATGGACATTGCTTCGATGATTGCCAACAGCAAAGGCATGGCTGGGGCGGTAGGTACCGTCCCGATGATGGGGGCGGGCCTGTTCAGCAACACCATCACGCTCACGCAGTCCAACGATGCGAAGTCTGTCCTTGCCAACATGAAGAAGCTGATGACCGACATGGACGGACAGTCCATCGAAGGCATGAAGTACGCGATTACGTGGGAAGACAAGGCTTCGAGCGTCGCAGGCGTCGATATCTCACGCTACGGTGTAGCGATGCAGCCCGACGGCACCGGCGGCGACGCCTTCGGGCCCGCAGCCATGGTGTTGCCCGTGCTCTTTGGACCGTCGGGTGGGCCCAATGGTTTCATGGCGATCGTCGATGGCACGATCATCCAGACGATGAGCCAGAACACGCCTCTGATGGAGAAAGCCATTGAATCAGCACGCAAAGGTGGGGGAATCGGTTCCAACGCCGCACTTCGCGCGGTCACCGCGAAACTCCCAGAGAATCGCGTGTTCGAGGTGTACATCGGCATTGACCAGATCATGAACACCGCAGGTCCGATGGCCGCAACCTTCGGGGTGCTGCCCGCGTTTGAGCCGATGCCGGCTATGGCTCCGATCGGATTGGGAATGAGCTTGGGCAACAATGGCATGCAGACGAGCATTCACATGCCGCTCGATGTCATCAAGGGCGTGATGAAGATCGCCAATGACATGCAGAACGCCGGCTTCGACGACGAGCCCGCTGCCGGCGGCCGCCCGAGGTTCTAGAAGCCGCGCCCGAGCGCTGGATCGAATTACACACAGTCGTCGCGCGAGAACTCGCACGACGACTTTTTCATGACGCAGCAATGGCTCATCGGCACTTCGCGACGCCTCGCCCTCGATCGCCCGCGCATCATGGCGATCCTCAACATCACGCCTGACAGTTTTTTTGATGGTGGAAGACTGTCGAGCGTCGAAATGGCTGTGCACGCTGCACGAAAGGCGGTCGAGGACGGCGCGGATCTGCTTGATATCGGTGCCCAGAGTACGCGACCAGGCGCAGTCAGTGTGCCGGCGCAGATTCAGATCGACAGGCTCGTGCCCGTGCTCAAAGGGATTCATCGCGCAGGGGTCGAGGCTCCGATCAGCATCGACACAACCCACGCTTCGGTGCTCGAAGCAGCGCTCGCCGCGTCGCCCGATGTCGCTGTTGTCAACGATGTCTCGGCAGGGGTCGAAGACCCGTCGCTGCTCGCAATGGCTTCAGAACGTGATCTGGGTGTGATTCTCATGCACCGGCGCGTCGAGCCTGCTCTCGACTCGTATTCCGATCAGTATGCGCAGGATCCGGTTTCTGACGACATCGTGACCGAGGTTCACACGTTCCTCACCGAGCGTGTCCGTGCTGCTTGCGCAGCGGGAATAAGACCAGGCAGTATCGTTGTTGATCCGGGGTTGGGGTTCGGAAAATCAGTGTCTCAGAACATGGAGTTGCTGCGACATTCGGCAAGGTTTGCGGATCTGGGTTCGGGTGTGTTGAGCGCGCTGAGTCGCAAGAGTTTTGTCGGCCGAATCGCGCTCGGTCGTGACAGCGAGCCGAGCGAACGGCTGATCGGGAGCATCGCATTGAGCGTGGCACACTGGTTTTGTGGTGCCCGCATCTTTCGGGTTCACGATGTGCAGGAGCATGTTCATGCCCTCTCAGCTGCGGCGGGGTTGCCGGATTCGCCGATCGGCATCGAGCGTGATAGGATGTAACCCGGTGCCAGGCGCCCGCGCATGCGTGCGTACGCACCCAGATGTTGTGAAGGAGTTGACATGGCAAGCCCGCATGTGCTTGAACTGACGGAAGAGAATTTTGCGACCGAAGTGCTCAAGTCGAGTCAGCCGGTGATGGTCGACTTCTGGGCCGAGTGGTGTCAACCTTGCCGGATTTTGGGCCCGACTGTTGACGCCGTGGCCGAGGAGTTCGCCGGGCGTGTCAAGGTTGGCAAGGTTGACATAGAAAATGCGCGCGAGATCGCGATGCAGTATGGGATTCAGGCGATTCCGACGATCATGATCTTCAAGGGCGGTCAGGTCGTCGATCGGTTCAGTGGCTTGCGCAACAAGGCCGATCTGAGCAGCGTGCTCGAAAGGGCGCTTGGCTGAGGTCGACTCTCGTTTTCTCCGAATGGCACTTCGCGGAAATCTGTCATGCCACATTCCCAGTCGGGCGACAATGGCCTCAACTCCCACAGTAAGGTTCTCCGCTGCGGGGCTGTCGGCGTCGGGCGCATGGGCCAGCACCATGCGCGCGTCTATACGCAGATTCCCGGTGTTGAACTCGTCGGGGTGGTCGATGCCGACTTCGACCGCGCCAAACTCATCGCCGAACGCCACAACACGCGGGCCTTTGCCACCGAGCAGGACCTGATCGAAGCGGGAGTGGACGCGGTCAGTGTTGCTGTGCCGACAACCAGCCACCAGCGCAGCGCAAGTCCGTTTCTGCGCGAAGGCATCGCATGCCTGATTGAAAAGCCACTGGCTCCCGATGCGGCAACAGCCCAGGCGCTCAAGGAACTCGCCGAGGCCAAGGGTGCGTGCCTTATGGTTGGGCACATCGAGCGATTCAACCCTGTCATGCGCGCGATGCAGCGAGCGACTCGAGGCGGGTTCGAGGTTGTGCCCAGATTCATCGAAGTGCACCGTGTCAGCCCCATGACGTTTCGTTCGGTCGACATTGGCGTTGTCATGGACATGATGATCCACGATCTTGATGTGGTCCTCATGCTCATGGGCGGGCGCGAACCGGATCGTGTGGAGGCAGCAGGAGTCGCCGTCGTCACGGAACACGAGGATCTGTGCAATGCTCGGCTGACGTTTGAACTGCCCGATGAACGCGGACGCTGCGTGGCAAACATCACCGCAAGCCGACTGGCGCTCAAAACCGAGCGCGTCACCCGTATCACCGGCGAGAACGGATACATCAAGATCGACTACGCTGCCAAAAAGGGAACCATCATCCGGCGAACTGCGAACGAGATTCAGTTGCGGGAAGTCGCGGAGCAGATCCGCGAGGGGATGGACCTCACTAGCCTCGACTGGACCGAACTCGTGAACATCGAGCCGCTCGAAATCGATGACGCCGAACCTCTTCGCCTTGAGATCGAGGAGTTTCTCGGTGCCGTCCGCGACGGGCGCAGGCCTGAGATCGACGCCACCGCAGGTTTTGTGAATGTGCGCACAGCCGAACGCATCGTCGCGTCGATCAAGGACTTCATTCGTTCCGGGCAGGCGCTCGATGCCAACACATGATGGAGAGATTCTCGGACGGTTCTCGTCCGCAATCACGCAGACCAGACTCCAAACTATGTGAACTCACCCAAACTTCATGGTTTCGAAGCGCAGTGTGCGTACACTGCGGGGATCGAGAGGGTAGATCACGAACCTTTTGGAACATTTCCAAAGCACAACGAGCCAAGAGCAATGCATACGGACGCAAACACCGGGGCGGATTCAGCATCGGGCCAGACCAGCAGCGAAGCGCACGCGCCAACGCTGTCGGACCAGATGAATCGCGAGATCGAAGCGGCCATGGATGAACTCGCTGCCGAGAGCGGCTTCGCCGGTCAAGGAGCGGGCCAGCGCCGCGCGATCCGAGGCCCGCGTGTCGTGCAGGCAGGTCGTGAACACCGTACCGGCAATGTCGTCTCGGTCGGCCCAACCGATATCTTCGTCGAGTTCGGGCCTAAGGAGCTCGGCGTCGTCGAGCGAGCCGGCTGGCCCGAGGACAAGCTTCCCAAAGTCGGTGAACCGCTCGAACTCGTCGTCACGCGCTTTGACCCCAACGAAGGCATCTTTGTCTGCGCTCGTCCGGGTGCAGTCCAGAAAGCCGATTGGGAAATGCTCGAAACCGGGCAGGATGTCGAGGCTCGCGTGGTCGGCGTCAACAAGGGCGGCCTGGAACTCGAGGTCGCTGGGCATCGCGCCTTCATGCCCGCAGGGCAGGTCTCCTACGACCACGTCAAGGATCTCTCGGTGTTCATTGGCGAAAAGATGGTCTGTCGGGTCCAGAAACTCGATCGGCGCGGGAAGGGCAATATCGTGCTCAGTCGGCGCGATGTGCTGGCCAAGGAACGTGCCGCCAAGGCTGCTGTCTTGCGCGAAACGCTCGCTGAAGGTATGGTCGTCGAAGGAACCGTGCGCAAGATCATGCCCTTCGGTGCGTTTGTCGATCTCGGCGGTGTCGATGGACTCATCCACCTCTCCGATCTCACGCACGATCGCATCGGGCATGGCGAGCGAGCGATCGCAAAGCACGTCTCCGAGGGTCAGCACCTGCGCGTGCAGATTCTCAAACTCGACTGGGAGAACGATCGCATCAGCCTCGGCCTCAAGCAACTCGAAGCCGACCCCTTCGCAGCAGCCGCAACCGCCATCGAGGAAGGCGCTGAAGTCACCGGCAAAGTCACGAAGATTCTCGAATTCGGGTGCTTCGTCGAAGTCGCACCGGGTGTCGAAGGCCTCGTGCATATCTCCGAACTCGACTGGAAACGCGTCAACAAGGTCGATGATGTCGTTCGCCAGGACGAAGTCATCTGCGTCAGAGTCCTCAAGATCGATCAGGGCGGACGCAAGATTTCGCTCAGCCTCAAGGCAACCAAGCCCCAGCCCGAGCGCGAGCAATCATCGCGAGGCGGCAAAGGCCGCGCTGACCACGATCCGCGCACGCCCGAACAGATCCTCGAAGAATCGCCGGCACTGCGCCGTCTGCGAGCCAAGTTCAAGCAGGGCGGGGGGCTCAAGGGCGGCTTGAGTTGACGCCCGCACGCCGTAGCGCCCGACTGCATTGAGTCATGCTCGAGTTCGACCGTTCAAGCAGATCAATCTCGCGCACGACTCAAGTCGCGCTCTTTGGTGTCATCGGCGTCTGCGTTGCCGTCTTCGGCGTGATGATTGTGCTGCTCATCTCGATGGGCTCGGGCGCTCGTGGCGTATCGCACTTCGCCCAGGACTTATTCAGTCTTCGCACGGCGGTCTACTTTGCAGGTTCGGCAATTCTGGCCGTCCCATGTGTTGTCCTGACACGCCGCTTCGGCCGTCGAATGGAGTGGGAGCGGGGACTGACCTGGTTGATCGCTCTGACGGTGTGGGCGATTTTAGTCGGGTTGTTCGCGTTTGCTGTCTGGGGTCTGCGGGCCATCGTCATCCTGCAACTCGCCTGGAGTCCGCTCGTTCCTGCGGGCATCGTGTTGATAACCACTGGCCTGACACGAAGGGCAGGCGACACCAGGCATTGCGCCACATGCGGGTATGCGCATGAACAGGCTGTGGGCGAACGCTGTCCTGAGTGTGGCTCACAATGGCAGAGGCGCGGCGGCACCATCATCGGAGAGGTCAAACGCTCGCCCGCAATGGTCTTTGCCGGGGCTTCCCTGCTCGTCTTGTCGGTCGCTCTCATTCTCCGCCCGTTTTACTTCGGCGCGATCACCCCCGCCATCCCCACTCAATTCCTGATCGCCAACGTGACCAATGGCACGTCATCTTCGTCCGGATTCGGTGTCAACGCATGGCAGGAACTCATGGCTCGAACGCTCAGCCCGCAACAGACCGCCGAACTGTTCGAAGGGTTGGTGACTCTCCGCTCTTCTGGCAGGCACATCGATGCGGCTGAGGCTGCCTGGCTCGACCAGCAGGTGATCGCCAGCGCTGTCGCGCCCGATCTCATCCACCGCTATTTCGTCGAGATGATCGTGTTCCGCATCGAGGGCCCAGCGACCACCGAGTTTGGTTCGGAGGCGACGTTCACCGTTTACGCTCTCAACCGCACTGCGCCATTTGGCATGATCGATGCGCGCATGATTTTTGCCGGCTTTAGCGTTCAAGGCGAGCACATCGAAGGCTCGCTCATCGAACGATACCAGACCGTATACGCTTTCGACCCTTCGACCCACACTGCGGAGTTCAGTCATGCCTCGCCGAAATTTACTTTTCATTCCGAGGTCGAAGGCACAATACTGATCGAGGCCGAACTCTGGGCGTGCTTTGCTCCGCGACCCGCACTGTCATTCGGGCGAGCATGGAATCCGGATGGTTCGCCTGCAATTCCGTCGGGCGTGCTCCATGTCGAGCATGTGAAGTTGCGCCACGAGCTTGTGGTTGCACCACGCGACTAAGCCTTGTGTCGTCGCTGCTGAAGGACCAAGGCGTTTCGTTTGACCAGAAAAACAGGGCTTGCCACCGCCCATGCGATCTGATATCGTTTTGGCTGCCAGACCGACAAGCCACGGGGTAACCACACCCACTTTCATACAAAATCAGGAGCCTGCCATGCATACTCGCCGCGTCGCCTTTGCTCTCGTCGCCCTCACGACCGCTGCTGCCGGCCTGACCGGGTGCAAGTCCAGCCAGAAGGCCTGTTGCGCATCGGCAAACAACAAGACTTGCTGCGATCCCTCTGCCCAGACTCCGCCTGCGCCCGCGACGCTCACGGCTCGCGATGCCGAGTTCTTCGAGCCGCTCAAAACCCTCGCTGGCGACTGGGGAATGGAAGATGAGAATGGCACCACACTGCTGACCAATCAGTTCGCGGTCTCCAGCAGCAACTCCGTCATCCGCGAGGTCATGTTCCCCGGACATCCGCACGAAATGACCAACCTCTATCACATGGATGGCCCGAACCTCGTCATCACTCACTACTGCGCCGCTGGCAACCAGCCTCGCATGATCGCACGCGAAGTCAAGTATGTCGATGGCGCGCGTGTCTACCACTTCAAGGTTGACAGCGTTTCAAACCGTCGCGAAGGGCAGCATGGCGTCATGGACGAAATGATCCTGACAATCGGCGTCGATGGATCCGTGCGCCAGGACTGGTACGGCACCGACCCAACCACAGGCCAGCGAGCAGGCCCGACCGTCTTTGCACCTCATCGCCTCGGCAGCGGGTCATGACCGCTCATTTCCTTCGTCTGGAACCGGCATCATGACGCCATGGATCCTGCTCGTCGTGGCCGGTCTGCTCGAAGCCGGCTGGGCCATCGGGCTCAAAACCACCGACGGCTTTACGAGACTCTGGCCGAGCGTCTTGACCATCCTGGCCATCGCAGTCAGCATGTTCCTGCTCTCCGTCGCTGCTCGTTCGATTCCGATCGGCACCGCATACGCGATCTGGGTTGGCATCGGCGCACTCGGCGCGGTCATCCTCGGGGCCGTGTTCTATGCCGAACCTGTGCCCCCGGCGCGCGTCTGTTTCGTGCTGTTGCTGCTTGTCTCGATCGTCGGTCTCAAACTCACCAGCGTGCCAGGCCCTGCGCCCATCTGAAGCCGTTTCTTGCGATCATTCGTCGTTGTTCGCCAGCCGCTGACTGGCCTGATCGAGCGCGGCCTGCGCGATCTGTTCCGGGTTGTATCCACCTGTCAACATCAGACATGGTTTATCGGCACTGCGCGCAAACTCGCGCGCATTGGCTGCATGAAGATGCCCCGCAAGTTTCACCAGCACACACACCATGGCTACACCCGGCCTGAAGATCGGCCCACGCATCGGTTCGCTCGTACCGTGCTCCGTAATCTCCGGCCAGAGTACCTCTTCAAGCCCGAACGCCTCCGCAATACGACCCATCGCCTCCGGATACGGCTCGCCACCGATCATCACCAGCGACTTGCCTTCAAGCAGCAAACGCACCTGCGCCACCTGAGCGCTGTACGATTTTCGCGTCTCTTGTGTCGAACGTTCAGCGACTTGTTCATTGGCCTCACGCCTGGATTGAATGGCCAGCACAGCGCTGCGCAACGCCGACGGCAGATCATCACGCGATGCCAGCACTTCCAGAGCCGATATCGGCAGCAAGTTCGCCCACCGCCGGTCTGTTGGCGCAACTCCTTCAAGGACCAAAGCAGTTGCAGCGTCGCCAATTTTCCTCAGATCGTGATCACTGACTCCCTTGCCATTGATCATCTTGGCGTGGTACTGAATCAATTTTTCGAGTTTCGAGATTTCCCGGGCTCGTCCTGCCGCGGCTTCGAGTTCAGCCACGAGGGCGGCTGTACGTTGCCGCACGTCATGATGCTGATGCGGATCGGCAGGGTCATCCACTTTCATATGCCGCGCAATGAAGACACGTTGTTCCTGCGTTTCGCGGCGAAGCCACAGGTGGGCTTGATCCTGATCAATGTCGGGCTTGGTGAGCCAGGTCGATTCCAATGCAACGCGCAGGGCCGAGTTGGCCTCAGCCATCAGCGACATCGCCGATTCCATCTGCTCGCGACGTGCCTTACTTTCCGGATCGCAGAGGCGACGAATCAGGGCGGCAACATCGGCCAATGCTTCATAGCACCCCGCGATTGTCTCGAGTGACTCATCATCCGGGTTCGAAGCACCGGGAATATAGACCCACAAAAAGCAAGGCTGCATGGTCTTGGCCAGCTCAATCAGTTCGGCCCGTCGCTGCAACCCCGATTGATACTCAGAGGTCCGAAGACCTGCCTGCCTCAACTCTGCAAACGAGCGGCAGGATTCGGCCTTGAGTCGGCAACGACGCTCCATCTGGGCCAAATCGATCTCTGCCAGATCAGGGAATGACTCCCTCGATCCATCGACTTCCGTCCTGCGGGCCTGATTCTCGGATGCTGCGAGTCTTGCGCGTTTGATTTCGTCCATCGACCCGGTGACAACCACTGGCATCGCAGCGTCGCCGATCTGCAAGGGCACTGTTTCGATATGTTCCCGTGGTGTCGACGGGAGTGCCGCCTTTTTCAACTCTACTGAATTGTCAACCGCAAGTGCGCTGCCTGTCTCTGGTCTGCTAAGCGACTGCTCGGCGCGATTGGCCTCGGCGATCAACAGTTCTCCGACAAGTCGCAGCACCTTGCGCAAGGCTGGCGAGGCTTGCAATTGAGGCTGCAACAATTCACTCAACGCCTCCATCAATTCCTTTGGCGTCTTGTCCGTCACTCGTATCCCTCTCAAATATGCTCGAAGCACTATCGGCTTCGAGTTTTATTCGATACTTCACAGCCTACCCAGCCCGATTCCATGGCATCCTGCCGATCACCGCCGCCAGGCCGCATGTGCCCGTCGCACCCGCGAACAGCAGCCCCGCGCCAAAGAACGCCGGCAGAAGAACGAACAGCGGATGTACGAACCATGTCAGCGCGCAGCCAGCGAGCACCCCGACACCGATCGTCATCTGTACCTGCCGCATGACGCTGATCCCAGTCACCTTTTTGTTTGTAGACACGGGCAACTGCGCGTCTTTCCACGCGTTGATGCCGCCGGTGAGGTTGAAGAGCTGCACGCCCGAGGAAGCAAGCCCCGCCGCGAGTCGTGCCGCATCCTGCGACCGCTTGCCCGATCGGCATTGAAACACAACGCTCTGACCGGGCCTGGCGCCGATCTTCGCAGGGTCAAACGTGGACAGCGAAACCAGCTTCGCACCCTCGATGTGTTCGTGCGCGTGCTCGTCGGGCTCGCGGACATCGACGATCATGCACTTGCCCGCCTTGTGCCAATCGTGTGCGGTGCGCGGGTCAAGTTCAGTACAGGCCTGTCCGATCCCTGATTGGTCGGTGTGCTTCGATGTTTCTGAGATCATGGTCGAGCCCTCTGTGTATCTGTGATTCTTGGGGCGCTCATCGCATGGTGCTACCTGCGGACTGCCAAACGGGCCAGCGGCACTCGACTCCAGACCCAAGTGCGATCAGGTTTATGCCATGCAACAAAAAAACACATCCCCACAAGCCCCGGGGCCTTGCAGGGAAACAAGCGGAACGGGAGGGATTCGAACCCTCGGTACGGGTGACCCCGTACACCGGATTAGCAATCCGGCCCCTTCAGCCTCTCGGGCACCGTTCCAAATCAGGACAGGACGATAGCCCCTGCGCCCCCCGCGAACAAACCGCCCAAATCAACTTGCGTGCCCGCTCAAAGCGGACCCAAAAAAACGAATCCGCCCTCCCTGCGGAGAGCGGGTTCGCTCGAGCCTGCCACCAAGGCCGGCATCAGGAAGGAGTGTGACTCATTCGCCTTGCTGTTCATCATCACGACTGAGCAGCGTGCGCAGATATTTGTTTTCACGACGTGTCGCCTCAAGATCGAAAACGAGGTACTTTACCGAAAGCCTCAAATAATCCAGGCTCTCCTGAAGCTCCGCCAGCGTCTGGCGCATCCGCTCGTGCCGGCGCCGGGTTTCGTGCGCGAGTTCTTCGAGTTTCGGCCTCTGGTTCTCAGGAAGATGCTCGATCTGATCGAGAAGTTCTCCGAGTTTGCTCTGAAAGTCCTGATCGTTCATGCTCCGGCTCCTGATCTTCGAGTTTTGCTCTCTCTCACAGGTCTGACACTCCATCAGACCTGTCCTCGTCTCTGCAACAAGCGCTTCAACCAACGGGCCAATCACACGCGCGGAAGGCTCGCGATCAGGTCGTCCTATAAGAACCGCTCTGACGAAGGGCAGGGCCGGAACAGTCAGTGCCGCAGCCGCAAACACCCCAGAAACAGTGGGGGGAGGCTTCTAACGGATGTTGCAGAAAATCAACGCCTGCGGTTGGCTCGTTGCAACGCTTGATGAGCCTGAGGCGGAGCGTCGCGGAGCAAGGCCTCGACATTGACCCGGTTTTTTGCCGCCTGCTGAAGCAAATACCCCAGATT
Organism: Phycisphaeraceae bacterium; assembly: GCA_019636795.1. Lineage (NCBI taxonomy): Bacteria > Pseudomonadati > Planctomycetota > Phycisphaerae > Phycisphaerales > Phycisphaeraceae > Phycisphaeraceae bacterium. Next base: position 283,501 of record JAHBWW010000005.1, read on the forward strand.
TCGGTCAAGCAAAATCTGAAACTGGCCGAATGCGACTTCCAACTCATGCCGGTTCAGTCTTGATAGTGGGTCGCTCAGCCCCGTCAGTGCCGAAGCCCAGGTCAAGAGACCCCGATCTCTGCCCTCGAACTGATAGAGCGCGAGCGTCGCCAGAATCCTCGATTCAAGCGACCGAAACGGATCCGTTGCTTCTTCCGGCAGCGTGCGAAGGTCTTCCCTCGGATCTCCCGATTCTGGGGAGTTCTGCTCGAATGCACCCACATCGCTTCCCGAGGGGTTGGCGCGGGCAAGATCTGCCTCAGGCCGCGGACTCACAACGTCAACACTCGCAGCCGCACCGGAACCGGGCTTGGCCGATTTCAGTTGTGCCAGAGCCGTGGTGAGCGTTTTGAGGCCGCTGTTCTCGAATCGCACAGTCAGGCGCTGACACGGTTTCCCCTCATGCATGGCACTGACAGCAGCGGTTACAGCTCCGACTCCCCACTCGGGCTTGCCGCGGTGAACAATCCGGTCCCCAGGCTTCCACTTCACGTCATTGGTCATGTGCGTTCCTTGGGTGTCACCCCGCACGATCTTCCGCTGCACCCCCGCTGCGGGCAGGACCCCTCTGGCCTCCACCCGCCGATCGGCCTACAGTCTCTGTTGCACCGGCACAGGCACCGCCCCCTCGAGCGTCCGGGGGTCGAATCCCGAAAAGGGTGCCCAGTCCTCAATCAAGAGAGTAGCAGATGATCGAAGCATTGAAAAGTGACGACATTATCAACAAAGTCGGTGGCCGCTTCAAACTTTGCTCACTCATCCAGCGCAGGCTGAACCAGATCCTCGATGGCTCACGTCCTCTCGTCGAACGACAGGGACGTACCGACCTCGAACTCGTCATCGAAGAAATTATTCAGGACAAGATCACCCTCGAGTTCATCGACAACCACGCGGCCACCTCGACCACGTCAGCTTCGGCCAACGATGACCTCCTCCTCTGACGCGACTGCCCGTGCAACCCCAGCCTTCCGAATCGCAGGACCACACTTCGAGCCCATCACTCGACCCCAAGACCCTCGCGCCCAAACTCGCTGGCAGGCGGGTGCTTGTTTGCGTCACCGGAGGCATAGCAGCCTACAAAACCTGCACCATCGTCAGTCGTCTCGCGCAGGCCGATTGCAACGTGACGGTGGCCATGACCGACGCAGCCACGCATTTCGTCGCGCCGCTGACGTTCCAAGCGCTATCGGCCCGGCATGTCTACACCTCGGCCTGGGAGCATGTGGAATCCAAGGATCCGCAGCACATCGCACTTGCGAGTTCTCTTGACGCAGCCATTGTCGCCCCATGCACGATGGACTGCATGGCCCGTCTCGCCAATGGCCTGACGAGCGATGTCGTCTGCCTCATTCTCTCAGCCATCGATCGGGCCCGCACGCCCGTTCTGCTCGCGCCTGCCATGAACTCGGTTATGTGGGCCCAGCCTGCCACGCAGCGCAACGCCCGCCAACTGGCAGATGACGGGTTCACGCTTGTCGGCCCCGGGGACGGATGGCAAGCCTGTCGCCACATCGGCAGCGGGCGCATGGCAGAGCCTGAGCACATCGTCCAAGCCTTGCTCGAAGCCCTTCCGAAAGTTTCAAACCACGCCTAAACTCAGACCCCACCAGGAGAGGTGGCAGAGCGGTTGAATGCGCCGGATTCGAAATCCGGTATGGCGGTTTCCGTCATCGGGGGTTCGAATCCCCCCCTCTCCGTTTCGAAACATCGTCAACGCGGCGCATCTCGCCTGGTGCAGGCAAATGCGCCTCTCTCGGGGCTCAGCGTTTGCCAACACGCAGGCCCAATCACGGTATTTCGGGCTCGACCAGTTTCGCCAGCATCTCAAGCGATTCCTGCCACCCGAGGTAGCAGAACTCGATCGGAATCGCCGTGGGGACGTTTTCCTGCACGATGGTCAGTTCCGTGCCGCACATCACTGATCCCAGCGTAACCGTAACCTGCATTTCGCCAGGCAGATTCGGATCCTCAAAGCGATCGTTGTAGCGAATGCGCTCAAAGGGCGTGAGTTCTGCAAACGTGCCGCCAAATGCGTGGCTTTGTCCGGTGCCGAAGTTCGTGAACGACATCCGGTACCCGCCACCAACGCGAGCATCCATGTGATGCACTTGCGCCACAAAACCATGCGGCGGAAACCACTTCACCATCGCTTCCGGTTCAAGAAACGCGCGATATACCCGCTCGGGCGGCGCACGCAGCACGCGATGCAACCGAACCGTATTGCCCGCGACATGATTCGATCCCGATTCACTCACGACTAGCCTCCAGTTTCTCGACCAACTCTGTCATCGCTCTGCAGCAGCCTTGACCGCCTTCAACGCCTGCAAACCGCGAGGCGCTGCTTTCGCAACGGGCGCGGTCTCTCCTCTGACTCGATGCTCAACGTCACTTCACCCGGTGGAAGTCCATCGACATCAACTGCGTCCACTTTCCGTCTTCTCCGAGTACCTCCGAGCGAAACGCGCGATGATCGGGCGTCTTGAACACGGTGATGTCGCGGTACTTCGTCTTCTTGCTCGGGTCGTCAAATCGAGGCCCCTCGGCTTCGAGCACGAGCGTGTTGTCGCCTTCGAGCCATCCTGAGTAGACCCACATGTGCGTCATCATCGAGCCGATCCACGAGCCGACATACTTTCCCGACCCGATGTGAAAGCCACAGGTCATGATCATCGTCGCCTCGCCGCCGCCGGGCATCTCGCCCTTCGATTCGCCGACTACCCACAAGTCGCCGATGGCGCGCACGGTCTCGATCCCATCGAACTTGACGGGCGGGCCGCCTGGCTCGGCTGGGCATTCACTGTCGTAGCGCCATTTGCCAACGAAACGCTTGAGCCACTCATGTTCACGGACAGCACTTTCCATCATCGCTCGACTCCTTCATCCGTTCGAGAACTCTCCAAGATTGACTGCCTGATTTGACTTCAACCAGGCGAGGCTTGCGCATCCTCTGTCTCGGTTCCCGGCACACAATAGAGATTTGTACGGTATATGTCAAGTACGCATTTCCGCAATCTGACGCACCCGCTCAAGCCCAAAATCCCAGCCAGTATGCACGCCTTCGCGGTGCTCAGCCGTGATAAGCCCCATCGCCCGGTGCGTCAGTTTCAGCATCGCTCCGCCGGGCATGCTGCTGACGCGATACTGCACATGCGACACCGCCGGGTACGACATGAACATCGGCCCACTGATCTCGAGCAGCGTCGGAGGCTTGATCACCTGCACATGTCCCCACCAGTGCCCCCGACCCTCTCCAAGATCCCTGAACCAACGCCCGCCAGGCCACGCTTCGAGCACCATCGGAAATGGCGATCCATCCGGCATCTGTCCTTCGGGGCCAACTTCTGCCAGAATGGCTTTGAACACTGCTTCGGGTTCAGCCTTGATCTCCAGTTCACGCATCACGCACAGCGTACTGATCTCGCTTTCGAGCATACTTGTCATCACTCACCGCCCTTTCTCTTCTTTGCTTTCTTGCCGGCTTCTTCCAAGGCGAGCATCTCCGCACGCGACTTGATCCGATCCGTCTGATGGGTCCAGTACCGCTCGAATGACTGCGTCCACTCGTGCACAGCCTTCAGTTTTGCCGCATTGAGCGAATACATCCGTTCCCTCCCTCGCTTCCTCGCCGCCACGATCCCGACCTCGCGGAGCACCGACAGATGCTTCGAGACCGTCGGCTGCGCCAGATCGAGTTCCTTCACAATGAACCCGACCGGCTGCTCTCCGCTGCGAGCCAGAACCTCGATGATGTCGCGCCGTCGCTCTTCAGCAATGGCGTTGAACACATCCGATGTCGTCGCTGATCTGGCCATGATCGTATCATATTCCCATAAAGGAATACGTCAAGGCCCGCCTCTCATCAATTCTTCTACTATCCCACGATGCACCAATACCACGAACTCCTCCAGCGCATCCTCGACACCGGCGTTCGCAAGCAGGACCGCACCGGCACGGGCACGCTCGCGATCTTCGGCCATCAGATGCGCTTTGACCTCGCAGCCGGCTTCCCGCTCGTCACCACCAAGAAACTCCACACACGCTCGATCATCCACGAACTCCTCTGGTTCCTGCGAGGCGAGACCAACGTCAAGTCCCTTCAGGATGTCGGCGTCACCATCTGGAACGAGTGGGCCGACCCGCAGACCGGTGACCTCGGCCCGGTCTATGGCCATCAATGGCGAAGTTGGGCCAAGCCCGACGGAGCGTCGATCGATCAGATCGCCGGGGTCGTCGAGCAGATCCGCACGAACCCCGACTCGAGGCGTCTCATCGTCACAGCATGGAATCCTGCGGATGTCGAGCGCATGGCCCTGCCGCCGTGTCACTGTTTGTTCCAGTTTCACGTCGCCGCAGGCCGATTGTCCTGCCAGTTGTATCAACGATCAGCCGACGTGTTCCTTGGAGTGCCCTTCAATATTGCCAGTTATGCGCTCCTGACGCACATGATCGCTCAGGTTGCAGGCCTCGCGCCCGGCGAGTTCATTCACACCCTTGGTGACGCGCATCTCTATGCCAACCATGTCGATCAGGCTCGCGAACAGCTCTCGCGCACGCCGCGACCGTTGCCGGTCCTTCAACTCAACCCCAAAGTGTGCGACATCTTTGCGTTCCGTTTTGAAGACATCGAGATCGCTGCCTATGACCCGCACCCGCACATCAAGGCTCCCGTCGCGGTCTGAGCCGAAGCGCGGGTAACGAAGGTTTTGTACACTGTCAGGCATGCGACAGGACGCCATTCTCCGCCGGGCCCAATTCGACGACAAGGTTATCAACTACTGGATGGTGAGTACGGTCATCATCTGTGTCTTCTCGATCGTGGGGGTGGTGGTCCTGCCGATTCTGTTGATCGTTCTTCGCCCGATTCTCAGACGCTACCTCGATCGCATCAGTTGCGAGCTCACCGAGCGGTCGCTCATTCTTCGTAAGGGGTGGCTCAATCGCGTGGAAAAGACCATCCCGCTCGACAAGATCACGGACCTGGCCATGTTTCAAGGTCCGATCATGCGGGCCATGAATCTCCAGGGCTTCAGGGTCGAGACCGCAGGTTCGGGCGGCGCAGCCACCGGGTATCTGGTCAGCATGGTCGGCATCATCGACACGATGGAATTCCGGGATGCTGTCTTGTCACAAAAAGATGCGGTCGAGTCAGTCGGCCGAACGGCACCCCTGCCGACCCCGACGCCCTCAGCGTCCAATGAAACCGGGAGCGACCAGGCCTACCTCCGCGAAATCCGTGACATCCTGGCCCGCATCGAAACATGCCTTCTGTCCGACCGCAAACCCCACGACTGACGCCAGGGCCCTATCCTCGCCTGTGCCTCTTTCCATGATCGTTGCCATGGGTCGGAACCGGGTTATCGGGAACATGGGCTCGATCCCGTGGCGTCTTCGCGCTGACTTTCAGCACTTCCGCCGGACCACCATGGGTCATGCTGTCATTATGGGACGCAAGACCTGGGAGAGCCTCCCGACAAAGCCCCTATCGGGGCGGCTCAATATCGTGTTGACATCGCAGAGCGAATTCGAGGCCCCGCCCGAAGTCCGAATTGTGCACAGCCTAGAGCGCGCACTTGCTCTTTGTGCGGACGATCCCGAGCCTTTCGTCATCGGCGGGGGAGAGATCTATCACATGGCTCTGCCTCTGGCTCAACGTATCTATAGAACAGTGGTCGATCTCGAACCTGCTGGGGACGCCACCTTTCCGGATCTGGGGCCCGAGTGGCAAGTGAGGCGCGAGTCTCGCTATGAACCACAGGGTGATCACACTCCCGAATTTGTGATCCAGGTTCTGGAACGGGAAATGATCGAGAGCGACAAAGCCGGGTCATAACCTCAGTCAGGACTTCTCGGAACATTGCCCAGGCGGCGATGGCCGGCGGTTGGCACTATTTGTACGGACTATGTACGCATCAGTTTGTGTCTGGTGGGGTGGAAAGTGCAAAAAGTCAAAATCGTCTTGTGAAACAGGTTGCCGCTTTTGCGGGCGCGTGTACCTTCCAGTGTGGGTCAGGAACGAATCGTTCGTTTCACAAGTATCGTGGTTGATTGTTCACCACCAGAGTAGAGATGTGAGGAGATTTTTCATGAAGAATGCAATCGCTCTTATCGTCGTTGCGGGTCTTGCAGCTGCTGCTTCCGCTCAGGATTTCGAGATTTCCGTTGTCGCCCCGAATGAGGTCGCTCCGGGCGCTACCTACACCGTTGAGTTCTGGGGCTCGGTCAGTGGCGCTCCGTGGGTGCAGGGCACCAGTGCGATGTCCGGCTTCGGCATCGACGCGGTCGCCTCGGCTGGTGCAGCCGGCGTCGGCGGCGTTGCTAATCAGGTCATCGCTAGCTGGGCTTCGGGCTTCGGCACTGCTGGCACCATCCAGGGCGCCAACATCGTCGGTACCTCGGGTGGCCAGCTCGCCAACCTGTTCGGGTTCCTGAACCCCAACATCAACATGAGCAACCCGATCCTCCTGTTCTCCTTCGATGTGACCGTTGCCAACGGGTTCTTCGGCACGATCACCTACTCGGCTGCAAACCCCAACGTCAACGGCGGCCTGTCCTTCTACCCCGTCAGCACTGACGGCGCGTCGATCATCGCCCCGAATGACTCGGGCACGACCCTCACCCTGCTGAGCGCTTCGACTCGTATCATCCCGGCTCCCGCTTCGCTGGCCCTCCTCGGCCTCGGCGGCATGGTCGCTGGTCGCCGTCGCCGCTAATCACCGCGGTCGGTTGATCTGAATCGACTTTCGGAGGCCCCGATCACCTGATCGGGGCCTCTTCTTTTTGTTATAGCGGACTTGGGGTGTAAAAATGCTCTCGCACAGATATAGGGTATAATAACCAAGAATGGTGACTTACCTACCCGGTCGAGGGGAAATTTTGAGAGTGGGTCGTCACAAAGCGCAATTATTTTCAAAAGTTGTTGGCAAAACTCGAATTCAGGGGTTGAACCGTTCCTAGGAATCGGATATCTTGTTGGTGCACCCCATCCGAGACGTGGGGAGGAACACAGGCCATTCAAGTTGAATGGACACCAAATCTCTTGAGAGGAGAGTCTGACATGAAGAATCTGTTTGCGATCGCAGCTGTTGCCGGCCTTGCCGGTGCTTCCATGGCTGGTGGTTTCACCGTGTACGCCGTTGCTCCGGCAGTGGTGAACCCCGGTGACACCTACACCGTCGAGTTCTGGGCCGAGTTCAGCGACGCCCGCTTCATCAATGGTACCGGCGTGGGTACCAGCGCAATCGCTGGTTTCGGTCTTGATGCGCTCGGCACCGGCAACATCGCCGGCGTCAGCACCGCCAGCATCAACGCCAGCCTCCTGTTCGGTTCGAACACTGGCGTCGCTGGTGGCGGCAACGTGACTGGCATCATCGGTGGCCAGTTGGCCAACCTCTTCGGCTTCCTGAACCCCAACATCAATCAGAACAACCCGATCATGTTGTTCACCATTGATGTGACCGCGGGCGCTGGTGGCTTCATCACCTACACCGCTGGCAACCCGAACGTCAACGGCGGCCTGTCCTTCTACCCGGACAGCCAGGACGGTGCTTCGATCGTTGCTCCCAATGATCCCAGCACCTCGCTGAACTTCATCGGCGCTTCGACGTTCGTCGTCCCCGCCCCGGCTTCGCTGGCCCTCCTCGGCCTCGGCGCCATGGCGGCCCGTCGTCGTCGCTAATCTCTCTGGTCCTACTCTGAGTTAGATCAACCACGCAGCCCCGGTCGTTTCCCGATCGGGGCTGTCTTTCTTGAGCAAATGAATCTGGCATGTCCAGTGCACTGCTAGACCGCACATAGGAGCAAATTTATATGAAACTGCCCTCATTTGTGTTTGCGATGGGAGTTGCGGCCGCATGCTGCTCTGGCCAGGATTTTACGATCTCTGTCGATGCACCTCGAACCGTCGTCCGAGGTAATGTGTACACGGTCAAGCTCTACGGCCAGGTAGTCGGCGGATCATTTATCGATGGTTTCAGTGCTATGTCAGGGTTCGGGATATCAGCTCTCGCATCGGGGAATGGGGGGTTCATGCTTGCTTCACTTGCAGAGTTTGAATCTCTCGATTCCCTTGCTAACCCCGGGACGGCATCTGGTCGAAGCCTGGTTGGAGTGATCGGAGGTCAGCTTGCAAATCTTTTTGGCTTCCTCAACCCCGATGTCGATATGAGTAATCCTATTCTGTTGTTTTCCTTCCAAGTCAGAGCGATGTTCGAAGGCCAGGCCATCTATACCCCCGGGCAGCCACATCCAGAAGGAGCACTGAGTTATTACCCGGATGCGACGATGGGACCCTCGATCAACAGCAACATGCCGGGGACAACCCTGACGTTGATTGGCGCGAAAACAAGGATTATCCCCGCCCCGGCTTCGCTGGCCCTCCTCGGCCTCGGCGCCATGGCGGCCCGTCGTCGTCGCTAATCTCTCTGGTCCTACTCTGAGTTAGTTCAATCACGCAGCCCCGATCGTCCGCGGTCGGGGCTGTCTTTTTGTCTGCCCAACCCCGGTAATCCGGGAAAGTTCCTTGCCAAACTGTGAACTTGGGGCACTTTGTATAGGGGTGCGGTGCCCGTTCGTGGCCGCTGAGCCCGGAGGGTGCGCCATGAAAGCAAGTGAGCCAATGCGTCGGAATTTCGCTGTGTGGATGCTGGCATGGGCGACTTCGTTCGCGGTTGCCGAGCCGCACGTGTTCACGATCTATGCGCAGGCTCCGGCTACGGCTCTGCCTGGCGAGACATTCACGGTCGAGATCTGGGGCCAGGTGCAAAGCCCGCTGTGGGTGCACAATGTCAGCGCGGTTGCTGGCTTCGGTATCGATGTACTTGGCACCGGAGCTGTGACGAGCGTCAGCGGCACGACGATTGCGCATTGGGCGCTGGATTTCGGTACGAATGGCAACGTGGTTGGAATGAACATCCTCGGAACAAGCGGCGGCCAGATTTTTCCGCCAATCATCAATCCGGTCGAGCCATCGGAGGAATTTGCGAACCCGATCATGCTGTTCTGGTTTACAGCTGAAGCGGGTGATGCCGGGACGATGGAGTTCACGCCGGCGCATCCAAATTATTTTGGCGGGCTGTCGTTCTATCCGTATGCTTCGAATGGCGCAACGATCGTCGCGCCGAACGATGCGGGAACGAGTCTACATCTGATCAGTGCGACGACATTGATTATTCCTGCTCCGGGGTTGATGGTCGTGGTGTTGGGGTTGGCTCTTGCGCGACGGCAGCGGTTCAAAGTTGCGACGATCGAGGGGGAAGATGTATGAACGCACAGAGAGCATTAATTGCGTTTGCCGGGGCTGTGATTTCGTCTGGCGCAGTTGCTGATCCGCACGTGTTCACGATTTATGCGCAGGCCCCAGCGACGGCGCTGCCAGGTGAGACGATCACGGTCGAAATTTGGGGCCAGGTGCATAGTCCGCTGTGGGTGCAGGGCACAAGCATGGTCGCGGGCTTTGGCATTGATGTGCTGGGAACCGGCGCGATTTCGAATGTTGCAATGGGAGAGTTCGCATGGTGGGCTGAACGATTCGGCACGAACGGCACGGTGAGCGGTACGAATGTGCTCGGGACAAGCGGCGGGCAACTGTGGCTTTTGTTTGGAGATTGCTGGTTTCCGCCGTGCTGGGAGTATGGTAATCCGGTGCTGCTGTTCACCATCGAAGCGAGAGCGGGGCTTGAAGGCTCGATGACGTTTACGCCTGCGAACCCGAACATCAACGGGGGAATGTCGTTCTATCCAGTTGACACTGACGGCGCGTCGATTGTGGGTCCCAACGATGCGGGGACGAGTCTGCACACGATCAGCGCGACCACGATCATTATTCCGACACCGGCAACGGTGCTTGTTGGGGCAGGGGCAGCGATACTTTTGTCGCGTCGCAGGCGAGCATGATTTTTCGTTTCTAAGTGAACGAGGAACAACATGAATCAGAAGATCTTGACGATGGCAGTGTGCGGCGCGGTTGCGACGGGTGCGCTTGCCGATCCGCACGTGTTCACGATCTATGCGCAGGCTCCAGCCACGGCGCTGCCAGGCGAGAGTATAACGGTCGAGATCTGGGGCCAGGTGCAAAGTCCGCAGTGGGTGCAGGGCACAAGCATGATCGCGGGTTTCGGCATTGATGTGCTGGGAACTGGCGAGATTTCGAATGTTGAAATGGGGCAGATCTCGGAGTGGGCTGCGGGATTCGGGATCAATGGTTTTGTGCAAGGCTTCAATGTTGTCGGGACGAGCGGCGGGCAGCTGCATGATGGTCACTGGGGCGACTGCTGGATTGGTGACTGCGAAGGGGATCGAGGTAATCCGATTCTGCTGTTTACAATTCTGGCTACGGCTGGAGAGTGGGGCGAGATGGTGTTCACGCCTGGCAATCCGAATATCAATGGGGGGCTGTCGTTTTATCCGAGTTGGGATGATGGATTGTCGATCATCGGGCCGAACGATGCGGGGACGAGCCTGGTCCTGTTGAGCGCGACGGTTCTAATTGTGCCGGGGCCTGGGGTTTTGGTGGGCAGCGTGCTCGGGCTGGCATTGATGGCGAGGAGAAAGCGATGAAGGGCAGGCGTAGTCAGACAATGGCGGCGTGCGCGGGAATGGTCTTTGCTGTCAGTGCAGCGGCGGGGCAGGCGATTCACAATGCTTACATTTGGATCGAAGGGCCAGATCATGTGCTAGCGCCGAACACCACATACACGCTAGAGGTGTGGGGAAGGATTGTGAGCCCGGCGTATGTCGAAGGCGTTTCGATGATGGCGGGATTCGGGATTGACGTGCTGAATCTTGCGGGTGCAGATTCCATCGTGTCGGTTTCGAATGTCAGCATTGAATTCTGGGCTGAGCAGTTCGGCACGCTTGGAGTTGTGGCCGGTTACAATGTGCTTGGAACTTCGGGTGGGCAGTTGCCTTTTGGCATTGTCTTTCCGCCGTATCCTCCGGATGTGCGCAATCCGATTCCGCTGTTCACATTCGATTTCACGACGGCGTCGGGGCCGCTTGATGAAATCTCATTTACCGCTGCCAACCCGAACATCAATGGTGGGCTTTTCTTCTATCCGAATATGTGGGATGGAGCATCGATCGTTGCGCCGAATGACACCAATACCGCCTTGCATCTGTCGGGCTGGACTTCGGTGGTTCCTGCGCCGGGATCAGCGATCCTCGGGCTTGTCGCAGTTGGCTACGGATTGGGTCGGCGTCGCTCTTGAACAATCTGATGAATTGGGGGTGTTGTATGCGGTTGAGTCAAGGGATGATGTGTGCAGCCGGTGTGTTGCTGGTGTCGAGTGCGGCTTCGGCTCATGTGTTCACGATCTGGGCCAGTGCGCCGGCACAAGTGCTGAGCGGCGAGGTCTATACGGTTGAGTTCTGGGGACAGGTCGAGAGCCCGCAGTGGGTGAGCGGCGACAGTGCTGTGGCGGGTTTTAGGATTGATGTGGCTGGTACGGGCAACATTGCGAGCCTGTCGCAGGCAACGCTGGCGGAGTGGGCGAGGTTTTTCAGAAGTGAAGGCACCGTCGATGGGACCAACCTTGTCAATGTCAGTGGCATGCAGTGGTCGTGTCCGTTGTTGTGCAAGTTCACGCCAACTCTTGAGAATCCGCTGTTGCTGTTCTCGATTGACGTCACGGCTGGTGGCGCAGGAAGTGTGACGATCGGCGCAGTGCCTCGACCTGGTGATATTGCAATGAATTTTTATCCATCGTGGATCTTGTTCGATGTGGTGGCAGCGGAGCCCGATGGTTCGAATGTTATCATGCTCTCGGCGACAACGATTGTGGTTCCCGGGCCGATGAGTGTGGCGGCGGTCGGGGTTGGGGTTGGGTTTTGGCGAAGGAGGCGATGACAATGTGCAGCGGTAGGATTACATTGGCGGCTGTATCGTCGATGGTGTGCTCGGTTGTGCATGGTCAGGTCTTCACGATCTGGACCGAAGCGCCGGCGACGGTGGAGCAGGGCGGCACGTACACGGTCGAGTTTTGGGCGAAGATTGAGGGTCTGCCGTTCATTCAAGGCCAAAGCGCCATCGCGGGGTTTGGAATCGGTGGATTCGCGACGGATGGGAGGGAACGGGTTGTGACGAACCACGGCACGGTATTTCCCAACTGGGTTGGGTTTCGTACTTATGGAACAGTAGATGGACCCGATGTGATTGGCGTTTCCGGCGGGCAGTTGGCGAACTTGTTTGGTGCGCCACCATGGGCGGACCAGTCGAATCCGATCATGCTCTTTCAGTTTGATGTGACTGTGGGGGACATTCTGGGTGGAGTTACGTATACGCCGGGAGACCCGCACCCGCTTGGCGGTCTGTCCTTTTACCCTCATGTGAATGATGGGTTCAGCATCGTTGCGCCGAACAATCCGGGAACATCGCTTGTTTTTGTGGGCGCGACGACAAACGTGATTCCGGGGCCGGGGGCTGTCAGTGTGTTGCTGCTGGCAGGACTGACGGGTTTTCGGCGCAAACGTTGAGTGTCATTCCACGCCGTCGTACTGAATGACGGAGTGGAGCTCGCCATAGTTTCGGAGTTTGCTGCGGCCATCGAGGTAGTTGAGTTCGATGAGGACGGTGATGCCGGCGATGTCGGCACCGGACATCTTGACGAGTTCGCAGGAAGCACGCATGGTGCCTCCGGTCGCCATGAGGTCGTCGACGAGGAGGATGCGTTGGCCGACGCCGAGAGCATCTGAATGAATTTCGAGTCGGTCTGAGCCGTATTCGAGGGCGTAGTCGACTCCGTGGACGGAGCGTGGGAGTTTACCGGGCTTTCGGATGGGGACGAAACCGGCCGAGAGTGCCTGGGCGATTGCGATGCCGAAGATGAAGCCGCGGCTTTCGGCACCGATGACGAGGTCGATGCCTTTGCCGCGGTATGGGTTGGCCATGAGTTCGACGGCGAGTGCGAGCGCGGCGGGGTCGGCGAGCAGGGGCGTGAAGTCCTTAAAGACGATGCCTGGCTTGGGGAAGTTGGGCACGTCGCGGATAAAGCGTGCAAGGTCGTGCATAGACAGAGGATATCACGCCTGAGGGGTTGTCGCGTGAGGCCTATCCTTGGGCATGGCACAGAGTGGCGCGAAAAGTCCTGAACTTGAAACCGTGGAGCCGATTGGCGCCCGAATTCTGCTTCGCAAGGATGAAGACAAGAAGCAGACGAAGACTGGGATTCACCTTCCTGACAAGATCGAGATTCCGACGTTGACTGGGCGCGTGGTTGCGATATCGGCGCAGGTTGCCAATGACGATGACTATCCGATCAAGCAGTACGACCGGGTGCTGTTCAATCCAAAGCACGGGATTCCGGTGGATTTCGAGGGCGATAACCGGCTCTTCGTGATTCCCGTTGAGGATGTGGTGGCGGTGTTCCGCAAGGAATCGAAGTGATGGCTTGGGCCGAGGGTGGGGGGACGTGGGGGGAGTAGATCGAGATGCTGTTCTCGGCGCGATGAACGGGCCTTTGGCGGACCTTCCCGATCCGCTGCCTATTCCGCCGATCGTGCGAGGTGTGGCACGGGCGCAATCGGTGGTCAGCATTCGGCCGCCGGGGTCGAAGAGTCTGACGAATCGACTGATCCTGCTGGCGGCACTGGCCAAGGGTGTGAGCGTGGTGCGGCACGCGCTGGTGGAAGCCGACGATGCGGAACGCATGCTTGATGCGGTTGCGTGTCTTGGGGCGCGAGTTGATCGGACGGATGCGACGGCTGTTCGGATTACTGGCGTCGACGGGCGTTGGAAGGTGCCGGCTGAGGGAGTCGAGATCTTTCTGAACAATGCGGGTACTGCGACGCGGTTTCTGGCGGCGTCGGCACTGCTCTCGACGGGGCCGATCACGATTGATGGCAATGAACGGATGCGTGCGAGGCCGATGGGGGAGTTGATCGCGGCGCTGCGCACTCTTGGTGCGGAGGTGCAGGAGCTTGGCGCGACGGGGTGCCCGCCGATCAGGATTGTGCCGCCGAAGGATGGCGTGCCGAGCGTGAACATGATCGAGTTCGGGCGGACGCAGTCGAGCCAATTTATTTCGGGTCTGCTGATGACGGCTTCGTGTCTGCCGCATGGCCTGACGTTCAATCTTGGGCCCGAGCCGACGAGTGCATCTTATGTGCGCATGACGGTGCAGATGCTCGAAGAGCTTGGAGTTGATGTACGTCTGAGTGAGCAGATGCGGATCATTCGCGTGCTGCCGGGGCTCAAGGCGTTTGACGAAGAAGTCGAGCCGGACGCGAGCGGTGCGACGTACTGGTGGGCAGCGGGGGCGTTGATCCCGGGCGGGTGTGTGCGAGTGGTGGGACTGAGCCCGAGCAGTTCGCAGGGGGATGCAGCGTTCGTCGATCAGCTTGCGAACATGGGAGCAGTGATTCGGCGCAGCGATGAGCAGCCGCCATGGGTCGAGGTGCGTGGCGTGCAGTCGCTCGGGCCGACGCTTGCCGACATGTCGAACATGCCCGATGCGACGATGTCGCTTGCGGTGTGCTGCGCGTTTGCGGGCGGGACGTCGATTTTGCGAGGGGTGCGAACGCTGCGTGTCAAGGAATGCGATCGCATCGACGCCTTGCAGCGCGAGCTCGGGCGGCTTGGGGTGACGATCGCGTGCGATGTCAACAGCGATTCGGACGTGATGACATTGACGCCTCCGATCGAACCGATCGCGTCGTGGACCGACACGGGCGCTGAGCCGATAGAGTTCGAAACGTACGACGATCATCGAATGGCGATGTCGCTTGCGTTGGTGGGGCTGCGAAGACCGAACGTGTCGATCAGGAATCCGCAGTGCGTCGCGAAGACATATCCGACGTTCTGGCGCGAGTTTGCGAAGTTGTATGATTGACTGCGAGCGGGCTAGCGTTTTTTCCAAATCCACTCGGCGGTTCGTGCCTGGTTGTTGACGATGCCTTCGATGCGTGCGTGAAGCAAGTCACCTTCGCGGTGGTAGATGATGCGCTGCGGGAAATCGTGCTGGAGGTTCTCGAAGACGGCATGCGAACTCGAGTGCTCGGTTAACGGGAAGTGAGTGGCGGGCACACGCCCGCGTGGGCTGGCGAGGTAGGTCAGCGTGCCGTTGATGGATTCGATGGAAAGCAGTTCATAGAAACGAAACGAATCGGCATTGGGTGTGATGCTGAAGCCTCGCATCGAGCCGCGATCAGGGCTGGCCCAGACTTCGATGGCGTTGGTGGTTTCGTCTGCGGGGTCCCAGACGCCTGCGAGCCAGGCCAAGTCCGAGATTGAGATCGGCGCCTTGTGTTGATCGACTGCGTCGCGCGCAGCATCTCGCCGGGTCGTGGTGCAGGCGTGGAGCGCTGCACACGACGCGGTCAGACATCCGATCATGAGTAGTCGGGCGAGCACGGGAGATCAATAGTCGGAGTAATGATCGCGTTGGTCGCGTCTGCGGTTTTGGTCGCCGATGACGGCTCCACCGAGCCCGCCGGCCACCGCTCCGATGACTGCACCCTTGCCCATGTTGCCCGAGAGGGAACCGATCGCCATGCCACCCAGTGCGCCCGCGCCGGCACCGATCAGGCCGCCTTGGGCTGCGTTGTTGCAACCGGTGCCGAGCAGCAGGAGGCCGCCGAGGCCGAGAACTGCACTTGTCTGACGAATGCGAAACTTCATGGTGTACCTCCTATCAACGATCATTCGGAAGCGTCTCCAGCAGACTTCCGTCGTGCTCGCCTGTCTCCTGACAAGAACCTGCGAAATGGTCGTAGTGTTCCGAACATCTTCACAACCATACTGAAAAACGTGCGGAACGATCTGGTTTTGTTAGTTCCAGCTGCAACCCTTTGGCCATTCGTTTGGTTTCTGGTGCTCTATCCGCGAGATCAGTGTGGAGAGTTGTTTGAGTTCCCGCTCCAGAATCAGCACTCGCTGATCGAGGTCGCCCTCGGCCAGCAGGCGATAGCGTGTGTGCGGATCGCTCAGAAGAGCAAAGGAGATGAGCTCGAAGACAGCAGCGTTGGGTACATGGTCGTCGCGGACGTATTCGGCGACGTGCTCGGCCAGAGCGAGGTGGCGCAATGAGCCTTCGGAAAGTTCGGTCTGGATCCACTCGCGGAGGTGGTCGAGATGGGCAGCGTCGGGGTTTGGTTCACCGATCGGTTCGAGGCGTGCGGCGCGGAAGAGTTGGCCTTCGGGTGGGGGAGATTCGCGAACGATGCGTGCGCGGCAGATACCTTGGAGAAGGATGTTGTAACGACCATCGGGCAGGGTTTCGTGCTGGACGATTTGGCCGATGCAGACTGCATTCTTGAGCGGCGGAGGCCCATCGGTCGGTGGCGGAAGGGCATCATCGATGACGGCCAATGCGATTTGGCCTGCGCCGTCGAGGCATCTGGCGACCATTTGGAGGTATCGCGGCTCAAAAATGTGCAAGGGCAGAACCTGCTGAGGCAGGAGGACAATGGCATCGAGCGGGAAGAGGGGGACATCCCGGGCAAAGTTTACCGAAATGGCCTGTCCGTCGGACATATCTTATAGTTTACGCCGAGTGGCTGCCCGGGTTCGCGTGGCAGATGATCGGGTGCGAATCGACCTGGAACGAGGGTACTTCGAAACCATGCCAAACACTGTCTGGATCATTATTGGGGCGGTCGTCGTCTTCGATCTGATCCTGCTGCCGATCATCGTTCGCGCGGCGTTTCGGAACTCACTGGGTGCACTGGCGGTTCGCTATCCATTCGTGGAGCCGATGCCCGATGCGGTGAGGCGCAACTTTCAGAGTTTCTCATTCGGGTTGGCCAATATGGGGCTGTGCGTACATGTCGTGGTTGATGAGCGACACCTGCATCTGATGCCGGCCAAGTTGGTGCGCATCTTTGGGGTAGGGGCAGCGAGTGTGCCTTGGGATGAAGTGCATCTTCGCCCGGGGCGATCGCGTGGAGCGATTCGTACGGCGCGCATCGGCGGTCAGACCGTATCGGGTCCGACGTGGTGCCTGTCGATAGCTGAAGATCAGTCGGGTGCAGAACGCGCGGCCTCGGGCTGAGTGTTACTTGCTCAACGGGTCCGGCTTGAAGAGTTTGGTGTCGAGTGCCCATTGCTTTTCGGTGAAGTTGCCGCCGAGGTCTGCGGTTGCCGCGATGACCGGGCGCGCAGCATCGAGGGCGATGGTGGTCTTGGCATCGACGTTGTCGAGCAGCGAGACGAGGATCGCTTCGGGCGTGGAGGGTATCTTGGCAGCGCCGAACTCGGGCACGCCGTGATGCGAGAGGATGATGTGCTGAAGCACGGTCATGACGGAATTGGGGAGTCGCACGCCCTTTTCGCGCATGAGTGTCTGCACTTTGTCGTGCAGCATGATCGCACCTTCGACGATGTGCCCGACGAGTTCGCCGCGATCGGTGTAGGTGAATGTGCTGTCGAATGCGAGTTCGCGTGTCTTGCCAAGATCGTGCAGGAACAGCCCGACGACGACAAGATCCTGATTGATCCGTGGATACAGCGGGCACACGGCGTAGGCGAGGTTGATCAGCGCCAGTGTGTGCTCAAGCAGGCCGCCGAGGTAGGCGTGATGCAGGCTCTTGGCAGCCGGGGCAGTACGAAACTGATCCATGAGAAACTCATCTTCGAGATAGACCGCCACGAGGGCTTGCATGGCCGGGTGCTGGACCTTGCCGAGGAGCGCGACAAGTTCGTCAAACATCTCGCCAGCCGGTCGCAACGAGCATGGCATGAGATCGCGAAGTTGTTCGGGGGTGGGTTCGATGGAGTTGATGGCGTGAATGATGAGTTGCAGTTCGCCCTGGTAGGCCTGGGTTTCGCCTTCGATCCAGACGAAGCCCTCGCGGGGAAGGGACTCGAAGGCGGCTTCCTCGATGGACCACATTCGGCCGGGCACCTGCCCGGATTTATCGCCGATGAGGCAGCGGAGGTAGGGCTTGTCGTTGCGTGTGCGCCCGAGTTGTGCGTTGGAGATCGAGAACGGGCCTTCGATGCGAACCGAGGGGGTCAGTTCGCGCAGCGTGAGTCGTTTGGTTTGTGTCATTGCGGGGAGGATAGGCGGGAGTGAAAGCGACTTCAGCCGAGCAGGGGGTTGCAGCCGGGTAGAGAGCGCGGGCACCCAAGCCGTGAGATGTGCTGAGTGCTTGGGCGATCAGGCGAAGTGCAAAAAAAAGAAAACCCGGCTACGTGTTTCCGCCCGCAGCCGAGTCATAGGAGGAGAGAGAGACAAGACACCCATAAGATGCCACAAGATTTGAGAGTGGCAAGGAAATGGGCAAAGTTTTTGGCTGAGTCGGGCGAGTTTGTGGCTGAATGGGATCGTTCCGGGGCATTCAGGCACGCCAAAGCAGCGACCGATACCCAGAAATAGGGGGATCTGGTCTGGAACCCGGCATTAATATACGTTATTTGTCAGGGTCGCATTGCTTCGAACCGTTTCGCAGCCCAGCCCCAGTTGATCACGGTCATGAAGGCGTCGACGTAGTCTGCCCTGCGATTCTGGTACTTGAGGTAGTAGGCGTGCTCCCAGACGTCGATCCCGAGTATGGGGATAACACCTGTCATGAGGAGTTTCTGCTGATTTTCCATCTGGAGCACAAGGAGTTGGCGAGCGATGGGTTCCCAGGCCAACCATGCCCAGCCTGAAGCCTCGACGGCTGTGGCCGCAGCCTTGAAATGGGCTGCGAATTGTTCGTAGGACCCGAAGTCGCGTTCGATCTGAGAAGCGAGTTTTCCGTTGGGCATTCCGCCTCCGCCTTTGGCCGGGGGTGCCATAGCGAGCCAGAAGAGGGTGTGATTGACATGCCCTGAGCCGTGGAAACTGAGTTGTTTTGACCAGTGACTGATGAGGGCGCTGTCGGCGTTGCCGTGGCGCAGGTCGGTGAGGACTTTGAGTGCGCGGTTGAGGCCTGCGACGTAGGAGGCATGGTGCCTGCTGTGGTGGATGGTCATGGTTTCGCGGTCGATCGCGGGTTCGAGGGCTTCGGGGGCGTAGGGCAGTGGGGGAAGGGTGTATTCGAGTTTCTCTTCATCCCAGCCGAGGTCGTCGGCGGTGAGGAGAGAAGCCGCGAACGCGGTTGGAGCGAGGGCGCCAAGTGAGGCGGCGCCGCCGAGGCCTGCGATGGTTCCGAGGGCTGCGCGACGGTTGATCGATTCCATGATGGTGGTCCTCCGTTCCATGAATCTCGATGAAGGCTATGCATTCAAATGCTGGCGGTATTTCAGCGTCAGATGTAGGGTGTTTTCAAAGAGTTCAAGCGAACGAGTACTCGACGATGGGTGCGCTCGGCACCGAAGTCGAAGAGCCGACTTCTGTGGCACGCAGAGCATGACGGGGATCGAGGTATCGGTGCTGCCTTGCCGGTGTGAGTATGCGGAGGATCGCGGAATACGCCGCGGCTAGTTCTGGCGGCCTTCGACCGCGGCGAGGAGGCAGGCGGCGCCGAGGAGCATCAGGTCGTCGAGTTGCTCGTCGGGTTGGTGTATGGCGACGCCGAGCCGATAGATGAACGGGTTGAAATGCTGGCGAAAAGTTGCGATGGCTTGACCATCGTTGGTGGTCACTGTGAACTGTTGCGGGAAGAGTGTTGCGGCAATCTCGATGATACGTCGAAGTACGGTGAGGAACCCTCCTTCTTCGCGGATGGTCGCGATTGGTTGGGTTTGAGTGTTGAAGATGGTCCACTCATCGCGGACGAAGGTACTCATCATTCCTTTACGGCGGAGCGAGCCGAGTGGCTGGCCCGAGGGGAGCAGGACGTCGTAGGTCGCGGAGAAATCGATGATATTTCGGGCTTTGAGCGTCAGGAGTGGCGTTGACTGCGACTCATCGGTAAACAGGCGAATGTCTTCGCGGAGTTTGAAGGCCTTCTGCTTGCAATAGCCTGCGAGCGTGCCCTGCTCGTCATAGACATGAAAGGCGGCGCCGAGGAACTTGAAGAACTGACGGCGGATGGTGTAGCGCTCGATGGGCTTTGGCATGGGTTCTCCGGGTTTGGACCGAGTGGCAGCTTGCAGTATACAAAAAGAAACCGGGCGAGAGTGTTCGTGCTCTCGCCCAGGTGGATATCCAGAGGTGGTCAGTGGTTGATCAGGCCTGTTCGCCGACTTCCCAGCGGTAGAACGCGAGGATGGTTGCCTTGGGGCCGACTACTTCGGTGATGGTCTTGGCGGGGTCCATGACGAAGGGCTGTTCCATGAGGGCGATCTCGGCGTAGAACTTGCGCATGCCGCCCTCGACCATTTTTTCAGCGATTTCCTTGGGCTTTCCGCTTTCCATTGCTTGTTCGATGCGGAATGCGCGTTCCTTTTCGACGATGTTGGCGGGGATGTCCGACGCGTTGACGCCGACGGGCCTGGGGACGGCTGCGACGACGTGCATGCAGATCTGGCGGAGGGTTTCATCGTTGATGGAACCTTCGGCCTGAATGAGCGCGCCGATCTTGCCGTCGTGGTGAACGTATCGGCCGTAAGCGGTGGTGCCAGATTCGCCGATGATTTTGTGGGCGCGAGCGATGGAGATGTTCTCGCCGGTGGAGATGCGCAGGTCGTCGATGATCGCGGTGGCCTGAGCGGGCAATGCAACTTCACCTGCGCCGTGGGCTGCGAGTACGAGTTCGGCGATCTTGTTGGTGGCGTTGACGAACATTTCGTTCTTGGCGGTGAAGTCGGTCTCGGCGCGGAGTTCGACGATCGCGGCCGAACCGCTTGCTTCGGAGATTGCGATGCCGATTCGTCCTTCGCCAGCTGCGCGATCGACTCGCTTTTCCATCTTTCCCTTGAGTTGCTTGCGCAGCAGTTCTTCGGCGGTGTCGACGTTGCCACCGGCTTCGGCGAGGGCTTTCTTGCAGTCCATCATCGGCAGGCCTGTGCGGTTACGAAGATTCATCACGTCTTTGGGGCTGATCGTTTCGGACATCATGGAGTCTCCCAACGGGTCTGGTCAGGTGGGTTGATATGCTCGGGCCGTGGAAATGATCGGCCGGAGGGATTTCGGATTCAGAGACAGTGAACGCTGCAAAGGAATCAGGAATCGGCAGTGGCAGATGCGGCCTGGCGATCGGTATCGCCTTCGCCAGCACCTGTGCCACTATCGTCGGCCCGGAAGCGTGCTCTGGACGAGCGGCGCTGCTGTCCGGGTTCGCCGGGGGCAGAGGGTTCGGCGGGCGATGCCGATTCGGTCACGGCCCGTGATTGCTTGCCTTCGGTGACGGCTTTGCACAGTTCGCGCATGATCACGTCGATGGAGCGCATGGAGTCGTCGTTGCCGGGGATCGGGATGTCTGCCAGTTCGGGGTCGCCGTCGGTGTCGATGAGGCAGATCGTGGGGATGCCGAGTTTGCGGGCTTCGCGGACAGCGGTCTGCTCGCGGACAACGTCGATGACGACGAGGGCGCCTGGCAGTTTGTGCATGTTGCGGATGCCGTCGAGGTTGCGCTTGATCTTGCGCATTTCGCGACGGAGCTGGCTTTCCATTTTCTTGGAGTAGGACTGGAAGTTGTCGTTGGCCTCGATGGCTTCAAGTTCTTCGAGCCTCTTGAGGCGTGAGCGGATGGTGCGGAAGTTGGTGAGGGTGCCGCCGAGCCAGCGCTCGGTGACGTAGTGCATCTTGACGTCGGCTGCGTGCTGCTCGATGACAGTCTTGGCCTGGCGCTTGGTGCCGATGAAACAGACGTCCTTGCCATCGGCGACGGTGCGGGTGATGAATCGCTTGGCCAGGAGGAGACCTTTGACGGTTTCCTTGATGTCGATGATGTGGATCCCGTTGCGCTTGCCGAAAATGTACGGCTGCATCTTCGGGTTCCAGCCGCTGGCGCGCTGGCCGAAATGAATGCCTGCTTCGATGAGATCCTGAACGAGTGAGTCTGCCATGATGACGAATCCTGTCAGCGACACCGGCGACGCGAGATCGGGGCGGTCCTTGTGGGAGGACCGAACGCGACGCCATAGGGCGCTTGGTTTGTGTTCGGTCCTGTGAGTGGTGACCGAACGGTTGATTGTGAACACACCGGGGCGTGCCTCGCGCCCCAGAACGGCTCCCCGAACTGAGCCGATGCATCAGTATAGGAAGGCATCGGAGCGGGGCAAGTTGCGGGTGAAGGGTCAAATGCGGGGGATTGTGCAGTTTGGTGGGGTTGTAACGCGTGAAATGAAGGGGGTTGTCCTTCAGTCAGGTGCGATTATCGCCGATGCTCCCGAGGTTCGAGAACTCTCTGTCCGAACCCCGGAGGCGACATGCACGAAGAGAGCGGATTGATTGTGCGGCGGCACGCCCGGCGGGACCTCGTCCTGCCAGCGAGCATTTCGATCGCCCCAGAGCACCAGGCGATGGTTCGTTTCAGCTCGAACATCTGTGAGCGCGATGGATGGGTTCGTGCGACACTGACGGACTTCAGCCCGGGCGGGATTGGATTGATGACGCATGTGTATGTGCCTCGGATGGCAGTGCTGCGTGTTCGCGTGCGCGAGCTGGCGGACGACGAAGGGTCGCCGATTCTCGATATCAAGGCGCGTGTGCAGCGCGTGATCATGACTGATCGTCGCCCGGCGTATCTCATCGGGACGAGTTTCGTCGATGTGACAGACGAGCAGCGGGCGATCATCCATCGCATTGCAGCCCGAATGGACGATCAGGATTCAAACTGAGAAGGGGATGCATCGTGCTCGATAGCACCGAGTTTATCATTCAGTCATTGATCGACGACGGCGAGATTGCGCCCGAAGCGTACGAGCGGGCGCGTGAGCATGCCCGGGCCGAGAGCATGACGCTGGCCGAGGCGCTGCTAGACCTGCGTCTGATCGACCATCGTCAAATGGCTCTTGCGAAGGCCAAGGTGTGCGAGTATCCGTATATCGAGTTGTCTCATCTGGACGTCAACATTCGGAATGCGGAACTGCTGCCAAGGCGGATGGCTGAGCAACTGCAGGCGTATCCATTGTTCGTGCTCGATGGGGTGGCGACGGTTGCACTCAATGACCCGATGGACTTAAGCGCGATCGACCAGATTCGCCAGCAACTGCGGTGCGATGTGGACCCGGCGATCTGTGACTCGACCGAGTTGAGCAAGCTCATTACGCGGGCGTATTCACTCTCGCGCAGTTCGGATGAATCAAATGAACAGGATCGGCAGTCGCCTTCGGGCATGGCATCGACGGCTGACGAGCCAAACGTTGTCGCAGTCAATCAATTAATATCTGCGGCGATCGAGGCGGGAGCAAGCGACCTGCATCTCAATCCTGACGAGCGGGAGCTGCACGTTCGGGTACGTGTTGATGGTGTGCTGCGGACGCGTGAGACCATCTCGCTTTCGGCGCACCAGGGCATCGTGCAGCGACTCAAGGTGATGGGAAAACTTGATCTCACACAGTCGCGCAGGCCTCAGGACGGGAAGTTCCGATTCGCGCAGGGTGGGGATGTTGTTGATGTTCGTCTGAGTCTCATTCCGACGATCTACGGCGAAAATGTTGTGTGCCGATTGCTGCGTCCTACGGCGTCGATCACACGCATCGAAGAACTCGGCATGGCACCGGAGGTGTGTGCACGCTTCAGTGCGATCATCCATCGTCCGCACGGCATGGTGCTGGTTACTGGCCCGACAGGTTCTGGCAAGACCACGACGTTGTACACAGCACTGTCAGCGATCAACTCGCCCGATCGCAACATCATGACGATCGAGGATCCGGTCGAGATTCGCGTGCCGCTGTTGCGTCAGGTGCAGGTCAATGCCGAGATCGGTCTGACGTTTGCAAGCGCCCTGCGGTCGATGTTGCGGCAGGATCCTGACGTGATTCTTGTGGGCGAGATTCGTGACGAGGAAACTGCACGTATCGCGGTGCAGGCCGCCATGACGGGGCATCTGGTGCTTTCGACGCTGCACACGAATGATGCGGTGGGGGCGGTTGCGCGCATGCGTGACTTTGCGATTCCGGTCTACGCGATCAACAGTTCGATTCAGGGTGTGCTGGCGCAACGGCTTGTGCGCTGCGTGTGCCAGGACTGCTCGGAGGTGGACAGGCCATCGGAAGATCGGTTGCGCATGCTCGGTGTGACAGACCCGTCAGCGTCATTTCGCCGAGGTATCGGCTGCACGCGGTGCATGAACACCGGGTACAGAGGTCGGCTCGGCGTTCATGAGTTGTTCTCGATGACGAGCGATCTGCGCAGGATGGTCGAGGAAGGCGCGACGCAGGTCGACCTGCAGCAGGAAGCGATTCGTAGCGGGATGAAGACACTGCTTCAGGATGGACTTGCCAAAGCGATGATGGGGCAGACAACGATCGATGAGGTCGAGAAGCTGATGGCGACGATCGAGGTTGTCATCAGGCCGGGGATCGCAGCATGAGCGGGCTGAGGTACAACTATCTCGCGGCGGATGCAGCTGGCAAGCGCGTGCGCGGTGTGCTCAGCGCGATTGATGATCAGGAGGCATGCCGCAAAGTTGCAGCATCGGGCCTGACGCCTTTGAAGGTCACGTCGGCGGCGGCGTGGAAGTGGGACGCGGCGTTCAGGCGCGGCATCTCGCGGTCGGAAGTTGCGGCGATGACGCGCGAGCTGAGCGTGCTTGTCGATGCTCGCATGCCACTGGCGCAGGGATTCACGATGATGGCGCAGAACGAGCGCAATCCGGCGCTGGCTGCTTTGATGTCGGATATTGCCTTTCGCATCGAATCGGGCGCGAAGATCAGCGAGGCGATCGAGAAGCATGCGCTTGTTCTCGGCGAGGTGTATGTGGCGACGATGCAGGCTGCGGAGAGTTCCGGCATGCTGAGCGAGGTGACGGCGCACCTGGCCGAGATGCTCGATGCCGAGGTTGCGACGCGCCAGCAATTGCGCCGAGCGGCGACGTATCCCGCGATTGTGCTGCTTGTGGTCTCTGCAGCCCTCTTCGTGATCCTTGGGTTTGTGGTGCCTCGTTTTGCTGCGACGTATGCGTCTTCGGGTGTGTCGCTGCCGCTTGCGACCCGCATCGTGCAGGGACTGGGCGAGTCAGTGCGTTCGTGGTGGTGGGTGTACCTTGGCGCTGTAGTCACTGGGATCATCGGCATTGCGCAGTGTTGGGCGTCGTCGAGCGGTCGCTTATGGATAGAGACTGCTCTTTCGAAAGTGCCTTATCTCGGGCGATTGCTGACTGCGGTCGCGACCGCGCGCTTCTGCCGGGTGCTCTCGATCGCATGCGGAGCGGGGATTGATCTGATCGAGGCGATTGAAGTGAGTGCCAAAGCGTCGGGGTCGCACCGCCTGATGCTCGAGAGTCGGTCATTGACCGCAAGGCTGCGCGGCGGAGGGTCGCTGACTGATGTTGTGACATCGTCAATTGTCTTGCCACCCTTTGCACAGCGGCTGCTGGCGGCAAGCAAGGAATCGAAGGAAGTCGGACGGTCGTCGAACATCATCTCGAAGCACTTCGAGCGTGAGGGCACGCATCTGACGGCGGGGATCAGCACCGTCATCGAACCGATCATGACGGTCCTTCTGGCGGTGATCGTGCTGACGGTTGCCCTCGCGGTGTTTTTACCAATGTGGCAGTTGATTGGAGCAAGTCAATGAGTATCGCCATGCCAATGTTCAAGCGTGCGTTTTCACTTCTTGAAGTGATGATTGTCGTGATCATCATCGGAGTTCTGGCTGCTGTGGTTATCCCGAAGTTCGCGTCGGCCACATCGGACGCGAAGACCGCTTCGCTCGAGGCGACGCTGGGCGGGGTTCGCGCTTCGATCGCAGCCTATCGCACTCGCGCGGTCATCGAAGGCAGCGACCCGTTCCCGACGTTGGAGCAGCTCCTGGCGGATGGCGAAGTTCTGCACACTCCGGTAGGAGCCAATCCGTTTACCGGCGTCGGCGGGATTCAGCCGGTCAGGCGCAATCACGCGCTGGCACGCACTGTGATCAATCCGCTCAACGCGGGTTGGAATTACTACGTTGACAACTCGGCCACGCCACCAGTCGCGATCTTCTACGCGAATTGCGAAGACAAGACCACAACAACAGGAAGCGGCGGCGCATCGGCCGGCGCGAATGAACTGTGATGAAGCCTGCACCCGTCAACATTCGAGGCTTTACGCTTGTCGAAGTGACAGTGGTCACTGTTCTGCTGGCGATCCTTGCAGCCAGTGTGCTGCCAGCACTGGAGCAGATGGACAAGACGCGGCGTGCAGGGGCGCTAGCGGAAATTGGGCTGACGCTTCGGTCTGCGCGATCGCACGCGATGGCTTCGGGTGATCCGGTTGGAGTGAAGATCGATCTTGATGCGGGTTCGATGCAGCCGATGCGCCTGCCGCCGGGCGGGAGTGTGCTGCCGATGATTGACGCAATGGGTTCGCCGGAGCCTGTGTGTGTGCTGTCGCATCTTTTTCCGGGCGTTGCGATTGCTGAAGTGGTGCTTCCCGATGGTTCTACGACATCGGGTACGGTCTGGTTTGCCAGCGAAGGTTCGCTTGAGCGGCGTGCGGCGAATGGCTCGTATCTTGGGCCGGCGACGTTTGACTTTTCGATTCAGATCAAGGATGGCGGATCGATCGTGGTCGATCGAATGACGGGGCTTGTGCAATGAAACAAAATGCACGACTCCAGCGACGCGGTTTCAGCCTCATCGAGGCAGCGATCATCACGGTGATGGTGGCACTTGCGGTTCCGCCTTCGGTCAGGATGCTCGAAGCGGCATCGAGCGAGCGCGCGGACCGCGTGATGATCGGCCTGGCTACGTCGTATTCAGGCGCGATCATGGAGCAAATCCTCGCCGATGTCAGTGTGCATGGGCTCGAAGCGATCGCAGAGCCTACCTATATCACTGATCCAATCACCGGACTCTTGTCGCGACTCGAGTGGGTTACGACGCCTTACGAGAGTCGCAGGATTTCTGCAACGGTTGATATCTCCGGCCTTGTCGGACAGGACAGCACCGTCTCGCCCAACCCGTCGGAGAATCTATTTCGGTTGGTGACAGTGCGGATAAAGGTTCCAACCGCGCGAGGGAGTGAACTGACAATTCCTCTGAGCATGATGCTCGCGGAGCCCAACCCATGACCCGCGTGCGATCGGCATTCACCTTGGTCGAAGCAGTCGCCACGACGGTGGTTCTCTCGGTGATCGCTGCGATCACGCTGCCGGTGATCAACGCTTCGACAGATTCGTACGCGGCGGCTGCGACTGCGTCTCGCGTGGTTGATGAAACGTGCTACGCGATGGATCGCATTGTGCGCTTACTGCGCGAGGCTCCGCTTGGCCCAACGGTCGCGACGCTTGACATTGCGAGTATGACTTCGGATTCAGTTCGATTTGCTGACGGCCGTGGGATTGAACTCAGTGGTGACACTCTGCTCGTGCGCTTTGAAGATGGTGCCACGGCACCGATCTGTCGCGGTGTGCAAGAGTTCGAACTGCGCAGCATTCGGAGCGATGGGACTGATGCAGGTGCAGACCCGATGGAGGCTCAACGATTTGAAGTCAGGCTCAAAGCGGGGGGGCTGGAGGTGCGTTCGGTCGCGTTTGCTCGTGCGAGGTATGGCACATGAGCGCACAAGCCCGGAGCAGGAAATCGCGACGAGGGATGGCACTTGCGGCAGTCATCGTCATGCTCGCAATTGTGCATCTGGCCATGATCGGGGCAGTGCGATCGGGCTCGCGTGAGTCGGATATTCAGTCGCTGAGGCTTGAAGCGCTGAGAGCGGCTGCGGCTGCGGACTCTGGCGCGATGATGTGGATGCGACTCGACGTTGCCGGTCATGTGCCTGACTCGGGGTCGCAGGTTTCGTTTGGAAGCCAGACGGTGTTGTTTGTGGAGTCGCCAGAGGTGGGTGATGGGGAACTCGTGGTGATCGAAGGCGTGTCGGGGCGTGCCCGGCGGAGAGTCGCATTGATTGTTGAGTAACGGTATTCACTCGCAATGCAAAGTGCGTTGGGTAAATGGACGATTGAGATCATGGACAGGAGGGGTTTGTACCCATGCCAGGAGCATTCGCAAAAGCGAAAATACTAATCAGTCTGGAGCCCGGTCGATTGACCGTCAGCGTGGTGCGTGGGGGCGCGATTGTGCGCACATCGTCGGAGCATCTGTCACCCGTCGATTGGGCTGGGCATTGGGAGCAGGGGCTGCGCACGTTGCATGAGCCGCTTGAGCGAGCGATGGCGCGCGTGCGTGCGGAACCGGGCGATCGGGCGGTGATTCTGTTCGAGAGTCCGCAATCGACAGCGGAAATGATGGAAGTACCGGCGCGCGGGTCGGAGGCGGTTCATGCAGCGAGGCTGGCAATCTCGGATCGCGTCCAGGTCGCTGCGGATTCGCCGTGCATTGCAGTGCGTGCGCTGGGCGAAGTCAGTGACTCGGCTGGTGTGCGCCGTTCGCAATTGATCGTTGTCGCGAGCGAAGAGTCGGTCGTGCAGCGGCTCACCGAGTGGGCAGAGCGTGTGTCGTTGCGAGTGATCGGAATCGTACCAGCCAGCGGCGCGTTGCTTTCGAAACTCGCCGACGATGCGGCAAGACATCTGTCGCGAGGTGAAGATGCACGGCTATTCGCTATCGACCGCCATCGTACGGTGGTGGTTTCGGTGCGTGAAGGCAGGATGCAGGTGCTGCGGACGTTTGAGGTTGGCGTACAGCACATCGTCGAATCACTGGTCAAAGGATCGCAGTCATCCGAGGCTGGCCGGGCCGCTGGCATCACGCCTGACCGCGCGTACGAACTGCTCATGCAACATGGCTTGCCACACTCGGCAAATGAGTCGGCCAACTATGGCGAGTTGGACATGCGGAGCGTGCTGCCACTGCTTCAACCGGTGCTTCAGAGGCTGTATGTGGAACTTCGGCAATCATTCAGACTCAGTGGAAGACACGTGAGCACGAGTGGAGTTGTGCTCAAAATGGCGGGTGCAGGGTGCGAGATTCCTGGTCTTTCAGCGATCATTGCCGATGCGCTCAATGTTGAAGTCGAGACGATTGAGGGTTCGTCGGCTGATGCACTGGCCAGTGCGTGGCTTTCGAGCAAGGCTGCGACGAGTCTTCGACTCACTTCACTCATGACCCTTCATGAACAGACCGTGACGCGAGTTCGCAAGTGTTCGCTCATTGGGGCCGGACTTGGCGTGGCGTTGCTGGGCGGGCAGATAGCATGGACGGGAATGCAGATGAGTGCAATCGACACTGCTCTCGTTGCTGGTGAAGCCGATCTTGACCGGTGCGAGCTGTTTGCGGTCATGTCGTCCGAGGCAGCGACAACGAAACTGGACATCGTGAAGGCTCGCGGCATCATCGATCAGTACAGGGGAAATCAGCCTGACTGGCAGGCTTGTCTCACTGAAGTAGCGCTTGCAGGTGAGGCGCGTGTCGGGCTGATTGAGTTGCGCGGGATGATCGAGGACCGCACCCCTGTCATCGTCGTATCGGGGGTTGCCGATGCGGGCAATGAGGGAGCGGATCTGAATGAGTTCATCCGCGTGCTGACTGCTTCGGCGCTGGTCAGGAATGTCGAGGTCGT
The DNA here is from genome assembly GCA_019636795.1 of Phycisphaeraceae bacterium. NCBI lineage: Bacteria > Pseudomonadati > Planctomycetota > Phycisphaerae > Phycisphaerales > Phycisphaeraceae > Phycisphaeraceae bacterium. The sequence goes on from JAHBWW010000005.1 coordinate 312,947, forward strand.
TTCTCGCCGCCTGATGGAAGTCGATGGTCACGAGTCGCACCAGTTCAGGTTGCGCATCGTTCTTGAATCTGTTGATTTCACGCGTCTGCACGCGGAGGTTTTGCAATGATTGTGCAACTGGTGAGGCGACCGATCATGCTCACGGTCGCGGGTGCGTTTGGATGCGTTGCGCTGTGGTCGGTCATGGTTGCGCCCATGATGCAGGAGCTTGGCCGAAAGGCAAAAGAACTCGAAAGCCAGCAGGTGCTTGTTGCCCAGGGGCTCGAGGAGATTGCGCGGGCCGAGGTCGACCCGGTTCTTCTGATGAACGAGTTCAAGGCCATCGCTCAGGAGTACGAATCATTGTGGGCAATATCGGGCGATTCGACAGCGGTGTACAAGATGTTCGACGAACTGGCATTGATCGCGGGCGTGAGCATTGACCGCATCGAGCCGAGCCGCACAGGAGTACGCACGGATGATGGTCAGGCTCGATTGCTGCATAGTGGTTACGTCGTCGAGTTGCGAGGGGCGTATGACAGGATTCTGGCCTTTATTGAACTGACACAGACGAGCATGGGTCTGACTCGGGTCACTTCAGTGCGGATGAACCCGGCATCGACGATGAGTGACGGCAGCGTTGTGCATGCACATCTTGTAACGGAGCATGTCGGAGTCTCAGGCCTCTTCGCTGCAATGAAGGAGTTGCCATGATGATTACCAATCGCCTGGAGACGCTTCAATGCGCCATCGCGCTGGTCGGGCCGGGGCTGGCACTGGTCGGGTTTCAGGTGTGGACCCAGTCGTCGGGTCCGGCGACGGCGTCGGCATCGACACCAATGATCGAGCCTGTGCCGAGTGTTACACGCATCGAATCGAGGCCAGTGACAGCGACGCAACGGGCTGTGAGCGTGCGTGTAGCTGAGATTGATCTTGCGTCGGCTCCAGATCCGTTTCTGCGGCAGAGCCCCGACTTCAGTGGCATGGCGGATCTGCCGGCGGATCAGAGTCCAGAGCAGGCCGAGCCCACGGTAGAGCCGATTCCGGCTCTTGTCGTTTCAGCCGTGGTTGCTGGGCGGCAACCCATCGCGGTCATAGAAGGCCAGCCCCGCAAGGTTGGGGATCGCCTCGGCGGGACAGGCTGGAAACTTGTAGAGATCACGACGCAAGGCATTGTGATCGAGCATGCGGACGGGCGACGGGCGACGATCAACATCAATCGCTCGCGGCCTTGAGCTCCTGAGGCTTGCGCTATGATCGCCCTCACTGGCCTTTGTGCCTTATTGGCCGGGCCGAGGGATGCATGGCATGGCGCGATTGCACGAATACCAAGGCAAGAAACTTCTCGCTGATCACGATTTTCTGATCCCGCGTGGTGGCGTGGCGTCAACGCCTGAGCAGGCGCGCACGATCGCTGCCTCGCTCGGGGGGCCGGTTGTGCTCAAGATCCAGGCATGGACAACAGGGCGCAAGGCCATCGGCGGGGTGAAGTTTGCTGCGACTCCCGGTGAGGCGGAACAGCACGCTGCAGCGATGCTCGGCATGATGGTCGGCAGTTTTCCTGTCGAGTGTGTGCTCGTTGAAGAGCGGATTGACATTCGCAATGAACTCTTCGTGTCGTTCTCGCTTGATGATCGAGCGCGCGAGCCTGTTCTGCTCGTTTCGGAGATCGGGGGTTCGGGGATTGAGGAGCGTGCGTCGCAGGTTCATCGGATCGGGTGTGATGTCACCGGCGGGCCGCGAGTGGATGAGATCGATGCGTTTCTTGCCGGTTCGTCGCTCGATGTGCAGTCTCAGACTGCGATTGCAGAATCTCTGCGTCGGGTGTTCGAAGTTGCACGATCACACGAAGCCCGCTCGGTGGAAATCAACCCGCTGGTCATCACAACTGATGGGAAGGTCATGGCGGCTGATTGTCGCCTGACGATCGATGACTATGCGGTCTTTCGCCATCCAGATCTCGGCATCGACATTGCACGCGAACTTGATCACCCGCCTACGGAGCTTGAGCGCATCGCTTACAAAATCGAGGAAAGCGACCATCGGGGCACGTTCTACTTTGCGCAGCTCAACACGGTGTCGGCACCGTCGAGCAAGGGCCTCGTAGGGTTTCATGGGGCTGGCGGCGGCGGATCGATGATGAGCATGGATGCGATTGTGGCTGAGGGATTCACGATCGCAAATTTTACTGACACTTCGGGCAACCCTTCGGCGAGCAAGGTGTATCGCGCAGCTCGGGTGATCCTGAGTCAGCCCGGGTTGTGCGGGTATTTTGGTTCGGGCTCCGGGGTTGCGAGTCAGGAACAGTTCTGGAGCGCGTATGGATTGGCCAAGGCCTTCTGGGAACTCAATCTGACGATTCCTGCCGTGATTCGAGTAGGCGGGAACGGAGAAGATCGGGCGGTAGATATTCTGCACCGTGTGGCTGCGACACTGCCGTCGATTGTTGAGGGATATCGCAAGGACGATTCGCCTCGCGTGATTGCGCAGCGATTTGCGTCACTGGTGCAAGCGTCGCTCGCGGCTGGTGTCGGGTTGTGGCAGCCTAGGAGGCCCCGAGTCCCGAATTACGTCGGGGCGTGCCGAAGTGTCGCCATTAAGGGTGGATATCTGTGGATCGACGACGTTGCAATCGATGCAGACGCCGCGGCCACCATTGCATCGCTGTCCATGGGTTCGATGTATGCCGAGGGTCCGATGTTGCGGCCTGCGATGGAGGCGGAGGAATTTGCCAAGCGTGATTCCGAACTTCTGGCGTGCGAAGTCGAGGCGCGGCTTGCGAGCGTGCCGCACATCTTTGTCGAACTCGACATCCCCGGTTTGGCATAATGCGTCAGAGCGAGCAACTCTTGTATCTGCCCTTGATCGCGCTGGTGGCGACGGTGTTGCCTGCGTGTGCGAAGAACAGAATTTCCGAAGCGACTCTCAAGATCGGAATGGTTGAGATTCTTCCGGGGGTATTTGTGGATAGGGCCGCTGGTGTTGTTGTGTTTGAGGGCGTTGTGCCGATCCAGGCCCGTGATCCGGAAGATGGCTCGCTCTGGAGTCCGGTGATTGTTGAAGCGGTGGTCTGTGCTCCAGACTCGAAGGAGCACGAATCTCTCGTATTGGCCGAGGTCCTGCCATCGCATGTTCACGCGGCGATGCTCATGATCGGTCTGGAGCCTGGTTCGCCTGGTGGATGGAGTTTTGAATCTGAACAACTTGTGCCATATCCAGCGACAGGTGCCGACATCGCGTTGCGGATCGAGTACGAGGATGGTGCGGGCGTGGTGGTGGCGGTCGATCCTGCGCAGTGGGTGCTCAGGGCGTTGGACGATGTGCCGCTTGCCAATACAGTCGGATCATGGACTTTCGCGGGTTCATGGGAGATGAACACTCTTGCGCCGAGGTCCGCAACGCGATATGCTGCTGACGCCGAAGGAGCGATCATCAGTTTTGTCTGCTTCGGCTCGGAGACGATCGCATGGAGCACCACACTCAGCCCCGACTCGACAGTCGGCTCAGTCTGGATCGCCGATCCGTATTCTGTTCCGCCGATGGGTACCAGAGTCCGCGTGGTAATTTCGCTGAAGGAAGGTACTATTGATGACTAAATCCTGGACTGTCGTTTTGGTCGCGGGGCTCGCACTTGGTGTTTGGGGGTCAAATGCGAGAGCGCAGGAGGATGCACAGGGTTCAATCGCTCAGACAGCGATTACGCATGACGAGGTTGTGCGCATGGGTCTGGATGTCATCGTTGGCCTTGAAGAAAATGAAACCAGCGGCCAATGGCCATACGAAGGTGTCTATCGCGTTGGGCGTCAGATTCCTGTCGGATACAAGGTTGGTGGGACGGCCATCGCGTGTCTTGCGCTTGCGCTCTCGCCGGGGTTCGCAGATGACGACGCGCGGCTGCAAGCGGTGGGGCGCGGCATCGATTTCATCGCAGCTTCGACATCTCACGCCCTCATGAATCCCGAATATGACGGCGGGTACGATGTTCGCGGTTGGGGCTATACGTATGCGCTCCTGCTGCTGCTCGAACTCGAGAAGCGAAGCCTGATTCCCGACGACCGTCGCGATGTTGCCAAGGCTGCAACACACTTCTACCTGAGTGCGATCCAGAGCACCGAAATCCCTCAGGCTGGCGGGTGGAACTATGCGCGCGGACAGGGGAGAAATGCGGTGAGTCCCGCATCACCATTCATGACCGGACCCACGCTGCAGGCGTTGTTTCTCGCAGCGAGTTTGAACTACGACGTTGACTCAGGCGTGGTTGAACGGGCGCTGGCGAGTCTAGAACGCGGGCGTGCTGCTTCGGGAGAACTCGTGTATTCCGGTGATGCGACCGAGCGCCGGGCTGGAGGGGTTCCTGGTGCGACTGGGCGCATGCTGATTGCCGAGTCAACGCTCTTTCTCGCTGGCCGATCGTCGCAGGCAAACATTCGCGGTGCGCTCGATGCGTTTATCGTGCACTGGGATCATCTCGAAGCCCGCCGCGCCAAGTCTGGCACGCACGAGCCACCGTATGGCGTCGCGCCGTACTACTTCTACTACGCACACCTTGCTGCGGCACAGGCGATTGAACTCCTGCCGCAACGCGAGCGAGCCGAGTATCGACGCCGAGTCACGGACCTATTGATGAAGACGCGTGCAGATGATGGCTCGTGGAATGACCGGGTTTTTGAGCGATCGGCTGCATACGGCACGGCCATGGCGTTGCTGGCACTCCAGGCCCCGTCGCTCGGCTCGACTCCGCGATGGGTGCAGCCCCTGCCGCCCGCTACGCCTGAAGATTCTGCGAAGAATCCGTGATTTTGGCTCGGCAATTTGCACCAGGGTGGCGATTTTGACGTGGGGCTCGGCGCGGTCGATTTCGTACTTCCGTTGGGTGACGAACACGTCATTGGTGTCTACGCTGGTTCATGCAAATTCTGGCATGCATGACCATTCTTTCTGTGGACAGGGCTGATTCTCACGCACTGACGGCGGGGCGAGTGATCCGATGATTCTGGCGGTCCTTGCTCTTGTCGCGCTTGCTGCAGTCGGTGCGCTGTGCCCGAAGCGTTTTGCTGCTGAGTTCGGGCTCGGAATCGCCATTGCGATTGGTGGAATCGGCGCCTGGTTTGCTTCGAAGGCTACGGGTGTTCTGAATGGCCAGGCACTTATTCAGGCGTTTGAGTGGGTTCCATCCCTCGGCGTTGAACTCGCAATGCGGCTCGACGGATTGTCGCTGGTGTTTGCGCTTTTGATCTGCTTCATCGGCGCGATCGTGGTCCTCTACACCTCAAGTTATCTTTCAGACTCAGCGGGTATCGCACGCTTCTATGCCACGTTGATCTCGTTCATGGCGGCAATGCTCGGGCTGGTCCTTGCTGATGATCTGGTCACACTGTTCATCTTCTGGGAACTGACGAGCATCACCTCATTTCTGCTGATTGGCTTTGACTTCAAGCGCGAGCGTGCGCGTGCCTGTGCCTGGCAGTCACTCCTCGTGACCAGTGTCGGTGGGCTTTCGTTGCTCGCGGGTGTGGTTCTGTTGGCGATCGCAGGTGGCGAGCTGAATCTGCCGCACTTTCGTATCAGCACTCTCGACGGGGCGAAGGTGCTCGCTTCGCCATTGATCGTGCCCGCGACGGTGCTGATCCTCATTGGGTGTTTCACCAAGAGCGCAATTTTCCCCTTCCATTTCTGGCTTCCGAACGCGATGGAGGCCCCATCGCCCGTCAGTGCACTGCTCCATTCCTCGACGATGGTCAAGGCTGGGGTCTATCTCATGGCTCGCCTCTCTCCAACTCTTGCGGGCGCGCCATTCTGGGAAGAAGTACTAGTAGCCTTCGGCGGAGCGACCATGCTCTTCGCCGCGATCATGGCAACCCGATTTGTCGAGTTCAAGAAGATCCTTGCCTATTCGACCGTGAGTTCGCTTGGCACGCTCACGATGCTGATCGGGCTCGGTGCGACGAAAGCAGTTGGAGCGTACCTCATCGCGCACGCACTCTACAAGGCATGTCTCTTCCTGATCGCTGGCAGTGTCGCACATGCGGCGAACTCGTACGACACAGAGGGTTTGCACAGCCTGCGCTCGCGCATGCCCATTACTGCATGCAGCGCATTTCTTGGCGCCCTCTCGATGGCAGGTATGCTGCCGTTTCTCGGGTTTGCAGCCAAGGAACTGCTGATTAAAGCGGCAATCGACTCTAGTTTCGTGCCGGCGTTGCTGGCCGGTGCTGTCGTAATTGCTGCAGTCCTCACTGTCTTTGCCGCGATTCAGGTTGGGATCAAGCCATTCGCACGTCGTTTTGGCAATGAGCCGCCACATACGCACGAAGTCTCGTGGCGTGAGTGGGCGGGGCCTGCAATGCTCGCGCTCGGCGGGCTGGTGTTTGGGATTTTGCCGATGGCGACGATTGAAGTCTTCAGCCGTGGTGTAGCTTCGGCCATTGGCGGCACCATGTATCAGACGGCAATCGAATTGCGATTCTGGCAACTGGTCTGGCCAGTCAACCTTGCAGCTGGATTGAGTGTGCTCGCGCTCGTTGCGGGCGGCACGCTGTTCGCCATTCGAAATCAGTATCGCGCCATGCTTGCCCCGCTTGCGCGGCTTGATGCTATTGGTCCCGAAGTCATATGGGAGCGCTGCATTGGAGTGGTGCTGCGGCTGGCACGCTTGTCAACGGCAACACTTCAGAACGGCAGCCTGCGATCCTACACGCGCGTTACGCTGCTCGCAGTCGTTACGGTTTGCGGCATTTCAATGATTCGTACTCAGCGAGGCGCGACTTTTCCAAACCTCTTCACCATTGCGGAGTTCATGGACTGGATCCTTCTCGTTGTCATCGCAGCCGCGGCGCTCGGAGCAACCTTTGTGCAGGCCCGACTGGGCGTCATCTCGATTCTCGGCGCAATCGGATTCGCTCTGGCGCTGTTTTTCGTCCTGCATGGGGCCCCTGACGTCGCCGCCACGCAGTTTGCGGTCGAAACCCTGATTGTCATCATCTTCGTCCTCGTCATTCGCCATCTGCCAAGACTCGGACGCTATACCAGCAGAATCTCACGCTCGTGGGATGCAATTGTCGCAACACTCGTCGGAATGCTTGTTTTCTCATACGCCCTGCTGGCGGTTTCTCAAACTCCTGAACAGACAGTCTCGGCGTTTCATGCCGAGCATTCTGTCCCGAGCGCATATGGCCGAAATATCGTCAATGTCATTCTTGTTGATTTTCGGGCGATGGACACGCTGGGTGAGATTTTCGTACTGGCTATCGCCGCTGTGGGGGTCTTCACGCTTCTGACGATTCGACCGTCGCGAGCGCTTATGGAGAAGGCATGAACTCCACCATTTTTCAGGTCGCTGCTCGAATGCTGCTGCCGATCATGCTCGTCCTGTCGGTCGTCGTTCTGTTGCGCGGACACAACGAGCCTGGGGGCGGGTTCATCGGCGGATTGCTCGCAGCAGCCGGTTTCGCGCTCCACACGCTTGCCATCGGACTTCAGGATGCACGTCGACTCGTCGCGCTGCATCCTCGCACCATCGCGGCTGTGGGGCTGCTGATTGCAGTTCTCAGTGGTGCCGTAGCATTCCTGAACGGGCAGCCTTACCTGACAGCACAGTGGGTCACTGTCATTCCGCCGGGATTCGCCGACCCGCTGAAGATCGGAACCCCGCTTTTCTTCGACATCGGGGTTTACCTCGTGGTTGTTGGCATCACACTTCTCATGGTGTTCACGTTGGAGGAGCGGCAAGGATGAACACCCTCATGGCCATTTGCTGCGGCCTGCTGGCTGGCACAGGAGCTTACATGCTTCTGCGGCGCAGTTTCATGAAACTCGTCATCGGTTTGGTCCTTCTCAGCCACGCTGCGAACCTGTTGATCTACATCGCAGCCGTCCCCGGTTGGCGCCGACCGGCGCTTGTTGAAGTCGGCGCGCAGTCACCTGATCCTCCATTTGCCGACCCTCTTCCCAGCGCGCTCATCTTGACAGCCATTGTGATCAGTTTCGGTGTAGTGTCATTTACCATCGTCCTGATCCGTCGTACTTTTGACGAGGTTGGGACCGATGACCTCGACGCCATGACTTCTACGGATCGCTTCATCCAATGATTGCACTTCCCGTCATCATTCCGATGGCCGCTGCCGCGATGTGCCTCATGCTGTGGAGCAAGGCGCGCCCGCAGGCGTTCATCGCGATCGTGTCAAGCACTATCACTCTTGCTGTGAGCGTGGCCATGCTCGATGTGGCCCGTACCGGCCAGATTCAAGTGGTGCACTTCGGCTCATGGGTCGCGCCATTTGGCATCTCGTTCGCAGCCGACATTCTTTCGGCCATCATGGTGACGCTCTGCTCGATCGTCGGGCTTTGCGTTGTTGTGTTCTCGGTTGGCGCAATCGACCGCCTCCGCGCCGGCAACGGGATGTATCCGCTCTCGCTCTGCCTCATCGCGGCAGTCAACGGGGCCTTTCTGACAGCGGATATTTTCAATCTTTACGTCTGGTTTGAACTCATGCTCCTTTCGTCATTCGTGCTCCTCACACTTGGGGGCCAACGCGGACAACTCGAAGGCGCAATCAAATATGTCACACTCAATCTTGTTTCGTCCCTGCTTTTCCTGATCGCGGTCGGGCTTATCTATGGCACGATCGGCACGCTGAATATGGCCGACCTGGCGGTCAAACTCGATGCGCATCCCGATCCGGCTCTTCCGACCGCGCTCTCGGCATTGCTGCTTATCGCGTTCGCGATCAAGGCAGCTGCGTTTCCGTTTTTCTTCTGGCTTCCCGCTTCGTATCACACGCCGCCACCCGTTGTCTCTGCACTCTTTGCGGGCCTGCTGACCAAGGTCGGCGTCTATGCCCTCATTCGCGCCGTCACATTGCTCTTTGATCAAGAATGGGAGGTCGTTGGGCAGGTCACGCTCATCATCGCGGGGTTCACGATGGTCACTGGTGTTCTTGGCGCGGTCGTCCAGAGTGATATGCGTCGCATCCTCTCCTTCCACATTGTCAGCCAGATCGGGTACATGCTGATGGGTCTGGGTATTGCGATCACAGCGCTCGCTGCTGTCGACAATGCCGACGAGGCTTCGGCGCGCGCCGTTGCAGTGCTCGCTCTCGCAGGATCTGTCTTCTACATTCTGCACCACATTCTCGTCAAGACCAATCTCTTTCTCATTGCAGGCGCAATCTATGAGCAGCGAGGCACCACCGAACTCGCACGCGTCAATGGCCTGCTCGCATCGCGACCGTTCCTTGCATCACTGTTCATGATCTCTGCACTCTCTCTCGCAGGGATTCCAGTCCTCTCGGGATTCTGGGCCAAACTCATTCTCGTCCGTAGCGGACTAGAGGCTCAGTCATACATGATCGTGATTGTCTCGCTTTGCGTCAGCATCCTCACGTTGTACTCGATGACCAAGATCTGGATCAGCGCGTTCTGGGGCGAGCCAGACCCTGTGGATCGCCTCGACCCCAGCTCCTGCCCGCGCTCCCGTCAGTTCTGCCTCATCGTGCCGATCATTGCCCTGTGTATCTGCACGACAGTCATCGGCATCTTCGCAGAGCCCTTCTCGGCTCTCGCAGTGCAGGCTGCCGAACAGCTCCTGTCTCCAGATGCGTACATCAATGCTGTGCTCGATGGCGCCCGCTCGCTCTCGGAGGCCGCGCCATGATGCTCGCAGCGAACATTCTGCTTGCCATCGTCTGGGCGGTGCTCATCGGGCCCTTCTCACTGGCGAACCTTCTGGTTGGGTTTGTCGCTGGGTTGGCGGGGCTTGCGATGTGCTCGCGAAGTGGGCGCGCGTACGCCCGTCGATTCTGGGGCATCACCGCCTTGCTCGCTTTTCTTGCCATGGAACTTGTGATTGCCAACATTCGCGTGGCGTACTACACCGTATCGCGACTCGACCGCCTGCATCCTGCGGTGCTGGCGGTTCCGCTTGAAGAACTCAGCGATATCGAGATCACCCTTCTAGCCATTCTCGTGACGCTCACGCCTGGCACACTGACACTCGACCTCTCGCCGGATCACCGCATCATGTACATCCACTTCATGCATGTCGAGGACGAGAAGCGAGCGATCAACGAAGTCAAGTCCGGCTTTGAGCGGCGCATCATGGAGGCTCTGCGATGATTCCCGCTGCCGGCGATCCTCAACACTGGATCTTTCTGCTCTTTGGCGCGATCATGGGCATTGCCATCATGGCCGCAACATGGAGGCTCATCATTGGGCCCTCGCTTCCCGATCGCGTTGTCGCGCTCGATCTCATCGGGTTTCTCGTTGTCGCCATCATTTGCGTTTACGCCATGGTCGCGCAGCAGCCGGCCGCCATCAGCGTCGCGCTCATTGCCGCTTTGGTCCTTTTTCTCGGCACGGCTGCGTTCGCCGTCTATCTCGATCGAAAGGGACAGCGATGACCGCGCGCGAGATCATCGTGGTCTGTCTGGTCATGCTCGGAGCCTTATTTTCCGTGTTGGCATCCGTCGGACTCCTCCGCATGCCCGATGTCTTCACCCGCATGCAGTCGGCGACCAAGGCCGGAACACTCGGCGTCGCCTGTACCGCTGCCGCTGCCGCAATCCACTTCGGACGTACGTTTACCGCCATCGAAGCCGTCATGGTTGTCTTCTTCTTCTTTCTCACCGCGCCGGTTGCTTCGCACCTCGTGGCTCGTGTTGCGTATACCTCAGGCTCCACCCTCTGGAAGCGCACCATCCGCGATGATTACGCCAAAGACCGCGCCAAGCGTACTCAGGATGTCGCCCGATCTACAGCCGATTCCCCGCCAGCGCCTTCGCCTCCGACCATATCCGAGTAACTTCGACTGATTCCTTCTCCGATCGCTGGCAAGAGTGCCTGCTTCAGCTCTGCAACTCGCGCATGACAACGCGCCACGTTCTGCCGAGGCGTGACAATCGCTTCGAACTCCAGGAACGAACCGAGGCCAACCACTTCGTCCAGGTGTACGCGCACCGAGTCGAACATCCACAATTCCCTGATCTTTTCGACCACAGCCATCACGGGAAGAACTGACGTTCCATATCGGGCCAGAGCGTCGGTCTCGGACAGAATCGCATATCGACTGATCCGCGATTGCGCGATATCCGCCCTCTCGTATCGAATGTACTCAACTGGCTCGGGGCGGCCGTTCACCTTGGCTTCGCGCCTCTTCAGGCGGCAGTCCGCTACGCGAAAGTATGTATCGCGCTGCTCGATGCGTGCTATGTGTGCCGCCCCCAGCCTGCGCAGGATCGCCGTTGCCAGCGCCGTGTCGCGCAACTCGCACTTGTATTCAACGTTCTGCATCGGGCAATTCCTTCGTCGGCGATTCTTGGCGCAGCGCATCGAGCAACTGCGACTCATCCCACACCGCAACTCCCAATGCCCGGGCCGTCGCCAGCTTCGAGCCCGCAGCCTCACCCGCGATCACAAGATCCGTCTTTTTCGAAACCGAACCGCTTACCTTGGCCCCGAGTGTTTCGAGCAGATCCTTCAGCGTTGCGCGTTCAAAATGTTCTAGCGTTCCAGTGAGCACGATCGTCTTGCCCGCGAAGACACCGGTCATGCTTCCGCGCTGAGCACTCGGTCCATGGTCCAGCGACTCGAGCACGACACCGACCCTCTTCAGATCGGCAAAGGTCTGCTGACCAACCTTCGAGTGCAGGAAAGCATGCACCGCCTGTGCGGTATCCTCGCCAAGCCCAGTCTCGTACACCTCTTCAAGTTCGGCCTCGCTTCCGGTCAGTGCTGCGCGTCGAACCTTGCTCATGCGGTTGACAGCCATGGGCATCAACTTCCATATTGGAGCCGCAAGCAGGTCATCCACGCTCGCGAACGCACGCGCCAGCGCCTTTGCCGTCGTAGTACCCACATGCCGAATCCCCATGCCTGCGAGCACACGCGCCATGCCACGCCCCTTGGCATCTTCGATTCCCGCGAGCAGATTCTCCAGCTTCTTCTCTCCCATCCGTTCCAGTTCGAGAAGTTTCGTTTCATGCTCCTTGAGTCGGAAAATGTCGGCAAAGTGATCCAGCGGCACGCCACCAGCGCGAATCTGATCGATCGTCTGCTCGCCCAGTCCTTCGATGTCCATTTGCCCGCGCGCTGCAAACCAGATCAGTCGTTCGCGCACTTGTGCCGGGCATTCCGGGTTCAGGCAGCGCCGCGATGTTTCGAGCAGTGGGTTCCCGCCTTGTTCTTCATCTGCTTCAATCGGCTCGATCTCGATCGGTCCGCCGCACGCCGGGCAACTCGATGGCGCAGACACCTTTTGCGCACCTTTGGGCCTCTTCTCTCCAATCACCGACACCACATACGGAATAATTTCGCCAGCCTTTTCAACCTCGATCGTGTCGCCGATATGAAGATCTTTCTGCCGCACGATCCCATAGTTGTGCAGCGTCGCGTGCCGCACCACTGTTCCCGCCAGTGGCACCGGCTCCATCACCGCCCGAGGCGTGATCTTCCCGCTCTTTCCCACCTGATGCTCGACACGCACCAGCACGGTCGTCTTACGCTCGGCTGGATACTTGTACGCAATCACCCACCGGGGGCTCTTGCTGGTCGTTCCAAGCTGCTCCTGCTGCGCGAACGCATCCACACGCACCACCATCCCATCGGTCTCGAACTCCATCTCGTGCCGGTGCGGATTAAAGCGCTCTATGGCACTTGCGATCTCCTCAGCCGTGCCGCATTGCGCCCAAATCGAGTTGGTCGGCACACCCAGCACAGCAAACTTTGCCAGCAGTTCCGAGTGCGACCGAGCAAAGTCATCATCCGATATCATCCCTCGCCCATGAGCCCGGAATCCGAGTCGCCTCCCCGCGATCGCCACCGGGTCGAGTTGCTTGATCGTTCCGGCGCACGCGTTGCGAGGGTTGGCAAATGGTTCAAGATCCTTGGCCTCACGTTCGGCGTTGATCCGCTCAAACTCCTTGATCGGCAAATACACCTCGCCACGAATTTCCAGTACGTCGGGCACATCAATGCCAGCGCCCTCGAGTCGGAGCGGAATCGCCCGGATTGTTCGCGCCGCGTGGGTCACATCATCACCCTGAACGCCATCGCCGCGCGTCAGCGCATACACCAGCGATCCCTGCTCATAGCGCAGCGAAATGGCCACGCCATCGATCTTCGCATCGCACACATACACAGGCTTCGAAAACAGCGACCCGTCCAGCAGCCGCTCAACCCTCGCCGTCCACGCCGCGATTTCGCCAGAGTCATACGAGTTGTCGATCGATCGCATCGGCAGGGTGTGCGCCCGCTGCACGAATCCTGCGATTGGTTCGCCGCCTACGCGTTGTGTTGGGCTGTCATCATCGGCCAGTTCCGGGTGCGCCGATTCCAACTTCGCCAGTTCTTCAAGCAGTTCGTCATACTCGCGATCCGACATGATCGGCCTGGCGTCAACGTAGTACGCCCGGTTTGCCTGATTGAGCCGCTCACGCAGCACCTCGATTCGCTCTGTCGCATCTCGCATCGCCGCACCTCGGCATCATCGTACTGCGCCACCACCCTCCCGGGGAGGGATATCATCGACCGCATGCCCGCGACCATCATTGACGGAAAGACTCTCGCCGAGCAGGCACACCGCGACCTCGCTGCGCGAGTCCAGAAACTGCTCGAACGCGGCAAGTCCGTACGCCTCGACGCTGTGCTCGTCGAATCCGGCGACAACGGCGCTCGCATTTATGCCGACAACCAAGCCCGCACATGCCAGCAGCTTGGTATCGATTACGAACTCCATCTGCTTCCTCAAGCCTCGACCCTGCACGACATCAAGCGTAAAATCTCGGCCTTGAGCATTGATTCTCAGGTGCACGCCATCATGATGCACCTCCCCGTCCCCGAAGGCATCGACCCCTACGACATTCAGCAGGCCATCGCACCCGAGAAGGACGTTGAAGGCGTCAACCCCGCGAACATCGGCAACGTCGTGTACGGCCGATCCCTCTGGGCACCCTGCACAGCCCTCTCAGCACTTCGACTCATCGAATCTACAGGCATCGACCTTCAAGGCCGCCGCGCCGTGGTCGTGGGCGCTTCAAACCATGTCGGCAAACCAATCGCCGTCCTGCTCATGCGCCGCGAGGCCACCGTCATCAGTTGCAACAAATGGACCCAGGGGCTTGCCGATATCACCCGTTCGGCCGATGTGCTTGTCGCCGCAGCCGGTGTTCCTGCCCTCATTACCCACGATATGGTCCGCCCAGGGGCCATTGTCGTCGATGTCGGCGTCAATCGCATCATCACGCCCGATGGTCGCCGAAAAACTGTCGGCGATGTCGATTTCGACCGCGTCGCTCCAGTCGCAGGCTTCATCAGCCCCGTCCCCGGCGGCGTCGGTCCAATGACCGTCACAGTCCTGCTTTCCAACGTAGTCGAGGCCGCCGAGCGGGCCTTCCGTGAACACCTGACGTCCCCCTCCGACTCACCGACAAACCCGCCCGCGCATTGACACCGCCCGCTGGGTCCGCTTGAATACCGCGTAGCCAGACCTCGCGGAGTGAGCATCATGATCCACGGATTGACCTTCGGCCTCTTTCAGTCCATCGGCCCGATGGAGTATCTCATCATCGGCGTTGTGCTTCTCCTGCTCTTCGGCCGACGCCTCCCGGAAGTCGGGCGAAGCCTCGGCAAGGGGCTCGTCGAGTTCAAGAAGGGGCTCAAAGATGTGGATGACGAGGTCCGCAAAGATGACCCCGCGTCCGCACGCAACCAGTATTCCTCAGCCCGACCGCCCCTGGGGCCATCAGGCGAAGAACGCCGCGTCAGCCAGGCCGAAGAAATGCGTTCCTCGACTGAACCCGCGCCTTGATTCCCTTGACTGAATCGAGGCTGCAACTCGACCCCAAACGCCTTCCCGGCGTACCATCACGCCACCTCAAGGCGAGGTAGCTCAGCTGGCTAGAGCGGAGGATTCATAACCCTCAGGTCGGGAGTTCAAGTCTCCCCCTCGCCATTTCGTATTCTGTTCGTATGAGAACTTCATCGGCCCGCATCGATTTCGCCGAAACAAACGAACAGCAACCGGGGCACGTGCAATCCCGCCTTTGATTCCTCGTTGTGCCGCTCAGGCCCGCAGCCTCGTGGGCAACCCGGAGACCTCGGACCATTGGAGATTCACCCGTGAGTGCAAAAATCGTCGTCGGAACCGTTGCTGGGCTTTCTCTACTTGCTGGTGGTGCCGTCATGATGGCTCGCATGGGTGCAACCGCTCCCGAGGCCGAGCTGGCCCAGCCGATCGAGTCGTCCGCACGCAAGCCTCTGCTCATTGTCGATGACTCATTGCCCCCGGCCATGACCATCAACGAAACGCCCGACCAGCCCGAAGCCCGTCGCGGCGACCGCGGCATCGACGCCCGAGGCTTCCAGCGCGAGGGCGGACAATGGGGCGGCCAGGCCAACTTCGACCCCGAGCAGATGCGCGCCCAGATGCTCGAACGTTTCGATAAGAACGGCGACGGCGAACTCGACGAAGATGAACGCCGCGAGATGCGCGAAGCCATGCGCGCCGAACGTGAAGCCATGCGTGATCGCTGGCTGCTCGACCGCTACGACAAGGACGGCGACGGCGTCCTGAGTGATGAAGAACGCGCACTGGCCGAAGCCGAGCGTGAAGAAGGTCGCGAGCGCATGCGGGCGCTCGAAGCCGATCGTCAGGCAGCACTGCTCGCCGCATTCGATGCCGATGGCGATGGTGTCCTGAGTGAGGCCGAATCTCGCGCAGCGAGGCAGGCACACCGTGAGTGGGGTGAGCAGATGCGAGCCGACATGATGGCACGCTACGAAACCGACGAGAACGGCCGATTCACGCCCGATGCAATGGCCAAACTCCGTGAAAACATGCGCGACGTCATGTCCGACTTCCGCTTCGTCAGCCAGTTTGACGCCAATGGCGACGGGTTCGTCACAGCCGCCGATATGCCTTCGTTCCTCGACGCTTTCTACAATCAGGACCGCAAAGCCGACATCAATAACGACGGCTTCATCGACGAGATCGATCTCGCCGAGTTCCAGCAGCGCGTCCAGACCGGGCAATCCGCAGAATACGTTGACATGATGCAGCGGCTCCAATCCGCACCCGCAGGCATGATGCCAGGCCCCGGTGCCATGGGCATGCTCTTCGGCGGCGGAATGATGGGCCCCGGCGGCGGCGGAGAAGGCGGCCGACCCAACATCGAGTTCATGAATCGAGGTCAGAACCAAAACGCCGGCGGCCGCGGCGGCGACCGTCCACGCGGTGATCGCCAGGGCGGCAATCGCCAAGGCGACGGCGGCGGAAACTGAAGCATCTCAGCCTCATCTTCACCCATCTGCCTCACGAGTTCTTCACACGCCGCCGGGTCTTGCCCGACGGTTTTTCTTGCCTCGCACCCGCCCAGGCACTTCGCTCCTCAATCTCCGCCTGTTCCGCTGGACACACACCCGTTCAGCGCGCTACGCTCACCCCAGGATCAGGGCGCATAGCTCAGTTGGCTAGAGCGCTGCCGTCACATGGCAGAGGTCACAGGTTCGAGTCCTGTTGCGCCTATTTCTTTATAACTGGCCACCCAAGGCCTCGATGCTGTTGACCAGCAAACCTTGGACAAGCGTCAGGTCATCGCAAACTCAAAGACTCCCAGTGCTCGCTCTCAGCCCTTGAGCGACGCCATATCGATCACAAACCGATACTTCACATCGCTCCGCAGCATGCGTTCATACGCAACGTTGATCTGATCCATCCGAATCATCTCGATGTCGCAGACGATGCCCTCTCGCCCGCAGAAATCCAGCATCTCCTGCGTCTGGCCGATGCCGCCGATGAGCGAACCCGCCAGTTGCCGACGCGGCATCAGCAGGCTGAACACACTCACCGCCTGCGGGTTTGGCGGCGCGCCGACCATCACCAGCGTCGCATCCAGTTTCAGTAGCGCCAGGTACGCATTGACGTCATGATCGGCCGAAACCGTATCGAGAATCATGTCAAAACTGCCCGCATGCCGGCCCATCGCATCGGCATCCTTCGAGATCACGACTTCGTCGGCCCCGAGTTTCCTGCCATCGGCCACTTTCCCTTCCGAAGTCGTAAACAGCACCGTGTGCGCGCCAAACGCATGAGCAAACTTGATGCCCATATGCCCAAGCCCGCCCAGTCCGACGATGCCGACCTTCTTGCCTTTGCCCGCTCCCCACTGGCGCAGCGGCGAATAGGTCGTGATCCCCGCGCACAGCAGCGGCGCCGCCCGCGCCGGGTCCAGCCCCGCCGGCACCTTGAGCGTGAACGCTTCATCGGCGACGATTCTCTCCGAGTATCCGCCATACGTCATCCCGCCCGAGTGCTTGTCGGGGCCGTTGTATGAAAACACCGGCCCGCCGAGGCAGAACTGCTCGAGCCCGCGCTGGCAACTCGAACACGTTCGGCACGAATCCACCAGACATCCGACCGCCGCAAGGTCGCCCACGCGAAACTTGCTCACCTCAGTCCCCACGCGCGTCACGCGCCCGAGGATCTCGTGGCCCGGCACCACCGGATACACCGTCATGCCCCACTCATTGCGGGCAAAGTGCAGATCCGAATGACACACGCCGCAGTACAGAATGTCGATCTCGACATCGCGCGCCAGCGGCTCGCGCCGATCGATCGTCATCCCGGCCAGTTCCGACGCTGCCGACTGCGCTCCAAACGCTTTTGCTTTCATCGCTCTCGCTCCTTGACAGGCTGCCTCACCGCGATCTCGACATCAGACTCCGGCCGATGCATCGAGGCATGCGACATAGCGGCCTCTTCGCGCGATCGCGCGCCAGCCGATCGTAGCCACGGTTCGATCCGCGCTGACATGCAGCCCTATCCTCAGTCCATGCTCACCCTCGACTACGCCAACTGTCTATTCGACCGCGTCGGCAATCACGGCCTCGATCCGGCCCGCCTCGAACCAAACTCCGACCTGGCCGCCGCCGCCGCGAGCCTGACCGCCCGCCTCGCCGCCTCGCGCGGCACGGGCTGGGAACGCTGGCGGAACCTTCCCTTCGACCCGATGCGCACCGAGCACATCGCCGCCGTCGATGCGCTGGTCCGCGAGCGCACCGGCCGCTTTGACAATCTTGTTGTCCTGGGCATCGGCGGCTCGGCGCTGGGCAACATCGCGCTCCAGAACGCGCTGAATCAACCCTTCTGGAACCTGCTTGCCCCCGATGCCCGCCCCGGCCCGCGCCTCTTCGTCATCGACAACGTCGATCCGACGGTCTTTGCCGCCGTCTTGCGGCTGTGCCCGCCCGAATCGACGCTCTATAACGTCATCAGCAAGTCCGGCGAAACCGCCGAGACCGCCGCGCAGTTCATGTGCGTCCGCGACGCGCTCACGACCGCGCTCGGCCCGCGCGCCCGCGATCACATCGTCGCCATTACTGACCCAGAGCGCGGCACCATGCGCCGCATCTGCGATGACGAGGGCTACGCGACCCTTCCCGTGCCCGACGGCGTGGGCGGGCGCTTCAGCGTCCTCTCGCCGGTCGGCCTGTTCAGCGCCGCGATGTGCGGCATCGACATCCGCGCCTTGCTCGCGGGTGCCGCCGCGATGGACCAGCGCTGCACCCTGCCCGATCTCTCGCGCAATCCCGCCGCCATGCTCGCCACGCTGCTGGTCGAACTGGCCAGCCGCAAGGGCAAGACCAACCACGTCATGATGCCGTACGCGACCGGCCTGGTGTCGATCGCCGACTGGTACTGCCAGCTCTGGGCCGAGAGCCTCGGCAAGGAGTTCGACGCCAGCGGCGAGCGCGTCTACGCGGGCTTCACGCCCATTCGCGCTCTGGGCGCGACCGATCAGCACAGCCAGATTCAGCTTTACCGCGAAGGCCCCAACGACAAGGTCATCGGGTTCATCGAAGTCGGGGAGTTTGCGAGCGACATCACGATCCCCGAGGGCCTCAACGTCGAGGCTCTTTCCTATCTCGAAGGCGCCTCGATGACCACGCTGCTCAACGCCGAGAAACGCGCGACCGAGTACGCGCTGGTCGAGAGCCAGCGCCCCAACTTCACGATCCACATGCCCGTCATCGACGCCCATCACATCGGCGAACTGATCAGTCTCTGGCAGATCGCCACAGCCTACGCGGGCCTGATGCTCGGCGTCGATGCCTACAACCAGCCCGCGGTCGAAACCGGCAAGAAGGCGACCTTCGGCCTCATGGGCCGCAGCGGCTACGACGACTGGCGCACGCGCGTCGATGCATCCCTCGCCCCGACACCCTACCGTATCGGCTGAAGCGCGAGCCAGCGCGGCGGCAACCAGCACACACGCGGGTGCCATCGCTCGCGGCCCTACTTTTTCTTCTCTTCCTCCCTCCTTCTCCCCGCGCAGCGATGCCGGATCGCACACAGGTTCCCGCGCGACGCACCGCCCGAGGCTAAACTGGTGCGATCTCGGAACTGCGCCATGTACGAGTCAGAGCCCGCTTCATTCAAGCGATTCCGTCGCATCGAACTGCCAAATCGAATGCGACTATGCACGTTTTCGACGCGGCATCGGCTCGCTCTCTTTGCTGATCCTGCTGTGCGTGATGTGTTTGCGACGACATTGGAACGCGCCCGACGCAGCGGCGCGTGTCTGCTTGTCGGGTGGGTGGTAATGCCCGAGCATGTCCATCTGCTGCTCATGCCTCCGCCGTTGCAAGCGAGCCTCGTCCGTGGGCTGTGGCAGATTAAGCGTGATTCGGCACGCACCGCGCTCGCGCTGTTGCGTGCTCGCGCCGATACCGTGCTGCCTTCGATCACGGCCGCGAGCGGACGTGTGCAGTTCTGGCAGCCCGGCGGGGGGCATGATCGCGTGATGCGCAGCAGCGACGATGTGCGCGAAAAACTCCGCTACATCCACGAAAATCCCGTGCGACGCGGCCTGGTCGATCATCAGACCGACTGGGCATGGTCGAGCGCTCGCTGGTATGAGGGTGAGCGATCAGGACCGGTCGGCATCGACCCGATCGCGCTGTGAAACTCACACGTTCTGTCACTGTTTCAACTCCCGCGTCCTGATACCCAACTCCCATGGACACGGGTGCCATCGCTCGCGGCCCTCCGTCTTCTCCTCTTCCTCCCTCTTCTCCCCGCGCAGCGATGCCCGTTTGGCACACAGGTTCCCGCGCGACGCAGGGCCCTCGACATTCCGGCACGCCCTCAACATTCCGCACGACTGCGCGACCTCAATCGGTCGCGAGTCGTGGCACCCGGTTCTCTTCTTCGCAGGTGCGCTCGCGCACGGAACTCTTTCTGCTTCGCTTCCTTCGACTCCCCACCGCGCCGCGAAGCCGGGCGGCCCGCGCCTGGCCACGCCGCGCTACGAACCCGCCGCGGCCCGTGCTCGCAGCATGTTCTCAACCGCTTGACGCTTCCCGGTCGGCACGCGAATCTTCCAGGTGTTGGCAAACCACCTGTTTCGCCACAGGGTCAGCAACAGGATCCAATCGTTCTTCCACTCCCACGACTGAATATGCTCCCACCGGATGAACGCCAAGTTATGCACCACGCCGGACTCGGTGAATCGAGTTTGAGAGTACCCCAAGGCCACCATCATCACTCCCAGGCACATCAGGCCAAAGATGAGAAAAACCATGATCGGCGGGGGCAGAGCGACGATGCTCACCGTGCGTGACCATATAGATATGGGGAGCAGAACTCCCGCGGGCACAAAC
Source organism: Phycisphaeraceae bacterium (assembly GCA_019636795.1). Lineage (NCBI taxonomy): Bacteria > Pseudomonadati > Planctomycetota > Phycisphaerae > Phycisphaerales > Phycisphaeraceae > Phycisphaeraceae bacterium. The sequence goes on from JAHBWW010000005.1 coordinate 333,578, forward strand.
ATTATCATCACCGCGAGTTCCGACCAAGCACCAGAAGCGTCGGTCCGGCACGCCGCATTGTCGTGATGACATACACCGCTGCGAGAGGGCCGACAACAGCGGCAATATTTGCAGAGACCAGCTTGCCGCCATCGTTCGCCGAGACGCCCGTCCACTGTGCAACCACAGCACCAAGCCCCCAGGGAATCAGCAAGACAACCAACAGCACCACAATGGCGACGATGTACCCTGATTTCAGACCGGCAGCAGGCTTTCCCGTCTCCATAACTTCTCCCGGCACACAAGCGACGCATCGGCCTCCGGCAGTATAACGCATGTGCTCTGTCCAGCCGGACAAATTGTAATCGCAACCCGGCGGGGCCTCATCGCCCAGCCCAGCATCGGCAGAGCCTGCCGCAACTCGCGCAAGCCTTGCGCGTGCAGCCCCGCCAACCCCCGCAGCCGTCTGGCACGCCGTTTGAGATGCATCCGCTGCGGGCACGGAGGCCCACACCGCGCGGAGGAGTCCACCATGTACTACGGCATCGACATCGCCAGTTCCGGCGTCCTGACCAGCCTGGCCCGCCTCGACGCCATGGCCAACAACCTGGCCAACATCGATACCGTCGGCTACAAACCCGTCGAAGCCGCCACCATGCAGCGTGACCACGCACGACGCGAAGACGGCCTGCACTTCCTACCCTCCAACGCACTTCTCGAACGACTCGGCGGCGGGCTCCTGCTCGCGCCCAGCCGCGTCAGTTTCCGTCAGGGCACCATCGACACCACCGGCAACGAACTCGATCTGGCCATCGAGGGCGAAGGCTTTCTCGTCGCGCGCACCAGCAGCGACGCCAACGCCGACTCGATCGCCCTGACGCGCGACGGCCGCATGACGCTCGACGATCGCGGCCGCCTCGTGCTCGCCTCAAGCGGCAACCCCATCATCGATACCGCCGGACGCCCCATTCGCCTGATCGAAAACACGCCCGTCGAGATCGACAACCGCGGCTTCATCCGTCAGGACGGCAATATCGTCGCCCAGTTGCGCTTCGTCGATCTTCCCGACCGCCGCGCCCTGCGGCCCATCGGCGACACCCTCTTCGCCCTCGACGCCGCCGCCGCAGGCAACCTGCGCCCCGCCACCGGCCGCATCACCCAGCGCGCGGTCGAAGGCTCGGCCGTCGATCAGGTTCGCGCCCTGCTCGCCGTCCAGAGCGCCAGCAGCGCAGTCGGCGCCAACATCGGCACCATCTCGTATCAGGACCGCATGGTCGAACGCGCCATCAACACCTTCGCCCGCATGGGCTGAGCCAGCACCCGGAGAAACATTCGCATGGCCATCATCGCCCTTCAATCCGCCGCCAGCGGCCTCAACGCCCTGAACACCAAACTCGACGTCATCGCCAACAACCTGGCCAACGTCAACACCGAAGGCTACAAGGCCAGCCGCGCCAACTTTCAGGATCTGCTCTACATCGAACGCGCCCAGCCCGGCGTCGAAAACCCCAACGGCGACGAGCGTCCCACCGGCCTCTACGTGGGCCTGGGCGTCAAAGTCTCCGGCACCCAGCAGGAGTTCAGCCAAGGGGCGCCCATCAGCACCGGGCAGGAACTCGATCTCATGATCGAGGGCCGAGGCTTCTTCCAGGTCCAGGTCGAGCCCGAACTCGGTGGCGGCACCGCCTACACGCGCGCCGGCAACTTCGTCCTCAACTCCGACGGCGACATCGTGCTCGCCAACGATCAGGGCCGACGCCTCGAACCCAACATCAACATCCCGCAGGAAGCCGTCAAGGTCGACGTCTCCACCGACGGCCAGGTCTGGTACATCGTCGCGGGCGAAACCGAGCCACAGGTCGCCGGACAGATCGAACTGGCCTCATTCATCAATCCCGCAGGCCTCCGACAGGTCGGCGAGAATCTCTGGGTCGAATCGGCTGCCAGCGGCAACCCCGTCGTCGGCGTCCCCGGCGAAAACAGCACGGGCCGCGTCCGCCAGGGCATGCTCGAAGCCTCCAACGTCGATCCGGCGCGCGAACTGATCGAACTCATCCGCACCCAGCGGGCCTACGAAATGAACAGCCAGTCGATCCGCGCCGCCGATCAGGCCCTCCAGACCATCGCCCAGCTTCGCCGGTAACGCAGCATGACGCGACCGACCCTCGCCATCTTCGCCGCTCTGCTCTTCGCGCTCGCCGTCGCGCCCGCCGGCGCCAGCCACACCGAGATTACGCTCCGCTCGACGGCCCGCATCGCCCACGGCGCGCCCCTCACGCTCGGCGACATCGCCGTCATCGCCAGCCCGCGCGCCGCCGAACTGGCCGCGATCGTCATCCACGACCCCGACGCCGCCGCCGACCACGCCCGCAACCACTGGCTCGACATCAACGCCGATGATCTGGCCCGCCTCGTGCCCGTCCCGAAGGCACAACTGCTCATCCGAGGCTCGCTCTGCCGCGTCCGGATCATCGAACCAGCCATCGCCGCGTCGTCGGGCAGCCACAACGCACCCGCCGATGAACACCTCGCGCTCGGCGAGGCTGCCAGCATCGGCCCGACTCTCCGAAGCCATATCGAAGCCCGCCTCGCCGAGCACTTCGGCGTCTCGCCCGACGACCTGCGACTCGAATTTGCCGATCGCGACAGCGCCACGCTGCTCACGCCCACCACCGGCCGCATCGTCGAAGTCATCCCCATGGGCACCGGCAGCACCATGCCCATCGCCATCACGCTCTACGACCGCGACCGCATCCTCCACCAGGCCTCGATCCGCGTCGGCGTCGAGATCCGCCGCACCGTCGCCATCGCCACCGAGCCCATCGCTCGCCGCACCATCATCGGCCCCGCACAGTTCACAACCGAAGAACGCTTCCTCCCGCCATCAGCCGACCCCGCCGACCCCGCCGCGATCGTCGAGCACGAAACCCGCACCAATCTTCGCCCCGGCCAGCCCATCGACCGCCGCGATGTCGAGCCGCCCATCGTCGTCCGCATCGGCGACGAGGTCATGGTTCGCTGCATCACAGGATCCATCGTCGTCCGCCAGGCCGCCCGCTCGCTCGGCACCGCCCGCGACGGCGAGCGCGTCCTCCTCCGCCCCATCTCCGGCGGAAAGACCTTTTATGCTCGCATGAACGGCAAAGGCCGCGCTGTGCTCATCACCGGCCGCACTCTGCACGAACACATCGACCCCGTCGAGGACCATTGAACCATGCTCACACGCAACACCATCATGACCGTCGCACTGCTTACCTCGCCCGCCGCCGCACAAAGCCTCTTCGTCAAGGCTCTCGACGAAGGCCCCGCCCTCGCCGCGCGCGAAGCCGCCACCACCGAAATGGCCCAGGCCAGCATGCTCTTCGTCACGCCACCCGAGCCTCGCACCTTCATGAAGCACGACCTGATCACCATCATCGTCGATGAAACAAGCCAGCAGAAAAGCAGCCAATCCCTCGACACCGAGAAGAAATCCAGCGCCAACCTCACCCTCAACGCTATCCTCGACCCCTGGGAGCTGCTCGAAATGCGCCTCCGTCAGGGAGACACCGCCAACACCAAACTCCTCGGCACCGATTTCAAACGCAAGTTCGAAGGCGACGGCGAATACGCCCGCTCCGACCGCTTCAGCGCCAAGATCACCGCCGAAATCATCGAGATCAAACCCAACGGCACCCTCGTCCTTCAGGCCACGAAAACCATCACCAAGGACTCCGAAGTCCAGACCCTCGTCCTCTCAGGCGTCGCCCGGCAGGAAGACATCACCAACCGCAACACCATCCTCTCAAGCCAGATCGCCAGCCTCAGCATGAACCTCCAGAACACCGGCGAATTGCGAGAATCATCCAAGAAAGGCTTCCTCACCCGCGTCCTCGACAAGATCTTCGACTTCTAACATCTGACTTTGATTTCGAGCCGCACGCACGCATCTCCTGCCATCAGGACACCGCACGCACGAATCTGCTACCTTCAGGACACCGCACATTCTCATGTCCTGCCTTTAGGACGCCGGAGGTTTGCACCGTCAGGTGCACACCTCCGGGTCGCGATTCACCATCACCCTCATCACACGCGCACGCCTCACTCCACCTCAACCTCAAACGGCGACGCCGGCAACTCCGCCTCATTGAACAGGTTCAGTTCATCCGTCGCGCCCCACCCCAGCCGCACCCGCCGCGGCTCGCTCGCCCGCTCGCTCCACACCACCAGCGTCTCGCCCTCGATCGTCGCCTCCGCCGCGTGAAACACGCCATCAACGCCCGCAACCTGTACATGCGCAGCGGAGCCTCGCTCACTCCATAAACCAGGCATCTAATGGATAAATCGGCGGAGTCGCCAGCCCTCCGGTGCGCGTTCCGTTATTGAAAAAGGGCTGGGTCAACACGATGTACATTTGTCCATCCGGCGTCCAGAAAATTCGTTGCGCCATCGCTGGGAGTACCACAACAGACATCGTCCAAGGTGGAGAAAGTCGTACCGCCATGAGTCCGAATGACCAACCCGCATCGGAATCCATCTTCACTTGGGACTCGTCAGAGAGCGATTTTAGCGCGTAGAACGCAAGATTGCCCTGAGGCGAGTGTCCCAGAAAGAAAGATCTATGCACCTTCGATAGGTTAAAGCCTTGCCGCCCTCGAAGCTCATAAAAGTAAACCGCTTTCCCGCGCTGTATGTCTAAAATTTCCACCTTTGTGTATTTTTTGAAACTGAGCGTCGCGAATTTTCCATACATTGGTCGAACGTAACGGGCGATTCGTTGGCTTGGATAAGCATGTGACACACGATGGGCATCCGCACGAGTCAGCTCTAAATCTACAACTGGCTCTCCTACGACTTGCCATCCAGAAATCGAAAGTCGTGAAAAACCAGAATCCTGATGTGGATCGTCAATTCGAATCCAAGGCACCATGAACCGGTATTGTCGATCTGCATCAAAGCCTAAGGCCACGGGAATGTCGCTGATTACAACCTGGTCGCTTTCCAATGGACCAATGGGGAGTGCCTTGTTTTCGAGATATTTGAAGGTGGAAGGAAGCCGTCGTTCTAAATCAGAAACACACGCGATGCTCCAATCTGGTTGAGATCGCTTGGTAGAGGCCAACCGCCTGAATTGGGCCGCGGGTCCAGCCTGGAACCAAAAGCGGCCGTGCTCCGCCTTGACAACCCTGACCGTCGGTGAGCCGTCCGACTCGATTCGAGCCACACAGATGCTTCGGGACAGACAGTCCATGAACTCTGCCGGACAGTCCACTGGCGTCCGCGAGATCACCGCATCATCCTTGAGGTCATACACCACGAACTCGCATTGATCTGGATTGCCCACTGGGTGGGCACCGAGGACCAGATACTCGCCGCAAATCGAGTTGACCGCAAAGGCACTCCACTCAACGTGGAGCGCGTCCAATGCTGCAGCACGCAGCACCCCCGGGCTCACATCCGAGAGATCGCGAACCTCATACCGACTGCCGCAACCTCCAAGGATCATCAGTAAGCCCAATGTCACTCCGAGAGATATGTTCTTGCACGTCAGCATCGCATCACCTCATTGACTCTCGTGACCTGCGTTTGCTTCATTGTACTTCAACCTCAAACGGCGACGCCGGCAACCCCGCCTCATTGAACAGGTTCAGTTCATCCGTCGCGCCCCACCCCAGCCGCACCCGCCGCGGCTCGCCCGCCCGCTCGCTCCACACCACCAGCGTCTCGCCCTCGATCGTCGCCTCCGCCGCATGAAACACACCATCAGCGCCCGCAACCTGCACGTGCCGCACCGCGCCGCCACGCGCGATCAGTCCCGCAGCATGGTCAAACGTCACTCGAACCTTCGAGCCCTCGCGCACCGCGCCCGCCACCAGAGGCCCGCTGTACACCACATCATGCCCGTATGTCCTGGCCAGCGCCCACCGCGCCAGCCGCTCGCCCACAGCCTTCTTGTTCTTCGGGTGAATATCGCGCACATCGCCGATATCCGTCGTCACCACCATCCCCGTGTTCGGCACGCGCATCGCCAGCCGCTGCGCCTCGCGCAGCATGCCCGTCTGCCCCGTGTCGCCGCCATAGTTGAACGGCGCAATCTGCACGTAATAGAACGGCAACTCGCCGCCCCCGAATCGCGCACGCCACGCGCCGATCATCGCTTCCATCAGATCCGCATACCGGTGCGCATTATGCCGGTTCGACTCGCCCTGATACCACAGCATGCCGCGCACGCTCATGTCCGCGATCGGCTCGATCATACCGCTGTACAGCACCGTCGCTGTATTCGCATTGACCTCGAGCGCCCCGCGACTGCCAAGCCGAATCTCGCTCACAGCCTTTCCACGCCGCACCCGCCACTCGCCCGCGAGCCAGACGCGCTCGCCGCCCCCGACAAGCATCATCTGCTCCGGCTTCCCATTGATCCCCCCCGTACCCGCGGTATCAAGCACGCGCACCGCCACCACATTGCGCCCCGCGTCCACCACACCCACCGGCACCGCATACACCCGAGGCACGCTCCATTGGTTCTCCGCATGCGTCGCGCCCACATGCACACCATTGAGCCACACATCGTCATAATCATCAATCGGCCCAAGATGCAACTCAAGCGCGTCTCCAGCCATCGACGCAGGCACCTCGACCTCGCGCCGAAAATACACCACGCCGTCAAACGTATCAAGACCATCAGGCCCCATCGACGCCGGCAACTCCATCGTCCCCCACGCGCTGGCGTCAAAATCGGCCCCCGTCCAGCCTCGCACGCCGGCATCATCGAGCGATTCCCACCAGCGCCGCTCTATCGCAGCCGTCATCTCCACACGCCCGCTCGGATCGCCGCTCGCAACGCCAAGAATGGATAACTCTGACTCATACTCAACAAACGCCCCAAGACTCGAAGCCGGCATCCACGCTTCGATCCGCGTGCCACCCCACGCCGTCACTATCAACCCGATCGGCACGCCGAGTTCGGCTCGCAATTTCGTCCCGAAGTGATACGCCGCGGCGCTCATCCCCGGCGCGTGCCCAGGCGTCGCAGCCCGCCACGCTCCCGTCGCGTCGAAGCGCGAGTGCAGCGACATCTGCTTGCCAACCGTGAACACGCGCAGCCTGTCATCGTTCGCGCTCGCAATCGACTCCGCATCCCCAGTCATCGCCAGCGTCCACTCCATGTTCGATTGCCCGCTGCACACCCACACCTCGCCGATATACACATCACGCACCGTCACAGTCGTCTCACCCGCAACAGTCACCGTGTAAGGCCCGCCGGCTTCGCCTGTCGCAACCGAGACCTGCCATCGTCCGCGACCATCGGGCTTGGCCCGCACCGGCGAAGCCATCCACGAGCCCTGCACACTCACATCCTCCCCGCGCGTCGCCCAGCCCCACAGCCGCACCTCACTCTCACGCTGAAGCACCATCCCATCGCTCACCACACTCGGCAGCACAACATCCCCGCGACAGCAACTCCAGGTCAAACAAGCCACCGCAATCACACACCATTTCATCATTCATCTCCAGGTAGAGCACCAATCCTATCGAAATCGAATCAGGAACATCTCGCCCGCGTGCATGTCGCGCTCAAACACCTCATGCGCGCGCACGGTCCCGACAGCCTCCCCCCGCGCGCGCACAGCAGCGTCCTTGCGCAACGCCGCGTCCACATGTTCCACGTGGAACACTTCGCCATCGCCCACACCAAGCAACCGCAGCGTCCCGCCGGCACGCGCGTGAATCACCGCTTGCCTCACCCGCCCATGCGACCACTCCATCGACACCTCGAATCCGCCGCGCGCGACGAGCCCGCGCGCGGAACCATCGGGCCAGGCTTTGGGTAGTGCAGGCAGGAGGACGATCATGCCCTCGTGACTCTGGAGCAGCATCTCCGCAATGCCTGCACCTCCGCCGAAGTTGCCATCGATCTGGAACGGTGGGTGGTCGTCGAGCAGGTTGGGCATGGTGCTTTTGGCGAGCAGGAGTTGGATGTTTTCGTAGGATTTCTCCCCGTCGCTGAGTCGGGCCCAGAAGTTGATCATCCATGCTCGGCTCCAGCCGGTGTGTCCGCCGCCGTGTTGAAGGCGAGCTTCGAGCGAGCGACGGGCTGCGGCTGCGAGGTGGGGGGTGTGGCGCGGCGTGATCTGGTTCGAGGGATGCAGGCCATAGAGATGTGACATATGCCGATGACCCGGTTCGGCTTCCTCGAATGGATGTTGCCATTCCATGATGCGTCCGTCGGACGCGATGGTTGTCGGCGCGAGTTTGTCCAAGGCCTCGGCGATGCGCGTGGTGAGGGCGTCTTCGACTCCGACCAGCATGTGGGCTTCGAGGGTGTTCTCGAAGAGTTCTCGAATGATCTGCTGATCCATTGTGGGGCCCATTGACAGGCTGAGGACAGAGCCTTCGAAGCGGTACGAGTTTTCAGGGGAGGTCGTCGGGCCGGAGACGAGGAGCCCGGTTGCCGGATCTTCGACAAGCCAGTCGAGGTAGAAGAGGGATACTTCGCGCATGTAAGGAATTGCGCGTTCGATGAGGAACTCGTGGTTCTGTGTGAAGCGGTGGTGCTCCATGTAGTGCGATGCCATCCATCCGCCTGCGGTGACCCACATGCCCCACACAGGTTGTCCGGAAAATGCTGCCCAGAACCACGGATCGGTTTCGTGTCCGAATGCGGCACCGCTGCACCCGAGTCTGCGTGCGAACGTGCGTCCAGCAGGAATGAGACGGTCGCAGAAGTCGAAGAGGGGGCCATTGAGTTCGCTGAGGTTGGCAACATCAGCGATCCAGTAGTTCATCTGGAGATTGATGTTGGTGTGATAGTCGGCGTTCCATGGTGCTTCGAGGTGTTCGTTCCAGAGGCCCTGGAGATTGGCGGGGAGCGAGCCCGGGCGTGAAGAGGCGATGAGCAGGTATCGCGCGTAGTCGAAGTAGAGTTCGACAAGATCGGGGTCGCTGGCGCCGGATTGGACGCGTGCAAGACGCTGATCGGTTGGGCCGGACCATTGCGAAGAACCAAGTTCGAGGTGCACGCGGTCGAACCATGAGCGGTGTTCGCTGACGTGCCGGGCGACGCGTTCAGCGGTGGAGCGGGATGCCGCGGCAGCAAGGGCAGCGCTGAGTGACGCTGCAAGGTCGTGCGTGAGGGGGGACGATGGGTTGTCAAAGTTGTAATCGGTTTCGGCTGCGAGGAGGATCGAGACGTGCGTTGCATCGCGTGCGACAAGGGTCGCGCCATCGTGGGAAGTGTGGCCGTCGGTGACGATGTGCGTGCGTGCTTCGAAGCGTGTGCCGAGGTGCGATCCGTTGTGCTGTGCCTGGCCGTGCATGCGCATGCCGCGTTCGATGGGTTCGACGACAGCGTTGGCGGGGCGTGAGAGTTCGAATTCGAAGCGAGTTGGCTGTTCGGCGGTGATCTCGATGACGATGACGTTGTCGGGCGCGCTGGCAAACACACGGCGGACGATCAGCCCCCGATCGGTGCGCACGCCGGTCGAGGCGATCGCGGTGGTGAGGTCGAGTTGTCTTCGATACCGCTGTGGATAACCGATGGAGGGCGTGCGAATGGTCAGATCACCGAGCGTCTGGTGCGAGCGTGGAGCGATGCGTGCTGGGAGGACTCGCTCGGCAATGATTTTTTCGCCTTCAGCGGGCCTGCCTGCGAAGAACAGCGTGCGGGCTTCGGCGATGTGAAGTCCGGCGTCTTCGGGAACGACGGGATAGGGTGGCCCGGCCCAGAGGGAATCGAGGTTGAGTTGGATGCGTTCTTCTTCGATGCCGCCGAAGACCATGGCACCGAGGCGGCCGTTGCCTATGGGAAGAGCGTACGACCAAGTTGGCGCGGGCGATTCGTACCAGAGCGTTCGTGGGCCAGATTCGAGCGGGTGGTCGGTCCATGGTTGAGGCTGGGCGTCGCGGTGCATGGCGATGAATGCGTTGCGATCGCCGGGTGGCCAGGTTGCAGCGGCGGGGGTGTCGCCGAAGTGGATCTGCCAGAGAGAGTTGAGTGGAACTGAGCCGTTGGAGCCGTGAAGCTCGAGGTAGCCGCTGTAGATGCCTCCGGCGCCGCCTGAATCATGGACGCGAACTGCCAGGAGATGTGTTTGTCCGGGGGTGATGAGTGCCTCGTCGATGGGGTAGATTCGGTCGGCCTGCCAGGCGGTGCGGGAATCCGGGGGCATTGAGCCTGAGGCACCGATGAGGACGCCATTGATGAAGGCCTCGTCGGTGTCGTCGATGCGTCCGAGGTGGAGTTTCCATGGCCCGCGCAGGTTGGCGGGAACTTCGATGACGGTGCGATACCACGCGAACCCGTCGTACGACGCCCGCGGACCATCCCACACTGCGGGTACGGGGTGCCATTCCCATGAATACTGGCTGGGTGCAGGGGCGGCAGCGAGCAAGACGAGCACGGCAAGGGCAAAGCATCGAGTGAGCATGAGCAGTTCCTGGCAGCACCGAACGATGTAACCGATAGCGTATCAGAACCTGACACGGAGTGCATGAGCGTCAACAGGCTGAGTGTTGCAGGTGGATCGCCTGATACGATGGTGTGAGCACGCAGGAGATGGGCTATGGGCTTGACACTGGTTGAGAAGATCGCGACGCGGTACGCGGTGGGGCTTGGGGCGGGCGAGTGCGCGAGGCAGGGGATGATCGTGCGGATCAGGCCCAAGCATGTGATGACGCATGACAACACGGGTGCGGTGATTCCGAAGTTTCGATCGATCTTTGAAGGAACGGGGCGCGAGGCGCGCGTTGCCGATCCGAGGCAACCGGTGTTTGCGATTGACCACGACATCCAGAACCTCACGCCTGAGAACCTTGCCAAGTACGCGAAGATTGCGAAGTTTGCTGAGGAGAACGGGATCGATTTTTATCCTGCGGGGACGGGGATCAGCCATCAGGTGATGGTGGAGCAGGGGTATGCGGTGCCGGGTGCGCTGGTGGTGGGGAGCGATTCGCACTCGAACCTTTATGGTGGAGTTGCGGCACTTGGGACGCCGGTGGTGCGGACGGACGCAGCGTGCCTGTGGGCGACGGGAACGACGTGGTGGCAGGTGCCCAAGGTAGCGCGGTGCCGGCTGATTGGTTCGTTGCGCGATGGAGTCGTCGGGAAGGATGTGATCATCGCGCTGTGCGGGGCGTTCAACAACGATGAAGTTCTGAATCACGCGGTCGAGTTTGTTGGTGATGGTGTGTCGGGGCTCACGATGGATCAGCGCCTCTCGATCGCCAACATGACGACCGAGTGGGGAGCGCTGGCGGGCGTGTTTCCGTTTGATGAGGTGTTGAAGGCGGCGTTGCTCAAGCGGGCAGATGTGCTGGCGAGCGAGCGGAGGCCTGGGGTACGGCGGGCGGGCTCGCTGGGGTTTTATACGCGCGATGACGTGGAGCGTTGGCATCGTGAGTGGGAGGGCGCTGACGAGGACGCGGGCTATGCGATCGAGTTGGAACTGGATCTGTCGAGTGTGGTGCCGCATGTGTCGGGGCCGAACGAGGTCAAGACGATGACATCGGTGCCTGCGATCGAGAAGAAGCGGGTGGCGATTCAAAAGGCGTATCTGGTGAGTTGCGTCAATGCGCGGCTTGAGGATCTGGAGTCGGCGGCGCGCGTGTTGCGCGGGCGGCGCGTGGCGGATGGGGTGAAGATGTATGTAGCAGCGGCTTCGGGTGAAGTACAGGCAGCTGCTGAGGCGAGCGGCGCGTGGGGCATTTTGCAAACAGCGGGCGCGACGATGCTCCCGAGCGGATGCGGGCCTTGCATTGGATTGGGCGAGGGGTTGGTTGAAGATGGAGAGGTGGCGATCAGCGCGACGAACCGGAATTTTCGTGGTCGCATGGGCAGCCGCGATGCGGAGGTATACCTTGGTTCGCCGGCGGTGGTTGCAGCGAGTGCTGCAGCGGGTTACATCTGTGCGCCGGAAGAGTACGAAGATGTTCCGCTTCGGCGGAGTGTGGGCGTGTCGCATGTGGCGCCTGATTTCAGCGGAAAAGCGGATCTGTATGACGGGTTTCCTGCGGTCTTGCGCGGGCGAGCGCTGGTGCTGCCGAAGGACAACATGAACACTGATGGAATCTACGCGGGCAAATGGACGTACAGGGATGATTTGAGCGCGGAGGACATGGCTGCGGTTGTGTTCGAGAATTTTGATCCCCTGTTTGGGTCAAAGTGCCGCAGGGGCGACATCGTTGTGTCGGGGTGCAACTTTGGGACAGGTTCGAGCCGCGAACAGGCAGCGACAGCACTGAAGCATCGCGGCATCGCGTGCGTGATCGCAGAAAGTTTCAGCGAGACATATTTGCGGAACGCGTTTAACAACGGCTATTTGTGTCTGATATGCCCCGAATTGGTGAGGTCGCTCCGCGTAAGACACACCTGGGAGCAGAATACGACGGTTGTTGATGCGGATATTGAGATCGACTTTGTGAATTCGTTCATTCGCATGAACGGTGAGAGTTTTGCAATGAGTCGATTGAGTCGCGTTGCACAGGAATTGGTGGTGAAGGGCGGCGCTGAAGCGGTGGCGAAGGAAATGCTGGTGCGTGATGATGAATGAAAATCTCTATCGCATGGAAGTCGCATGAGTAATTGTTGTAGTGCTGCACAAACCTGTGGGAAAGTGCAAGGGTTTGCCCGCATTTGGAGGAAGAATCGGAAGTGGCGGTAGTGTGTTTTCAATACTTGGCGGAACGAATGGTCGAAGATTGTGGTATATTCAATTGAGTCGTGGATTCACAAGGAGACCACTCATGACTTCGACCGACAACCTTTCGTTTGAGCACAGGCGTTCGATCGAGCGTCCGAGTGCGGCTCAGTATTCCGCGCAGAGCCAGGCGCCAGGTGCGGTTGCGACGATTGCGGAGGCTGTGTTCGAAGCATCGAAAGCGTCGCCGCGGATGGGGGTGTATGTGCTCGATCGGGAGATGCGTCTGACGTATGCCACGGCGACGGCTGCGGAGATGATGTTCAGGTCGGGTGAGACGGATGTGGTGGGGCGGAGCCTGAGCAGTGTGATGTCGCCGAAATACGCGGCGGGGTTTGCTGATCGCATGGGTGTTGATGGGATGCAGGTTGAGCGGTTGATCTGGGGCGGATGGCAGATCCTGTCGCAGTGTCGATTCGTGAACGATCACAGTGAGATTCTGCGTGTGTGTGTTGTTCAGCGTTTTGGGGGGTTGGTACCGGATCTCTGGAATGGTCTGCTCGTGATGCCCGCGCCGGTTGCGGATTTTGGTCCATTGGATTGCTTAAGCGATCGCGAGTTGGAGATGACAGCTTTTATCGGCATGGGAATGACGGTCAAGGAGATCGCTGAGCACGTGCATCGTTCCGCGAAGACTGTGGAAAACCACCGGATCTCCATCGGACGAAAGCTCGGGATTTCGGATCGGTTACAGATTGCGCTGCTTGCCTACAACGCTGGACTGAAACCTGAGGACGCCGGACTGAAGCGAGTTCGTCGAGTGGCCTGAGTTGCGATGCAGAGGCCTAGAGTCTTGACCAATCAGGAGGTCGAACGATCATGGCCAAGTATCGTATTGCGTGGATGCCCGGCGACGGGGTGGGTGTGGATGTAATGGATGCGACGCGCATTGTGCTTGACGCGATGCGGTTTGATGCCGAGTACATCCCGGCGGACATCGGGTGGGAGTTCTGGTGTCGCGAAGGAAATCCGCTGCCGGATCGGACGATCAAAATTCTCAAGGAGACGGATTGTGCGCTGTTTGGCGCGATCACGAGCAAGCCACGCGAGGAGGCGGCAGAGGAACTGGCGCCCGAACTCCACGGCAAGGGGCTGAGTTATTTCAGTCCGATCGTAAAGTTGAGGCAGTTGTTCAACCTGCATACTAACCTTCGGCCTTGCAAGGCGTATCCCGGCAATCCGCTGAACTATCGCGATGACATCGATCTGGTGGTGTTCCGCGAGAACACTGAAGGGATGTATGGCGGGATCGAGTGGTTTCCGCTGCCCAAGAAGATTGCTGACGCCATGGCCGACCCTGAGGTGGGGCATCCTGATCGGATGAAGCGGTGGTACGCTAAGGGGCTTGAGAATGTGGCGTTGTCGACGCGGGTGATGAGCCGTCAGGGGTGCGAGAGT